>JAYUKZ010000157.1:0-1096 GCA_043763995.1 Fibrella sp.
GCTCCGAGAAACGAAGTCCGCAAAGCGGCATTATACTGCGTTTGTCCCTTATCACCACCCCCGAGACAGGAGGGCACGTCTGCCAATTTCGACACCCTACAAGATACTCATTGCCCCGCCCGGCTAGCTGATTCAGCTACCCGGCTTGGCTCTGCAAAGATAATGGCAGAATAAAACGCGTTACAAGTATTCTATAAAAAATGAATAATATTTACAATATACACAAATCAACACTACATTTGTTGCTGATTCATCAATAAACGTATGGAAAGACCGGCAAAAAATGTTGAAATTGACAACGTAGACCTGAAAATTCTGGCCCTCCTGATGCAGGATGCCACGATGGCCTACACCGAAATTGGCAAACGTATCTTCGTCTCGGGCGGCACGGTACACGTCAGGATGAAAAAAATGGAGGAGATGGGCGTGGTGCGTGGGTCACAACTGCTCATCGACCACACCAAACTCGGCTGGGACATCAGCGCGTTTTTGGGCATCTACCTCGACAAAAGCTCGCTCTACGACGCGGTGGCCCAACAACTGATGACCATCCCGGAGGTGGTCAATATTCACTACACCACCGGAATCTACAGTATTTTCGCCAAAATTGTTTGCCGCGACACCATGCACCTGCGCGAAGTGCTGCACGACAAAATCCAGAAGGTCGTCGGCATTCAACGCACGGAGACGTTCATTTCGCTGGAAGAAAGCGTGAATCGCCCCGTACCTTTCACTGAATTGCTCCCAACTGGTCAGGACTCTTTGTAAATCTTGTAAGCCGTTCTTTCCACCAGGGCTTTGGGCAACAGCCACGCCGCAAACGCCCCAAGTTTATTGATGGCTCCGGTAATGACCTCGGCTTTGCCCGCTAACATGGCTTCTACGGCTTGCACGGCCACGGCCTGCGGCGACATGGTAATTTTCTTGGCTGCCTGCCGCGCTTTATCGTTAATCTGCGCCCGGTCGTTGAACCCCGTGTCAGTAGCACCGGGGCTGATGCAGGTCACGCTCACCGACGTACCTGAGAGTTCGTGGTGCAAACCCCGGCTGAAATAGAGTACAAAGGCTTTGGTGGCGGCATAGAGGCTCATGCCGG
>JAYUKZ010000158.1:0-3840 GCA_043763995.1 Fibrella sp.
GCCACGGCGGTGGCCCGGCCAATGCCAGAACCCGCGCCCGAAATAAAAACTACTTGTTTATCAAAAGAGGTCATACGAAAACGTTTTTAGGGCTACTACTGCCCATGTTGTCGGCAATGTGCCGAAAAGTAGCTAAATGTAGGGCAAAAAAATGTGGCGAAGGGCTAAACCGACCTGATGGTCAACGGTCTATATTTACGGTAGAATAACATCACCGTCACGTAAACCTGAACCATATGCCGCTTGACCCTGAATCTGCCCCCCCGCCAACATTGATTCCCGGCATCTACGACTACTGCGATTCGTGGTGCGAGCGGTGCCTGTTTACTACCCGCTGCCGCAGTTACCAGCTTCAACAGGATAACGGCCTTATGGGTACGCCCGACCCCAACGCCTGGCTGGTTGAACAACTGACCGAAGCCCTGGACATGACCCGGCAGTATCTGGAAAAGCTGGACAAAAACACTCCGACCGGGGCAGATGGGCGCACCATTGCTCCGGCACACCAACAAACGCTGGAAGAGAAAGCCCTGGTACGTTCCCAACGCGCCAACCAACACCCTGCCGCCTTGCTGGCTATGGCCTACCTGACCCAAACCGGCACCTGGCTGGCCAACGAACGGAGTCTGTTGCGCGAAGCCGGATACCAGCAACTGGAAAACGTGCGGCTGGGCCTCTGCACCGAAACCGAGGCTATGGGCCAACTCACTGCCCTGCGCAGCGCGTGCGAACAAATTCGGTGGTACCGCACCCTCATTCCCCTCAAAACAAAAGCCGCCCTCCGCGCCCTGGACGAACCCACCACGCACGAAAAACTCCTGGCCTACTACACCGGCAAAGCCAAACTGGTGCTGGTCAGTATCGACCAGTCGCTGTTTGCCTGGCAAACAATTCTGAACCTGTACCCCCACCAGACCGACAGTTTGCTGGATGTGCTGGTGCTACTGAATCAGCTAACGAGGCAACTGGAGGCCCTTTTTCCCCAGTCCCGCGCCTTTAAACGCCCCGGCCTGGATTGGCCCGGCCTGGACTGATGGGGGTTTCAACGCCAATAGCAAACCCGCCGCTCGCGACAATCCGGCTGGCCACCCTTTCCGACGTACCTGGCCTGTTGAGTATGCTGGCGCGGGTGGTGGCGCAAATGCAGGCTGAAGGCAATTTCCAGTGGGATTCGGCCTACCCAAACCGGGCCGTACTGGAAGCCGACATCGTTCAAAACCAGCTTTGGGTAGCCGAAGTTGGCGGGCAACCGGCGGGCTTTTCGGCCATCACCACCGACCAGGAACCCACCTACGCCGATGTGGGCTGGGACATTACTGAACCCGCCATTGTGACCCACCGCCTGGCCGTAGACTCTCTCTTCCGGGGGAAGGGCGTGGCCAAAGCGTTGTTGAAACAGGCGGACGTAATAGCCAAAGAACGGGGCATTGCGGTGTTGCGCATTGACACGAACACGCAAAACCAGGCTACACAACGGCTTTTCCCCGCCGCTGGGTACGTATACGCTGGTGAAATTGGGCTGACTTTCCGGCCCAATCTGCGGTTTTTGTGTTACGAAAAACGCCTTTAGGTAGAACGCAAGAAACCACAAGGGGGCCGTTGGCTCAGTTTTCAGAACACACTCACGCGGGTGTATGTTTCCGGTATGGATTAATCAAACCATGAACAACGCATGAAAACCAAACAATGGGTAATGGCCCTGGCAATGACCTTCCTGACCACCACCACCTTTGTGGCTTGCGACTCGAAGAAAGAGAATAAAGCCGAAGAAGTAAAAGACGACCAGGATGACCTGAACGAAGCCCGCGCAGAGGGCGATACGAGCGAAATCCGCGATGAGAAAATGGAACTGGATTCGTCGAAAAAAGAATACCGCGAAGCCGCCGCCGAAGCTCGCCGCGACTCATTGAACAAGTAATTCTATTCCCGCACAAAAAAGGGGCTGCTCTTATGAGAGCAGCCCCTTTTTTGTGCGCTGTGCTACTGTGCAGTCAGGTTCCCAACCTGACTGCCAATGGGTTCCCCGACCCAGGCCGAGCAAACATAAAACTTGCCACACTGTCAACTCTAAGTCGCCTACGGCAACGGAATTCGCTCGGCCTGGGTCGGAGGACCCATTTTCAGTCAGGTTAGGAACCTGACTGCACGGTCATTCCCTACATTTTTATTCCCATTTTCTTCGCCATATCGGCAAACATCTGGGGGTCATATTCGTACTCGTCTGAGCCGGGGGCGTTAAGCTGCGGCTCCTCGTCGAGGTCGGGGGTGGGGTGGCCCGGAATAGCTCCCTGAATAAATTCCAGGGGTTGGCCGTCTTCGGGGTGGTCGCCGTTCCAAATCAGGGCCGCTTGTTTATAGTCGTTTTCGCTAAAAGTGTATAGTTTTAGGTGCATCTTCTCGTCCATGAATTTTTTGGCTTCCGGGAATTTGTCGTTGCTTAGGTCGGGAATGGGCAGCAGTTTGGTCAGTTGCACGCCCGTGAGCACTTCCAGTGCTTTGGCGTAGGCCACCACATGAACGCCGCCGCGTACCAGGAGATAACCTACCATTTTGCGGGCCGTGGGGTCAGAGACCATCTCGTATGTGCGCATTTTACCGGCCCGTGCGCCGCATTCCAGGAAGAAATTGTGGAGCAAATCCAGTTTCAGGTTGCCGCTGTTGAACACGTTGGAACCATCCCAGAATTTTCCCATCGAATCCATGGGCAGGGCGGTTTGACCGCTGTTATTGAAATGGTACGAATTGCGGGCGTTTACGCCTTCGGCCAACGGCGCAATAGTTGGGTCGATGCCGCGCTTCGAAACGCCGCTCAGGAGCAGGTTGATGGTGTAGGAGACCACCTCAATGTGGCCGTACTCTTCCCCGGCAATGCTGGAAATGAGGTCGTAGAAAGGACGAAGTTTCTTGCGGCCCCGGAAATTGAACGACTGGTAGGTATAATTCATCAGGGTCGACATCTCCCCAAATTTACCGCCCAGCAGTTCCTGCACTGCCGCCGCATCGTTGGCCGACGGGTTGGTTGGTATTGGCAGCTCAATGGGCAGCCGGTCCATTTTCAAGATCATAACGTGTGTTGATTAAGGTAATTATTACCTCCCTAACCGGCACCCGTTCTTATTGTTCTACTATTTCTATGGAATAAACGAGATAATCTCACAAAGCGCGGAAAGCCTCGACCCTACGCTCTCTCTTTCCCCGCCAGTTGCCCGCAGGCGGCATCGATATCCTTCCCCCGGCTCCGCCGAATGTTAACCGTTACGCCCCGGCTTTCCAGAAAACCGGCAAATTTATCCAGTGTTTGGGGGTCAGTATTGGTGAAGGTAGCCTCGGCAATAGGGTTATATTCGATGATGTTGATCTTGGCCGGTACCCGCTTCGTGAACTCAAACAACTCTTTGGCATCCTGAAGCGTGTCGTTGAACCGGTAAAAAACAATGTACTCGAACGTAACGCGGGTGCCGGTTTTTCGGTAAAAGTACTGGAGCGCGTCGGCCAGGTTCGCCAGCGAATTGCTCTCGTTGATGGGCATAATCTCGTTCCGTTTGGCATCGTTGGCGGCGTGGAGCGAGAGGGCCAAATTGGTTTTCACCCCGTCGTCGCCCAGTTGCCGGATCATTTTAGCAATGCCTGCCGTAGAAATCGTGATGCGCCGGGGCGACATGCCCAGGCCGTCGGGCGAGGTGATACGGTCAACGGATTCGAGCACGTTTTTGTAGTTCAGCAGCGGTTCGCCCATGCCCATATACACAATGTTGGTCAGGGGGGCGTTGAACGTGGTTTTGGCCTGCCGGTCAATTTCCACCACCTGATCGTAGATTTCGGCGGCATCGAGGTTACGTT
>JAYUKZ010000159.1:0-14152 GCA_043763995.1 Fibrella sp.
CGGGCCTGAGCGCGCGGCTCGGGCGGCGGCTGCATGCCTAGGCGAGCCCGGACGCGGGACCGTCCGCCCCTACAATTTGGTCTCCGAAACCAGTGGGTAAAACATGAAACGACGGCATTGTAGGGGCGGGGCTTGCCTCCGCCCTATGCTGATGCGTGAGACCTACGTTCACGTCAGCAAAGCTTGTGCTTAAATTACGCCACCCACAAAAAAGACCGCAGCCAGATCGGCTGCGGTCTTTTTGTGAACGTACCTGGAAAACTTACCAGCCCGGATTTTGCTGGCCAGACAAGATTGGGTTGGCGTTCAATTCCTCCACCGGAATGGGCCACAGGAAGCGACGGTCTGACGACGGCACTTCGGGCACCAGAATGTACGTGGTGTTCAGCACGTTGGTATACAGCGGCGCGTAGTTTGAGGTCGCGTTCGACACTTTGGCCGGAATACCTGCCGACTGCCGGAAGGTGGCATCGGTAGAGAGCCGGTGAATGTCCAGCCAACGCATGCCCTCGGCCAGAAACTCAGGCCGACGTTCGTTGATGATGGCGCGGGTGAGGTCGTTGGCGGTGGCAAAACTCGCCGCCGTGTACTGCCCGGCGGCTTCCAGCACCGACCGGTTCCGCACTTCGCTCAGAAGGGCCAGGGCACGGGGCGAGTTGGGCGTGGTGCGGGCCAAAGCCTCGGCCATTGTCAGCAGCACCTCGGCGTAGCGAATCATGGGGGCATTATCTGACCGGTTTACTACGTCGGGGTACTTGCGGGTGAATATACCGCCCGCACCGGCGGAACCGGGAGCATCCTGTTGGGTAGTTACTGTAAGCGACTTGCGCAGGTCGGTGGCGGGGAAGAAGGGCTGATTCCAAAGGATAGGGCTGATACACACCAAACCACGGCCACCACCACTTGATGCTGTGTACATCGAGGCAGGGGCACCATTTGTACCAGCATTATCTACATCGTTGTTTTCGATAGAAAAGACCGATTCGGTGTTAACCTTATTACCGGCCCCAAACGCACCCAACGGTGAAGCTGTAAGTTGATACGCGCCAATGGGGCTGATAGATGTACCTGAGGCGGGCAACAGCTTGTTCCCTTCCCGAATTACTTCGGCAAAGTTGTTCTGGTGCAAGCGCACTCGCATTTTCAGGGCAATAGCTGCGCCCTGCGTGGCCCGTGTCAGTTTCAGGCCACCCGTGCGGCTAGCGGGCAGGTTTGTTTCGGCAAAATCGAGGTCTTGCAAAATTAGGTTATAACACTCGCTGATAGTGTTACGGCCTTTTTGCACTTCCACATCTACGGAGGGGCCACCCGTCACGGCCTGTGTGCGGTATGGAACGCCACTTAAGGCACCACCCGGGTTATCTCCAAAAGGACGGGCAAAAAACATCAGCAGGTAATGGTGGCCTAATGCTCGCAAAAAACGCAGTTCGCCCCGGTACGAGTTGATTTGCGCCTGCGTGAGTGCCGCCGACGGCTGAGCGGCATCCAGACCGGCCAGCACCACATTGGCACGGTTTATCATACCATAGATTGATTGCCAGAAAAAACCATTGTTGGGCGTGGTGGCATCGTAGGTATTGGAGTAGGTGATGTTGTAGAACCCTTGTATACTTACCATGTCCTCGCCGCGCATATCGCCCTGTTGCAGGTGTGCCGCCCCAAACGGGTAGCCGCGCACGGCCCCACCGGCATAAAAGCCCGATTGGGCACCGTCGTAAACGCCCACCACGGCCAGTTCAATCCGTTCCGGGGTCTGGAAAGCCGTTGTCTCCGACAGGGCTGTTTGGGGTTGCAGGTCAATTACCTGGCAGGAAGCCAGGCTGAACACCACGCCCAGTATTGTGTATTTCAGTGTATTCTGACGCATAGCTGCTTTGTTGAGGGGGGTGATTAGAAACCGAAGTTGGCCCCGAAGTTGACCGAACGAAAAATCGGGTTGGTGTTGAAATCGATGCCGAAAGCCGAGTTGGTCGTGTTGCTGTTGACTAGTTCGGGGTCGAGACCCGTGTACTTGGTGAACGTAAAGGCGTTTTGCACCTGCGCAAACAACCGTACCGACCGGATAGCCTGCCCGTTGCCAAACACCGATTTGGGAATATTATAACCCAGCGAGATGTTCTGAATCCGAACAAAATCGCCCGATTCTACAAACCGGCTAACCGATTGCCCGGCAAGATTGATAGTAGTAGTTTGGTTTAGTACCAGCCTAGGTACGTCGGTGAAGCGGTTATCTGGTGTCCAGCGGTTGAGCAATTCACGGCCTCCATTGGCGAATTCTTGGTTCAACAAAGAAGTCTGCCTGGTAACGTTCATAATCTTGTTTCCACCAGAGAACCGAATGAATACCTCCAGATCAAAGCCTTTGTAGCTCACCGAGTTGGTCAGGCCACCAAACCAGGTGGGGTTGGCGTTGCCCAGAATTTGCCGGTCGCCAATGGTGTTGCCGTTGGCATCTTTCCGCGAAACATCATCGGTCGAGAGGGCCGCACCAGCGGTGGCACCGGCTGTTTCGGGGCTAGCGGGGTTGTAGAACGAGTAGGTACCGGTTATTGCGTTGCGTTGCACAATTTGGCCGTTTCCTTTCACAAACAGGGGGTTTCCGTTGGCCGGATTTACCCCGCCCGACACATACCCGTAGATAGCCGAGATGGGCGAGCCCACCTGGTTACGGGTGTAGATCAACGTAATTGGTTGATCCAGCCCCGTGAGGGCATCTTTGTTCAAGGCCAAAATTCGGTTTTGCACCGTCGAGACGTTACCGCCCACCGTCCAGCGGAAGCCATTGCGGTCAACGGCCAGGAAGTTCAGCGTCAGCTCCACACCCTGATTCACCATTGCCCCCACGTTGCGGTTGATGGAGTTGCCGGGAATACCGAGCGACGGGGCCGTTGGCGCGGCCAGAATCAGCTTGTCGATGTTGTTGCGGAAATAATCGAAACTACCCGTGAGCCGGTTGCCCAGTAGCCCGAAGTCCAGGCCGTAACTTTCTTTGGTCGAGGCTTCCCATTGCAAATCGGGGTTGCCCGCCTGCCCAAAGGCAATACCATTCTGGGAGGCATACTGCGCCGAGGTAAACACGCCCACGTAGGGAAACGAGCCAATGTCTACGTTGCCTACCTGCGCGTAGCTGGCCCGGAGTTTCAACTCATTCACGGTAGTGCCCAACCCCAGGTTCTTGAAAAAGTCTTCCTGCGACAACCGCCAGCTAGCCGACCCCCCGAAGAACGTACCCCGGCGGTTGGCTAATGGCAGTGACGATAGTCCATCGTTACGGGCCACCAAACTCACCGTATATTTATCATTGTAGGTCAGGTTGACCCGCCCGAAGTACGAATCAAACCCTGTGGGAATAAACGTACCGCTGGATGTTTGCGTACCGTATGTGCCGCCAATGAGGCCATTCTGTATGAAAAACCGATCTGAGAAGTTAGAACCGCCGGAGTTGATGATGCTAAGATCGCTCTTTTGAAATTCATTACCCAGTGTTAGAAGGACGTTTAGTTTGCTAAACGTATGGTCGGCGGTCAATACGTTTTGCCAGTTCCAGCGCGATGTTTCGCGGGCACTTTGAAACACGCTGCCGTTTGAGCCGCGCCCATCGCCGTGGCGAGGATCCAGCGACTGGAAATCGTTCAGTTGCGAGTAATCGGCCCCAATTTGTGAACGTAGATTCAACCAGGGGAAGAAGTTAACCTGCGCAAAGGCGTTGGCCAAAATCCGGTTTGTCTTCGACCGGAGCAAGTTGTTATCGATGGCGAAGGCAATATTGGACGGGTTGTCATTAAGTCCGCGTAGGTTTGCCCCCCGGCCTAGTGTTGATCCATCCGACGAAATATTGTAGCCCGTGGGGTGAGTGGCATCGAAGATAGGTACGTTTGGAAATGCCCGAATGGCGTTGAAGATATTACCAGACAGTGCATTTGACCCGGCGTTTAGACCCGTATTTGACGTTTGCGATACCTGCACTTTAGCCCCCACCGTGATGGCTTTGTTCAGGGTATGATCCAGGTTTGTGGCAAACGAGTAACGAGTTTGGCCGTTCGGTTTAATCGGCCCTGTGATGGTCTGGTAGCCCAACGAATAGTAGTAACTCGTCTTCTCGGTTCCGCCCGATACGTTCAGGTTGTAATCTTGCGAAACGCCCGTGCGCAGTACGTAATCCTGCCAGTTGGTGTTAGTGCCGTTGGGGTCGGCAAAGGCCTGCGGCAGGGCCGTGGCCGATGAGTTGCGAATTTTCTCGTTGGCAATGACCACAAACTCGTTGTTGTTCAGCAGGTCAAAAGTCCTGACGGCAGAGGTTGTACCGCCCGTCACGTTCAGGTTCACGCGGGTGGGGGTGCCCCGTTTGCCTTTTTTGGTCGTAATCAGAATTACGCCGTTAGCCGCGCGGGAGCCGTAGATGGCCGCCGCCGCCCCGTCTTTCAGTACGTCATACGATTCAATATCCTGCGGGTTAATGTCGGCCAGCGGGTTGGTAAAGTTAATCGCACTCACGTCGTTGGTGTTGATGGGAACGCCATCCACCACAATCAGCGGCGAGGCACCCGACGAGATCGAGTTGGTACCGCGAATCCGAATGCGGGGGGCCTGCCCGATGATGCCCGACGGCACCGTGACCTGCACCCCGGCGGCGCGGCCAGCCAATTGGGCATCAAACGAAGGCGAGACCAGGTTGGCAATTTCGGCACCCTTCACGGTGGTAATAGACGAGGCGTTGCGCGAGCGGCTTACCGAGCCGTAGGCCGTTACTACCACCTCGTTCAGTTGGCGGTTGTCGGATACCAGCGTTACATCTACCACCGTGCGGTTGCCCACGTTAACGTCTTGTGTGGTGTAGCCAATGTAGCTGAAGGTCAGCGTGGCTTTGGCGGGTACTTCAATGGAGTAGGTTCCGTTCACGTCGGTAGTAAGGCCGCGTGTGGTACCTTTTTGCAAAATGCTGACCCCCGGAATGGGCGATCCGTCTTCCTGCGAAACGACCCTACCCGTGATGCGCAGGTTTTGCGCAAGCAGTACGGTTGTGGATAGGAGTGAGGCTAGTACTAGAAAAAATAGCCTGTTCAGTAGAACATGTTTGTTCATAGTAATCGACAACGTTTAGTTTGATTGATTGGGTAAGGGGGTAAACAGTTTGGTAAAATGAGTAAACGGTGAAAGCAGACGGTGTGTTGCTGGTCAGGTACGTTGGGTAAAGCTGATCAAAACGGTTGATTGTTGAGACGGTGGCAGTACAAAAGTAAGGAAGAGCCGCCAATTCCCGGATTAATAATTGGGATAAATGCCGGAAACAAGTTGCTGGATGCCTGGTGGCGAACCGTAGCGTGGCGGCCTGCCCATGCCTAAGGCCCGTAATCCGGTAGTGGAATTTAACCGGAAATCATGTAGTTTAGCTAGTGAATCAGTCAAACCCGTCACTACCCGTCATCATGGCAATATTCTCCCGAAATCAAGTACGTATACTGTTGGCACTTTTGCTGATCGCCTCTGAGGGTCTGTTGGCCCAGCCCATCCCGATGAAAGCACAACTTGACAAACTGGCTGCTGGGGTGGAGGCCAGGGTTATTCGCTGGCGGCGCGATTTCCACCAAAACCCCGAACTGGGCAACCGGGAAGTACGCACCGCCGGGATTATTGCCGCTCACCTGCAAGCCCTAGGGCTGGAAGTGAAAACGGGCGTGGGCATCACGGGCGTAGTGGGCATTCTGAAAGGTGGTAAACCTGGCCCGGTAGTCGCCCTCCGGGCCGATATGGACGGCTTGCCCGTGACCGAGCGCGGCGATCTGGCGTTTAAATCGGTGGCAACTACGGAATATAACAAGCAGCAAACGGGGGTCATGCACGCTTGTGGGCACGACTCGCACGTGGCGATGCTGATGGGCGTGGCCGAGGTGCTGGCTTCGGTGAAAAGTGATCTGAAAGGCACGGTGAAATTTATTTTTCAGCCCGCCGAAGAAGGCGTACCCGCCGACGAAGAAGGCGGCGCGGCCCTGATGGTGAAGGAAGGCGTACTGGAAAACCCCAAAGTGGAGGCTATTTTCGGGTTGCACATCAACTCGCAAACCGAAGTGGGCACCATTAAATACCGCCCCGGTGCCACAATGGCCGCCGTGGATGAGTTTGCCATAAAAATCAGGGGTAAGCAAACCCACGGAGCCGCCCCGTGGTCGGGGGTAGACCCCATTGTGACCGGGGCGCAGGTGGTGATGGGCCTACAAACCATTGTGAGCCGTAACCTGACCCTGACCGACAACGCCGCCGTGGTGACGGTGGGGGCCATGCACGGCGGGATTCGGCAAAATATTATTCCCGAAGAGCTGACCATGATTGGCACCATCCGCACCTTCAGCCCGGAGGCGCAACGGCTGGTTCACCGCCGCATAAATGAAATTGCCACCGGCATTGCCGGGAGTGCCGGGGCTAAAGCCGACGTAAAAATCGATATCAAATACCCGGTTACCTTCAACGACCCCGCCCTGACCGACCGCATGATTCCGACGCTGGAAGCCCTGGCGGGGAAGGATAACGTGCGGATTACCCCGGCCCAAACCGGAGCCGAAGACTTCTCGTTTTACCAACAGAAAATACCCGGCTTCTTTTTCTTTCTGGGTGGCATGACCAAAGGCAAAAAACTGGAAGATGCCGCCCCCCACCACACGCCTGATTTCCAGATCGACGAAAGCGGTTTCCTGTTGGGCGTTCGGTCCCTGTGTCACCTCACGGTCGATTATATGGAACAGAAAACGAAGGTGAAGTAGGGGGGGCGTAACCCCCGCACCCGGACGTGGCGTAACCCCCGCACCCCCTGAAGGGGGCAAAAGCTGACGCAAGCGTAGGTTTCACGCATCGGCGTAGGGCGGAGGCAAGCCCCGCCCCTACACAGGAACCTTTAAAACAGCTGATTAAGGCATGAAACGACGGCATTGTAGGGGCAGGGCTTGCCTCTGCCCTACGCTTGCGTAAGCAAAGACCTTCCAGGGGTTACGCCGCGTTACTTTTCCAGGCCACGGTTGCGGAGGAGGCGGGAAAGAAGGGCCGGAAAAAACCGCTTCAGGTACGTTCCCAGTACTTCTTTTCCGCCAATGGTCACTTCTTCGCGTCCCGCCGCCACGGCGTTTAGCATCAGTTTAGCACACCGTTCGGCGGGCATTGCCTGTTGTTGATTTTGGTCGGAACGGCCATAGGCCCCGCCCGTGCCGTTAAGGGCCGATTGAGAAATGGGCGTTTGGATGTAGCCGGGGCAAACCAGCGTGACCCGCAGCCCATTGGCAAAGACCTCGGCCCGGAGCGAATCGAAAAAACCGTGCAGGGCGTGTTTGGCCGCACAATAACCCGCCCGTTGTTTTACGCCAATTTTGCCCGATACGCTGCTGGTTACGACCAAATGCCCGAATTTTTGCGCCAACAGCGTTGGCAGAACGGCTTGCGTCAGGGCTACGGCTCCGAAAAAATTCACGTCCATCAATTGCCGGAAAACGGCCATGTCGGTGTCCTGCACCAGGCTACGCTGGGTGATGCCCGCGTTCAGAAAAACATAGTCTATCTGGCCAAAGCGGGTCAGTGCCGCAGCAACGTACCTGGGCAGGTCGGCTTCGTGGGTCACGTCGAGGGGCAGAATCAGCACATCTTCAGCGGACAACCCGGTGGCCGTTGCTACGCGCTGTAATTCGGTTTCGCGGCGGGCCGAAAGAATCAGTCGTGCCCCCTGCCGTGCCAACGCCAGAGCCAGAGCCTCGCCAATGCCGGAGGAAGCTCCGGTAATCCAGGCGGTTTTGCCAGTGAAAAAATTGCTCATAACTGAACAGAAGTGGCTGTCCAGATGGCGGGGTTTTGCCGCCACGCCGCCAATGATTCCAGCGCAGCCTCCGCTACGTAGTGAAGTTGCTGCGCTTCTTCGATGAGCGTATCGTAGTTGGAGAGGCAGTGCAGCCGCACGTTGGCTTGCCGAAAATTGGCTTCGGCCAGGGCAAAACCATAGGTAAAAATGGCCAGCATCCCCACCACTTCGGCCCCGGCCTGCCGCAGGGTTTCTACTACTTTGAGCGAACTGCCCCCGGTTGAAATCAGGTCTTCTACTACCACCACACGCTGCCCCGGCTCCAGTTTTCCTTCAATCTGGTTACCCATTCCGTGTTTTTTGGGTTCAGGCCGCACGTAACAAAAAGGCAGGTCAAGAGCTTGGGCTACCAGCACCCCCTGCGGAATGCCCGCCGTGGCCACGCCCGCCACTACCTGCGCCGCCGGAAATTCCTGCCTAACCAACTCAGCAAGGGCCTGGCAAATGTAGGTACGTATGGCAGGATAGGCCAGCGTGATGCGGTTGTCGCAATAGATGGGCGACTGCCAGCCCGAACTCCAGGTGAAGGGGTTTTGGGGTTGAAGCCGAACGGCCTCGATCTGGAGCAACTGGCGGGCAACGGTTTGAGCAACGGATGGCGACACGATGATGAAGTTAGGTGAGACTGCAAACTTAGCCTTTTTACCGGCCATAAATCGGCGTAACTTTGTTGAGGAAGGCCAACGGGCTTTGCATCGAATTGATTAACCGGAGAATACATTCTCATGCTTGAGAATCGACAGTACATCTTGATTGGCGTTTTTTGTTTGGTGGGTCTGTTGTACGCCGCCCGCCTGTTTTACCTGCAAATTCTGGACGACAGCTACGCGCTGGAATCGTCGAGCAACTCCATAAAACGGGTTATCGAAGTGCCCTATCGCGGTCAGGTTTACGACCGCGACGGGCAGTTGCTGGTCTACAACACGCCGGTTTATGACCTGTATGTGACCCCCAAACGGGTAAAAATCCCGGATACGCTGGCCTTTTGTCGGCTGATGAACGTGACCCGCCCGGAGTTCGACAGCATTATGGGTCTGGCCAAAGCCTACTCGTCTCTTAAACCGTCGGTCTTTCTGCGGCAACTATCCAAAGAAGATTACGCCCGCATTCAGGATGCGCTGGTGGATTACCGGGGTTTTGAGCCGGTGATGAGTTCCATGCGGACCTACCCGGCCCACACGCTGGCCAACGCGCTGGGGTATGTATCGGAGATCAGCAAGAAAAAGCTGGACACCCAGGATACGCCCTACTACCGGCAGGGCGATTATGTGGGCCATAACGGTCTGGAAGAACAATATGAGGTGGAACTGCGCGGGCAGCGGGGCATCAAATACGTGATGCAAAACGTGCGTGGCGTGGCCAAAGGGTCGTTTAAATCCGGCGAATTCGACACGGCGGCGGTGGCGGGAAAAAACCTCTACACCGGCATTGACCTGGCCACTCAGCAGTTTGCCGACAGCCTGATGCAGGGCCGCGTGGGGGCCGTCATTGCCCTCGATCCCAACACGGGCGAGATCCTGACCTCGGTTTCGGCTCCTACCTACGACCCCAACCTGCTGTCGTCGCGGTTTTTCGGCAAAAACTACCGCAAACTTATCAACAACCCGTATAAACCCTTGATTAACAGGCCGGTAATGGCCAGCTACCGACCCGGCTCCACCTTCAAACTCATTCAGGCCCTCATTGCCCAGCAGCAGGGGTCGCTCTCGCCCGGCATGGTCTACGGCCACGGCGGGTCGCCGGTGCGGTGCCACTGCCACGGCGGAAACAACCTGCGGGGGGCGGTGCGGTTCTCGTGCAACCCGTATTTCTACAACGTCTTCCGAAAATATATTTACCACAACGCCAACCCCAACACGTTCAAAGCCTCGGCGGTGGGCTTGCAGGAGTGGTACGAGCATTCGCAGAAATTTGGTATCGGTCAAAAGCTGGGCGTTGATCTCCCCAGCGAACTGCGGGGCAACCTGCCCTCGGTAGGTACGTACAACAAAGCCTACCGGGGCGAACTGCGCTGGAAATTCTCCAATATTTACTCCCTCAGCATTGGTGAGGGCGAACTGCTCATCAGCCCGTTGAAGCTGGTCAATCTGGCGGCTATTTTGGCCAACCGGGGCTGGTATTACCCGCCCCATTACGTGCGCGGCATCGGTAAAATTGGTGAGGGCATCCCTGATACCTACAAAATTAAACACCACACCGCCATTGACCGCCCCTATTTCGACCCCGTGATTGAAGGCATGCGGATGGCGGTGATGGCTGGAACGGTGAAAAAAGAGGCCGATTTGCCCGGAATTGAGCTATGCGGCAAGACAGGTACGTCGCAAAATGCCAAATTCGGTCATAAACACGATCACTCTATTTTCATTGGCTTTGCGCCCATGAACAACCCCAAAATTGCCATTGCCGTTTTTGTGGAAAACGCGGGGTGGGGCGGGGTGGCGGCGGCTTCCACGGCGGCGTTGGTAGCCGAGCGGTACCTCACCCGCACCACCAGTGTGCAGGGCCGCAAACTCCAGACCTGGCTCATGAAACAAAATTACCTGCCACCCCTATCCATGCTGCCGCAACCGCGCGAATCGCCCCGCGACACCAAAAAGCCCGCCCTGCTGCCCAGTCCAACCGCCCCCCGGCCCGACACTCTGCGCCCGCCCCGCCCCCTGATGACCCACCGCCCGGCCCCGGCCAAAACCACTGTTGGTGGCAACTGACCCCCGTTATGGCCCGCAACGCTGATCTGACCCGCAGTATCGACACCCTCACGCTGGTGCTCTACCTGGCCTGTGTGCTCATGGGCTGGCTCAACGTGTATGCCGCCGTGTACAGCCCCGAAGCCCAAACCAGTCTGTTCGACATGTCGACCGAGGCAGGTAAACAGTTGCTCTGGATCGGTACATCGGTGTTGCTCATCATTTGCGTGCTGGTCATCGACCACAAGTTTTACGATACGTTTGCGTTCGTTTTCTACCTGTTTATGATCGGTATGCTGGTGTTGGTGCTGTTTTTTGGGGCCAACGTAAACGGGTCGCGGTCTTGGTTTAAGTTTGGCGGCGTGTCCATTCAGCCCGCCGAGTTTGCCAAACTGGCCACCTGCCTGGCCCTGGCCAAATACCTCGACCAGCCGGGCATCAACCTCAGCAAACAGAAAGATCTGCTTTGGATTGGCGGTATTATTGGCTTGCCGGCGTTGCTCATTATCCTTTCCAACGAAACGGGGTCTACGCTCGTGTTTGCCTCGTTTGTCATCATGCTCTACCGCGAAGGGCTGCCCGGCTGGATTCCGTTGGCGGGCATTGCCCTGGCCACGTTGCTGGTGCTGGCCCTGATGGTGCCGATGCTCTATTTGTTTTTGGGCATTGCGGCGTTGTGCGGCGTGGTCATTTTGCTCCTGCCGCGCTACAGCCGCAACGCCCGCAGCATGATGGCCATTGGTCTGGTTGGCGCGGGCATGATGGTGACAGCCACGGGGGTCGATTTTTTTGTGAATAAAGTGCTTCAACCCCACCAGCGCAACCGAATCAAAGTGCTTATCGACCCTAACGTTGACCCCCTGGGTGTGGGCTGGAACGTGACTCAGGCTAAAATTGCCATTGGGTCGGGGCGGCTCAACGGTAAAGGTTTTCTGGAAGGCACCCAAACCAAGTTCGATTTTGTGCCCGCCCAAAGCACCGATTTTATTTTCTGTACCATTGGCGAAGAACACGGTTTTGTGGGCAGTCTGCTGGTGATTGTACTGTTCGTTTGTCTGTTGAGCCGCATTGTTGTTTTGGCCGAAAAACAGCGCAGCAAATTTGCCCGCGTGTATGGCTATTGCGTGGCGGGTATCATGTTTTTCCACATGATGGTCAACATTGGCATGACCATCGGGCTGATGCCCGTAATCGGAATTCCGTTGCCCTATTTCAGCTACGGCGGCTCGTCGTTGTGGTCGTTCACGCTGCTGCTGTTTATCTTTTTGAAGCTCGATTCCCGGCGGGCCAATTCGTTGTTCAATTGACTCGTCCTCGTTCCAGGTACGTGTGGATACCTGCGGCCATTGACCGGATAGGAACGGCGTTGCTGAACGTGCTGAAAACGCGCTCCGTTCGCTAAAGTGAACGGGGCGCGGGGGCTTACTTCCAGAGGCCTTTGGCAATCAGGTACGGAATGAGCAGCCACAGCAACCCCTTGATGAGAAAAAAGAAGAACCCGACCCAACCAATTCGTTTGAGCCACTGCCCGATTTTTTGCGCGTTACCTGTTGACACACCGCAAAGTACGAGTTTATTTCCGATCACCCTTCCTGCTGCCCGTATTGAACGATAAGGTTACGAACGCAAAGAAGTGGGTTGGGCAAATTTTGAAAAAACGTACCTTGTCGAGAATTTTCAGTTGGTCATATGAAATCAAGCGTATACCTGACAGTCACGTTTTTTCTGTTCTGTTACCAAACAGTTGCCCAAAAAACTGTTTTCGGTAATGAATGGATCAATACCCAGCAGGTTTATTATAAGATCCCCATTGCCCAAAAAGGGCTGTATCGCGTCACCCACGCCGACCTCCAACGGGCTGGTTTGCCCCTCGCCACGCTTGTTCCCCAAGCCATTCAGTTGTTCCATCGGGGGCAGGAGCAAGCCATTGTGGTGGCGGGCGAAGCCGATGGGAAATTTGACCCCACAGACTACCTGGAATTTTTGGGGCAGGGAGCCGACGGTGTGGCTGACTCGGTGCTGTACCGCCCGGTTTCGGCGCAACCGCACCCCTATTTCAACCTCTACACCGACACTACGGCTTATTTCCTGACCGTCAGGCCCGATGCCCAGCCCGGTAAACGCATCACGGCCTACACCGACCTCGACACCGGCACAGGTACATCGGCGTTGGTGCCCGAAGCCTGGGTTTGGGCAGAAGAACGCCGGGTTTTCAGCGACCAATGGTCGGGTGGGGCCATTTATCCCACCGGGTCTACGTATGGCAACGGCGTATTGCTCAGTAGTCAGGACGTGGGCGAGGGGTTCATGGGTACGGCCATCAAGCCCCAAACCACCTACAGTCAGTCGGTTTTGTTGGGCAAGGCCATTGCCACACCGTTGGCCACACCCACGCTGGAACTGATTGTAATTGGCCGCACGCCTGTTGCCCATGCCGTGCGGGTGCAGGTGGGCAGCGGGAGCCAACTGCGCACGGTGCCGCCCTTGCTGCTGACCAATTTCGAGACCAAAACCCTGACTATTTCCCTCTCAGCTTCCGAGGTTTCGGGCCACGTAACCTGCGCCCTTACGCCGCAAAACGAGAACGATGAAGTGTCGATGGCGGTGCTCACGGCCACGTACCCCCACCAACCCGACCTGGGCGGCTACACCTACCGCGAGTTCCGGCTCAACCCCGTGGCGGGGGGGCGGGCGTTGCTTCGGCTCACCAGCGTTCCGGCCACGGCCCGTTTTTTCGACATTACCACGCCCGGTCAACCGGTCATACTGTCTGGCACGTTGGTCAACGGTACGTTTACAAGCGTAGTACGCGGGGTCAATACATCTCGTAAGTTGCTGATGGTGAGTGTGTTTGAGTCTGTATCAATACCCCAGCGGGTCGTGTTTCGGAACCTGAATCCGGCCAAAATCAACTTTGTCCTCATTGCCCACCCCGCCACCCGCCTGCCCATCCCGGCCTCGCCCGATGCCGTGGCCGAGTACGCCGCCTACCGCGCCTCCGGGGCGGGCGGTGCCTACGACACGCTGACCGTCAGTCCGCACCAGTTGTATAACCAGTTCAATTACGGCGAACGGTCGGTGGTGGCCATCCGGCGGTTTGCCGATTTTCTGGCGCGGGGCAGTGCCGATACCAAGTATATGTTGCTGGTGGGGCGGTCGGTGGAGCCGCACCAGAACGTGCGCAAAAATTCTTTTGCCGATACGCTCGACATGATTCCGAACGGGGGGTTTCCCGGCTCCGACCTCACCATTGTCGCGGGCATTGCCGGGCGGCCCGCCTTTGTGCCGGGCGTGGCCATCAGCCGCCTCTACGTGACCCGCCCCGCCGAAGTGCTTACGTACCTGGCCAAGCTGAAAGAGCACGAAGCCGCCCCCAACACGGCCCCCTGGCGGAAGCAGATGCTGAACCTGAGCGGCGGAAAATCGGCCATGGAACTGACACTGTTCCGACTTTTTGTGGACGACTTTGCCCGAAACTTGACCGGCCCCGTGGTAGCGGGTACGGTGGAAACGCTGTCGAAACAGACCGACAACCCTACCGAAGACCTGCCCATTGCCGGGCCGGTGAACCGGGGCGTGGGCATCATCACGCTTTTCGGCCATTCCAGTCTCGGCGTGTCGGATGTCAACT
>JAYUKZ010000160.1:0-1087 GCA_043763995.1 Fibrella sp.
TTTTTATGCCTCTGTGGGGGCCAACGCCGGGGCCTGGTTTGGTTCGCTGCAACTGGCCCAGTTCAACAACCGGGGGTTTGGTGTGCAGGCTATTCCCAATGTGGCCATCGGTTTTCGATCCTCGCGCGATTTGCTGGTTACCTTCCGGGCCGAGGTAGACCTGGGGCTGTACTACCGTTCCCGCGTGGGCAACACCCTCAGCGAGCGGGGCAATGTGCTGCTCAACGGCTACGGCGGCACTGTCACGCTGGAGCAGGCTTTTTTTGGGCGGCGGCACATTGCCATTGGCTTCCGGGCCTTGTATACCAATTTCAACTGGCAATTCTGGTCATTGTACGACACCTTCGACCGCAATATTTTTTACCCCGAAGCCTTCGTTGGCTTCTTTTTATGACCAAGCCACCCATTCACTCAACAACATGACCACGTTTTTCTTCGGGCAACGTACCTGGCCCCTCCTGCTGGCCGGTCTGCTCTTTTTTGGGGGCTGCCGCCCGAAACTGGACGATACCGTTCCGTTTCCTAGGCCACTGGGCGAACTGAATACCGCCGGGGCCAGGCAACTGCCGGGCCAGACCCGCACCGCCACTGAAGGGGTCTATACCGCCACCGACGGGGCCGATGCGTTTGGCCGCGAAATAGCGGCCAAATGGAGCCACCTGGTACGTGCCCCCGGCGACACCACGCGCTACCTCTCGTTGTTTTGCGAGCCGGAAGCCGCTTTTTTTGTCCTCGAAGGTCGCCAATTCGGCGATTCGCTGGTGTTTGAGGGAGTTTGGCGGCGGCTGGTCAACACCCAAACCGGCACAGTACGGCTGGTGATCCTGAAAAACGAAGGGGCCACTGCTTTGCTCGCTGCCGGTTGTTGCCAGGTGCCCAAAAAAAGGACGATCACTTTCCGGGGCAGCTACACCAACGGGCAGCAGCCCCGCGCTAACCCCCTGACCCTGACCTTTGAACGTCCCCTCAATCCACGACCGTTTCAGATTTTGGCCCACCGCTGCGGGGGCCGAACGTCCGATTTACTACCCGCCTCCGAAAACAGCGTCGAGATGATCCGGCTCGCCCAACGGCTGGGGGCCACGGG
>JAYUKZ010000161.1:0-14058 GCA_043763995.1 Fibrella sp.
GGCGGCATCACGGCCCGCATCAGCGACGACCTGTCGGGCATCGACCAGTTTCGGGTGTTTGTGGGCGGAGTCTGGACGCTGATGCAGTACGACTACAAACGCGCCCTGATCTGGTCCGATAAACTTGATGCCACCACTCTTTTCGAGCCAGGCACCGAAGTCAGGCTCCAGGTACGTGACCGGACGGGTAACGTGGCCGAACTAACCACCGCCATTGCCACCCCGCCAGCGCCGCGCCCCGCCCGCCGGAAAAGACGCTGAGGCATGAACCCTAAACGCCCAACCATTATGTTTGTGGTAAATTAAACAATATGGCCCTCTCCGTTGGCGACCTCGCCCCCGATTTCACCACCATCGACCAGCACGGCAACCCCCTCACGCTTTCCAGCTACCGGGGCCGGAAAGTGGTGCTCTACTTCTACCCCAAAGACGACACCACGGGCTGCACCGCCCAAGCTTGCAGCCTCCGCGACCGCTACGCCGACTTGAAAAAGGCCGGTTACGAAGTTTTGGGGGTCAGCATAGACCCCGAAGCCTCGCACCGGAAGTTTATTGCCAAGTACGACCTGCCCTTCTCGCTGGCCGCCGACACCGACAAGAAAATTGTGGAAGCCTACGGCGTGTGGGCCGAAAAATCGATGTACGGCCGCAAGTACATGGGTACGTTGCGCCAGACATTCCTGATTGATGAGAACGGATTCATCACCAGCATTTTAGACAAAATCGACACAAAAAACCACGCCGAACAGGTGTTAGCGCGGCCTGAATAAAAAACATGGAAATTCAACAACTCGAACACATCGCCTCGCAGGTACGTCGCGATATTTTGCGGATGGTCGCCGCCGTTAATTCGGGGCACCCCGGCGGCTCATTGGGCTGCACCGATCTGTTTGTAGCCCTCTATTTCGAGGTGCTCAAAAAGAAAATGGGCACCGACGGTAAACCCGTTTTCGAGATGGACGGCAAAGACGAAGATTTGTTCTTTCTCTCTAATGGCCACATCTCGCCCGTTTTTTACTCGGTGCTGGCCCGCACGGGTTATTTCCCGGTGGCCGAGTTGGCTACTTTCCGCAAGTTGGACAGCCGGTTGCAGGGCCACCCCACCACCGCCGAACATCTGCCCGGCATTCGCATTGCATCGGGGTCGTTGGGGCAGGGGTTGTCGGTAGCGGCGGGCGCGGCGTTTGCCAAAAAGCTGAACAAAGACCCCCGGCAGGTGTATGTGCTTATGGGCGATGGCGAACAGCAGGAAGGGCAGATTTGGGAGGCCGCGCAGTTTGCACCGAACAAAAAACTGGGCAACCTCACGGCCATCATCGACCTGAACATGGCCCAAATTGACGGCACCACAGCGGGCGTAAACGACAACCGAGACCTGGGCGAAAAATACCGCGCCTTTGGCTGGAACGTGACCGAGATGCAGGGCAACGACATGGGCGACATTATCAAGACCCTGAAAGATGCCAAGTATGACCAGGACGTGCCGACGCTGATTCTGATGCACACCCTGATGGGCTACGGCGTTGATTTTATGGCCGGTAACTACAAATGGCACGGCACAGCCCTGAACACCGAACAAATGGCCAGTGCATTGGGCCAATTACAAGTTTTTGCGGGCATGGAAGACTATTAAAACGTTTTCTCCGATACTGTTCCAGATTTGCAATCTGGAACGTGCTAACAGCGCGTTTATAACGCGCAATAGCAACAAAGAAAATTGCGTTGCAAACGCACCATTATAGTGTTCCAGATTGCAAATCTGGAACAGCCTGTCATGCAGATCAAACGCCTCGTCATCGAAAATTTCAAGTCCATTGAACGGATTGAGCTTTTGGAGCCGAATCCGTTCACGGTTTTTGTTGGCCCCAACGGGTCGGGTAAATCGAATATTTTTGAGGCGTTGGAGTTTATGAGTTTAACAGGGAGGTTTCCTGCTGAAGTAGTTTTGAGTCTCTTTGGCGGAATAAATCACGTTTCCCGTCGACAAACTCCGAGTTTGCCCTACAATTTTTTTTTAGAGGAAAATGACTTTGAGTTATTTGACGACGTAGTTGGTTTCGACGCTGCTGGTTCAGACGATATAACATCACTCAAACAGTTCCGAAACTTCACCCGACTTTTTATTGGTAGTAAGCAGCTTGCTAAACTAAATTTCACTGACGACAAACGGCTTACAATTTCTGCTTCCAATATGGAAACGGTTTTGAAGCGACTTTTGAACAACCATGTACTGCACGAAGAAATTCACGAATGGCTGACTCTATTTATCCCAGGTTTCAAAGCCGTGGAAGTGGTTTCAGGTACGTTCAGTGGGAAGGATGAGTTATTGGTTTATGAACAAGGCATCGAGCGGCCTTTCACCAAAGACTTAATCTCCGATGGTACGCATAGCATAATTGCTTTACTGACAGCCGTTTACCAAAGCGATGAACCTCAATTTCTCTGCATTGAAGAGCCAGAAAACGGGCTGCATCCAGAAGTGTTGATGTCTTTAGTAGAGTTTTTTCGGAAGATATGCGCAGAAAAAGGGCATTACATCTGGCTTAATACCCACTCGGAAGCTATTGTGCGCAAATTGACCACTGATGAGATTGTGCTGGTGGATAAACAGGACGGTACAACGCGAACCCGGCAGGTTAAAGGAATGAACATCTACGACATTCCGACCGACGAGGCGTGGCTTACAGGTACGTTAGGCGGAGGATTGCCGTGGTGAAAGTGGGCTTCATTGTGGAAGGTGGCTGCGAGCGGATTGTATTAAGGTCATCTGCTTTTAAAGATTACCTGGTTAAACATGGGATTGAGCAGGTGGGTGATGTGATTGACATGGACGGCAAAGGCAATTTGACACAAAGCAGTCAGCGTATGCAGAGTCAAGTGCAAACGCTTCGTAACTGAGGTGCCAACTGGATCGTTGTGTTGCGCGATTTAGATGAAGCTGAAACAGATGAGGCTGTAACGAGAACGAAAGCCGAAATTTATGAAGCAAACGACCTCACCACCTGTTTAGCTATTCAAGAGTTGGAAGCTTGGTTTTTAGCAGACTCAATTGTTCTATCGAAATTGTTTGATGCCCCAATAATTTGTGAATTTCCCCAAACAATTGAAAAACCAAGTGCCTACCTAAACCAATTACGCATGCAACATCAAGGCAGAGGTATTCGGGATAAAAAAGGCTTTGCTACGGCAATGGTCAATAACGGCTTTACCATTGAACGCGCTGCCGGGCACCCCAACTGCCCCTCGGCGCGGTATTTTTTAACCAACTTGCAAACCATCGCTTCGGCGAATTGATGATAACGACATGACAAAATTCGAGTATACAGACAAGAAAGACACCCGGTCGGGGTTTGGCGCGGGCATCCATGAACTGGGAAAGACCAACCCCAAAGTGGTGGCCCTCACCGCCGATCTGGCCGGGTCGCTGAAACTGGATAATTTTATTAAAGATTTTCCCGACCGGTTTATTCAGTGCGGCATTGCCGAAGCCAACATGATTGGCGTGTCGGCGGGGCTGACCATTGGCGGGCACATTCCGTTTGCCACTACGTTTGCCAACTTTGCCACAGGGCGGGTCTATGACCAAATCCGGCAGTCAGTGGCGTATTCGGAGAAGAATGTGAAGATATGCGCCTCGCATTCGGGCCTGACGCTGGGCGAAGACGGAGCCACCCACCAGATTCTGGAAGACCTGGGCCTGATGAAAATGCTGCCCAACATGACCGTCATCAACACCTGCGATTATAACCAAACCAAAGCCGCCACCATCGCCATTGCCGAACACGTGGGGCCGGTGTACCTGCGTTTTGGCCGCCCGGTGCTACCCGTGTTCACCCCCGCCAACCAAAAATTCGAGATTGGCAAGGCGTGGCACATGAGCGCGGGCGATGTTTGTTCGGTGTTTGTGACGGGCAATTTGGTTTGGGAAGCCGTGCTAGCCGGTGAACAGCTTTCGGCAGAGGGTATTGAAATTGACCTGATAAATATTCACACCATCAAACCGCTGGATGCGGAGGCTATCTTGGCTTCGGTGAAAAAAACGGGTTGCGCCGTGTCGGTCGAAGAGCACAATATTTTGGGCGGTTTGGGCGAAAGCATTGCCCATGTGCTGACGCAAAATTTGCCCCGCCCGCAGGAATTTGTCGGCACAAAAGATACCTTTGGCGAAAGCGGTACGCCCGATCAGCTTCTGGAAAAATACGGCCTCAAAGCCGTCAACATCGTAGAAGCCGTGAAACGGGCAATTGCCAGAAAATCATCGTAACCACCGCCGCCGTCGTAGAGACGCAACACTTGCGTCTTGCTCTGGCGTAAGCAATTTTTACCCCTTTGCTTTCGCCGGAGCAAGACGCAAGTATTGCGTCTCTACAAATGCCAATGACCGACCAGGAACTACTCGAAAAATACCGCGACCCGTCGAGCCGGAATTATGCCTTTAACCTGATGGTAAAAAAATACCAGCAGAAGATTTATTGGCATATCCGCAAGATGGTGATCGACCACGACGATGCCGACGACCTGGTGCAGGATACGTTCATCAAAGTGTGGGGTAGTCTGGAACAGTTTCGGGGCGACAGCCAATTGTACACCTGGATTTACCGCATCGCCACCAACGAATGCCTCAATTTCCTGAACAAAAAACGCCGCCGGTTCTTCCTGCCCATCGGCGACGTGGAGGGCGAGTTGATGGAAAAGCTGGAAACCAACGCCGATTTTGTTACGTCCGGAATTGGCCCCACGGGCGAGGAAGTGCAGTTAGCCCTCCAGAAAGCACTCATCAAGTTGCCCGACAAGCAACGGCTGGTGTTCAACATGAAATATTTCGACGACATGAAGTATGACGAGATTTCGGCCATCACTGGTACGTCGGTGGGGGCGTTGAAAGCGTCGTACCATTTGGCGGTGAAGAAGATCGAGGATTTTTTAACAAATCGTTAAACCCCGGCGCGGGCAACGAATCAAAGCTACATGAACAGTAAACAACCAATTCGACTGGATGACCTTGAGGCCGGGCACCCCCTGCGGCAGCATCCGTTTGAGGCGGCAAACGCTGGCGTTCCGCCCGGTTATTTCGACGGGCTGGCTTCGCGGGTACAGGCACGGGTGGCGGTGGCCAACCCCGCCCCGGCAGAAAATCCGCTCATTAGCTGGTCGTGGGGGCGCACGGTGGCCACGCTGGCAAGCGCGGGGCTGGTGGCCACGTTGGTGTGGGTTAGCTGGCCCCAACGCCAGAACTCCATTGGGCGCGAAAACCTGAGTGGCGTGAGCCATACCGCCATTTTAGCGTACTTGGACGAGCAGGGCGTGAACCCCACCGACCTGAACCCCACCCAGCAAACCAACCTGACCGCCACCGGCGATTCGACCACTATCCAATTTTTAGACCTGACCCCAGCTTCCATCCGGCAACACCTGGACACGCAGGACTTGACCGACGAGTTAACCAACATAGGGTCTTAAAGGCCCTCCTTTCCAACACACACACCCATGAAACACGTAGTATTGACCCTATTGCTGCTCACGACCCTTGCGGTAGGACGTACCTGGGCGCAAAACGACAATCAGAAAATTGAATCGGCTAAGATTGGCTACATCACCAACCGCCTGAACCTGACCACTGAACAGGCCCCGCAGTTTTGGGCCATTTATAACGAGTACAACGGCAAGCGCAAAGACCTAAACCGAAAAGTGCGGCAACTTACCGGCGAAAACTCGCGGCAATCTGCCGCCCCTACCGATGCCTCCGTACTCTCGAATTTGAAAGACCTGAACACATCTCGCCAAAAATTGGGCGACCTGGACGACGAATATATGCCCCGGTTTCTGAAGGTAATCAGCCCCACGCAGTTGCAGGAGCTTTATAAAGCCGAGCGCAGTTTTAACCGGCAACTATTGGAAAAACTAAACAGCACCCAGGACTAGAAGGATTTGGGATTGGGGCGGTCCGCCGTCGCGGTTTGGGATTTGGGATTGTTAGCCTCGGCAGAACCAATCCCAAATCCACAACCCCAAATTTTCTCAATATCGGGCTACGGTAAGGCTCGACAGGCCACCGTCGTAGCGGATCGTGATTTTCTTGGCCGCCGTGCCGTAGTTCGGACTCAGGTACGTGTTGCTGCCCGTTTTATCAAAATCACTATCGATGGATGTCGAATTCAGGCCCCCGTCGGTGGTGATTTTGACCCCCGCGCCTTTGGGTACGTTGATCGTCACAGCCGCCATACCCGACGACACCCGCACGTCCGATTGCTCGGCCCGGTCGCCCAGGCGCAGGGTTAGGTTGGCCGCACCGGCTTCAATTTTAAGGCTTTTCACGGCGTAGCGGCTCAGGTCGAAATCGGCGTTACCGGCCCCGAAATCCATCTGCATATCCCAGAGGGGGGCGGGGTTTAGCTGCACGGCCACTTCGCCGAAACCCTCCATATTGTTCAGATCCGTTAAGTTCAGGTTGACGTGTTCCCCGTCTTTGGCGGGCGTAAGCCGAATGTTGGGCTGAGAAGACTTAGCTCCATCGATGCTCATGCTGTAACCGTTCAGGGTTTTGGTGCGGGCATCAATCAGTTTGGCCGTGGTCTCGCCCATGCGGAAGGTAGCCGCGCCACCTTCGAGCACAAAACTGGCCGTGGCAGGGGCGGGCGTAGGCATCTCTTCCATGAACGTACCTGAGCGCAGATTCTCGTTGTCCGTATCGCTGTCGCTATCATCCTCCCCGTCCTCGTCGTCGTCGTCGTCATTCGTACCCGGCGGAAACGGCGGAGTAGGCGGCGTAGGCGGAATTGGCGTGCTGAAGCCCATGGAACGGTCGCGCCCGAAGTGGCGGTGGTGGCTGGCGTAGCTGAAAAACCAGAACGGCAGGGCCACGGCCAACACCACGGTGGCCAAAGTGGAAAAGGGCGTGGTTTTGCTTTGTTTCAACATCAAGGCCACCCCCGCCAAAATCAGGAGCACGGGCCACAGGCCATACACATACTGCCAGTCGGGCAGGGGGAACAGGTTTTGGTTGCGGGCCAGAAACAACACGCCGAGCGTGATGCAGGCCAGTCCCCAGAACAGGGTACGTTGGGAGTTCATAAAACGGCAGAGCTACAACTGGTTGATGGGCCGACTGGGGTCGTAGGGGTCGGTAGAGGGCGTAACGGGGGGCGCAGGGGTCTCGTCCAGGTACGTGGTGGTGGGCGCAGGGGGCGTGTTTTTGCGGTCGCGGAAGATAAGCCACGCGCCAAAGCCGATCAGCAACAGGGGCCAAATGTCCCGAAAGTCGATGTTTACGTAGCGTTCCAGCAGGGCCAGCACACCAATCACGATCAGGACGGCCCCGCCAATGAGGTTTCCTTCGCGGCGTTTTGTGGGTGAATTCATGGTAAAAGCAGGGGTTGAAAAAATGGTTGATTGATTGGTTGTTGCCAAGCCGGTGCGGCGTTCGGGCAGTACAGCCCACAAGATAAGGTACGGAATGATGGACGGGATGGTGGGCACAAACAACCCCACCACAAACAGCACCCGAACCAGCGTCCGGTCGAGGGCAAAATAATGGGCAATGCCTGCCGCCACACCCCCAAGCTGGGCTTCGTCGAGGTAGCGTTCTAACCGCTTTTCCATGATTGTTGGCTTTTTATTGGTGAATGAACGGGTCAAACGTACCAGGTACGTTGCCAGTGGCCCAACCAGATAGTAAGAACGGGTACAGGTTTTGATGAAGGGGTCTTTTTCGTGCTAGTTGGTATTGCCTAGTAGCAGGTATAAACCCATTTCCGCTTCGTAACTGGCTTTACCGCCCTGAAACCGGGGTTTTTAGCCTAAATTTGCCCTATGCCGCTTCTAACCGCTTCTCACCTGCGCCGGGCCTACGGGCCGCTGCCGGTGCTCAATGACGTAAGCCTGACCGTTGAGGCGGGCGAAGTAATCTCGATTGTGGGGGCATCGGGCGCAGGCAAAAGTACCTTGCTGCACATATTGGGAACGCTCGACCGGCCCGAAAGTGGCGAAGTGACGCTGGCCGACGAAGCCGTTTTTGCGCTGAAAGACAGCGCTCTGGCGCGGTTCAGGAACGAAAAAATCGGGTTCATTTTCCAGTTTCACAACCTGCTGCCCGAATTTACGGCCCTGGAAAATGTGTGCATCCCGGCCTTCATTGCCAACCGCCCCGAAGCCCAAACCCGCGACCGGGCGGCGCATTTACTGGACAAACTGGGCCTGGGAGCGCGGCGGGGGCATTTTCCGGCGCAACTGTCGGGCGGCGAGCAGCAACGGGTGGCCGTAGCGCGGGCACTCATCAACCAACCCGCCGTGGTCTTTGCCGACGAACCCAGCGGTAACCTCGATTCGCGGAACGCCGAAGACCTGCACCGGCTTTTTTTCGATCTGCGCCACGAGTTTGGTCAGACCTTCATTATTGTGACGCACAACGAAGCCCTCGCCGCTATGGCCGACCGTACCATCACCCTCCGCGACGGGGCGGTGGTATAAATTACGGCGTAACCCGGACGCGGGTCAGTAGTATAAATTAAGTATTTTTACTAAGTCATTTTAGTGTTAATTGCTCATTCTTTCATGTGTAATTCATGGCTACTACTACTCATATTACGTTTTAATAAAATTTTAATGTTTATTTTTAGCTTTGATTATCAGCCACTTAACCAGTTCAGGAAAAATATTTTTAGTACGTTGTTTGAAAGTTCACCTTCATCCGTTATACTTGTATCGAAAAGAAAAGTTTTTCATAACGTTGAGTAAATCAGAAAGCCAGGCGAGACTCTCACTTGGCTTTTTTGTTTTTTTTCGGGGTTTGGTGCGGCGTATTGCTGACGTAACCCGGACGCGGCTGAGACGCGATGTATCGCGTCTCTACGGTAGGCGTTCCTGACACAGTTCAATCAGTACGCCGTTGGTGGTTTTGGGGTGCAGAAAGCACACGAGTTTGTTATCCGCACCGGGTTTGGGGGTTTCGCTGAGCAACACGAACCCCGCCGCTTTCAGCCGGGCCATTTCCGCTACAATATCCGAGACCTCAAACGCCAGATGGTGAATGCCTTCGCCGCGTTTTTCCAGGTACGTTGCCACGGGGCTGTCGGGCCGGGTGGCGGCAAGTAACTCTAGTTTGGTGGTGCCGGTAGCCTGATTTAATCGAAAAAATGACGTAAGCACACCCTCCGTGGGCACAGCCTCAGCTTTGTAGGGGGGCGTGTTGAGCAACGTGCTGAAAAGTTGGTTGGCCGCGTCAAGGTCGCGGACAGCAATGCCGATGTGTTCCAAATTCGTAAACATAGGTCGGTTTTTAGGGGGTATAGCCGAGGCCGTTCAAGGTGTGTGGGGGCGGGCATGAACTTTTACAGAACCGCCGGTCGTTTTTAAAGAAGGAACATGGCTTTTCGTTCCTGCTACATTTTCACCCAGTATATCCCTGAGTCAGTATGGTAACGGTAACGGAACACGCCAAAGATAAGATTGTTGAGTTGCGCCGCAAAGACGGCCTTACCGACGATTTTGCCATCCGGGTGGCGGTGCAGGGCGGCGGTTGTTCGGGCCTGATGTATGAGCTTCAGTTCGATACGGCCCAACAACCCACCGACCATGTGGTGGAAGACAAGGGCATCAAGATTTACGTAGACCGTAAAAGTTTGCTTTATTTGGCCGGTACCGAACTCGATTTTTCGGACGGGCTGAATGGCAAAGGCTTTCAGTTCAGGAACCCAAACGCCTCGCGTACGTGCGGGTGCGGCGAGAGCTTCTCGGTATAAAACCGACCGTTGGCAGTAGTTTTCGGCCCGGTCGCCCGGTTAAAGCCGCCCAAGTGTTGCAGAACAGTGGGCGGTTTTTTATTTTTAGGCTCACCCTTACGCCCCGGCCCGGACTTTGGACCTGTACATGAAGCTCTACATTGCCGTTGGTTCGGCAACGTTGCTGATGATGACCATGTTCATCATCTTGTTTGTGGCCTTTTACCAAAACCGGCAGGTACGTCATTTGCTGGCCCTGAACGAATTGCGCGAAGCCAACCGGAAAGAACTCATGGAAGCGACGTTTATTGGCCAGGAAGTGGAACGGCGGCGGCTGGCCCGCGACCTCCACGACGAGATTGGTACCATGCTCTCGGTGACGAAACTAAGCCTGAACCAACTGGAACGCAAAATTGCCGGCACGGCCGAAAACAGCCTGCAAATCCAGAAAACCCGCGCCCTGCTCGACGACACGATGAGCAACGTGCGGCGCATAAGCCGCAACCTGGTGCCTACCACCCTGGAACGCTTCGGGCTGTTGGCCGCCATTGAAGAACTGACCGAAAAAGCCAGCAGCCCCGATGTTCTGGTGGTCATCGAATCGCCGGAACCGCTGGAACGGATACCCCCCGCCCAGGCCCTGATGTTCTACCGCATTGCCCAGGAACTGATTAATAACGCCATTAAACACGCGGCAGCTTCGCAGGTGGAGGTGCAGTTTATTTATTTCGACGATTCGGTGCGAATGTCGGTGCTGGACAATGGCCGGGGGTTCGACTACGACGAGGCCGTGAAAGACCGCCGCAGCGGCCTGGGGCTGCGCAACATTGAAAGCCGTTTGGCCGTAGTAGACGGCCACGTCACCTTCGACGTGGCACCGGGCCGTGGCTCGCGCATTCACGTCCAAACCCACTTGATGCACCCCGCCGCCCTGCCCGTACCCGTTTAAAAACCACGTACATGCGCTTTTTTTTGCTCCCCCCAACATGATAAAGATCAAACTAGCCCTGGTAGACGACCACAACTTGTTCCGGCGCGGCATTGCCTCTATTTTGGGGCAGGTGCCAGACTTTGAACTGGTGCTTGAAGCCAGTAACGGCCAGGAATTTATCGACAAAATTCCACGCCGAATGCCCGACGTGGTGCTGCTCGACCTTCAGATGCCGGTGCTCGACGGCACAGCCACCGTTGACCACCTCCGCGAGCATTACCCGCTCATCAAGATCATTATTCTGACCATGCACGACGAAGACCGGATGGTAGTTCACTTGCTGGAGAAAGGCGTGAGCGGCTACCTGCTGAAAGACTCGGACCCCGACGAGGTGGAACGGGCCATCCGCAAGGTGATGGACGACGGTGTATACCTCAACGAATTTGTGTCGAGGGCCATGCTTCGGAAAATGACCAACAAGACCACGGCGGTGAAACAGTCGGTGCTGTATAACAGCAAAGTGCTACTGTCGGAACGCGAAAAAGAGGTGCTGAAACTGATCTGCGAAGGGATGTCTACGCTAGAAATCAGCGATAAAATTTTCCTCAGCCCGCGCACCGTAGAAGGCCATCGCCTACGGATTCTGGAAAAAACCGGCACCAAAAACACGGCGGGCATGGTGGCCTATGCCTTCAAAAACGCGCTTGTTTGAGACAGGATTTGGGATGGTGGATTTAGGATTGCGGTTTTTTCGCATTGGCGTATCGTATTCGGCCCAGGGCGGAGGCAAGCCGCCGAGACCAAATCCACCATCCCAAATCACCTTCCCCTCACCTATGCACCCACTACCGACTCTCCTATATCTCGTGCTTTGGGCAAGTGTGTTGGGCTGCACCACCCCCGCCACCGAACCTGCCAACGCAGGGCTGGATATGGCTCCGTTGGCCACAGGGAATTATAGTATTTACGACGTGACCGAACAACGGTTTTCGCTCACCGCTCCGCCCGCCAACAGTACGTACCAGGTAAAAGAAACTACCGGCCCGGCCTACACCAACGTCACCGGCCAATCCGCCTACCGCCTCCAGCGGTTTCGCCGGGCCGATGCCCGCGCCGCCTGGCAACCCGATTCGGTCTGGACCGCCCGCACCGATGGCCGGCAATTGGTTCGAACCGAAAACGGCGTTGATTTTGTCAAACTCACGTTCCCGCTGGCCAACCGCAGCCGCTGGAACGGCAACCGCCTTAACCGTTTTGCCGAAGATTTTTACGAACTTCAACGGGTTGATGAACCCTTCCGGGTAGGCAACCAGACCTTCGCCCAGACGGCCACAGTGGTGCAACAAAACGATTCGACGCTCGTTTCCCAAGACCGGCGGGTAGAGGTGTATGCCCGGCTGGTGGGGCTGGTCTATAAAGAAGTGATTTACCTTCAATTTTGCTCTGCCACCCCCGCCTGCGTAGGCAAAGCCCAGATCGATTTCGGTATCCGCCGCTATTACCGCCTCAATAGCTATGGAACAGAATAATATTGGCCCCCAAACAAGTCGTTTCGGCTGGCTGCTGCTGGTGCTGCTGGCGGTTGCCGCCCCCGCCACCGCCCAACGAACGGGCCAATACCTGCTGCTTTTTCGAGATAAAACAGCCACGCCCTTCCGGGTAGACCAACCCGAAAAATTCCTGTCGGCGCGGGCTATTTTACGGCGGCAAAAACAACAAATTCCGGTCTCGAACCGCGATCTGCCCGTGGTACCCGCCTACGTGCAGGGCCTGCGCCAAGCCGGGGCGCGGGTGCTCTACACGTCGCGGTGGCTCAACGCCGCGCTGGTGGAAGCCACTGCCGCGCAACTGCCCGCCCTGCTGGCCCTGCCCTACGTGGGCGGGCTGGAAACGGGGCGCGTGCTCAACAATGCGCGGGTAGACCAAACCACCGCCCCCGCGCAGCAAAGCAACAAATTTGGCCAAACCGAACCCATTCCGGCCTACGGTGCCGCCGATTTTCAACTCCGCCAACTGGGCATAGACGAGATGCACGGGCAGGGCTACCGGGGCGAGGGTATGCTGGTGGCCATTCTGGATGCGGGCTTTCGGCGGGCCAACCTGGTGCCGTTTCTGGCCCCGCTTTTTGCCGAAAAACGGGTACTGGCCACCTACGATTTCCCCGACCGGGAAACCAATGTGTATAACGACGATGAGCACGGCCTGAACGTGCTCTCGGTCATGGCCGGCGAACTGCCCAACCAGTTCTACGGCCCGGCGTTCAAGGCAACGTACCTGCTGCTGCGCACCGAAATTGCCGCCACCGAAAACCCCGTTGAAGAAGCCTACTGGCTGCTGGGAGCCGAATTTGCTGACAGCACCGGGGCCGACGTGATAAACTCCTCGTTGGGCTACACCACCTTTGACAACCCCGCCGATAACCACACCTACGCCGACCTCACGGGCACCAAAACGTTGGTGAGCCGCGCCGCCACCTGGGCCGCCGAAACCGGTATGGTGGTGGTGGCATCGGCGGGTAATGAGGGCGGCAACGCGTGGCGGCACATCTCGGCCCCCGCCGATTCGCCGGGGGTGCTCAGCGTGGGGGCCGTTGACCGCACCGGGTTGTTGGCCCGGTTTAGCTCTGTTGGCCCCACCGCCAGCAGCCAACTCAAGCCCGATTTAGTGGCCCTGGGGCAGGGAACGGCCCTGGGTACGTCGGATGGGCGCATCACCACCGGCAACGGCACCTCGTTTTCGGGGCCGTTGGTGGCGGCGTTGGCCACGGGCTTCTGGCAAGCATTTCCAACCCTCACCGCCGCGCAGGTACGTCAGTTACTCCGGCAATCCGGCTCGCGTGCCACCCAGCCCGACCAACAGTTTGGCTACGGAATTCCCAACTTTGGGCGGGCGGCACCCTTTGCGCGGGCACAGGCCCGGCTGGCCGTTTTCCCCAATCCTTTCCAGGATGCCGACCTGCTGCATGTGCCCCTGACGGAGGTGGAACAGGCCCAACCCGTGGTGCTGCGCCTCACCGACCTGGCGGGCCGACTGCTAGCCGAACGTCAATACGCCACCGGGCAGGCGGTTAAGTTTTCGACCCAAACGCTTGGCTTACAGGCGGGTATGTATCTGCTTACGGTGCAGAACGTGGGTCAGTCCAGAACCATCCGTCTCCTGAAACGGTAGAAAGCCGTATGTTTGCGGTTGGGCCAACGCCCGTTTTGTTTCCGTTTTCGCCCATGCCCGTTCCGTTTGCCGCCACGCGCCCGCCCCTTACCCACACCCCCACCCCGCCCATTGGCTGGAGCTACGGGCTGGTGGGTCTGGCCATGTTTTTTGCCGTGTGGGTGGGCCTGGTGCAACCGCCCCCCGGTGGCTATTTCACCACCGACGAGCAGTTTATTGCCGATTCGGGCGTGTTTATGCTCT
>JAYUKZ010000162.1:0-1083 GCA_043763995.1 Fibrella sp.
ATGATCCGAAACCAGTCGGGTTCGGTGCGGTTGGCGGGCAGGGGTTTGTCGGCCAGCACATCGGCTTTACGAAGGCCAAAATAGTGTTCCAAGAGCATAAACGCCATTTCCCGCGCCTCGTCGGGCGGGTAGGCGGTAATGTTTCGGCTGAGTTGCTGGTAAAGAGGTCGGGCGGTACTGGCCATGCCACAGGGATGATTTAGCCCAAAAATAGACAATTCCCGGTTATGGGCCTTCGGGTAACGTACCTGGCGGGTTTGCGCAGCGCGGGCAAAGCCGGTTTTTTTGCCGAACTTGCCCGTATATCGGGTTTCGGCCCACTAACCCCCGTTTCGTATGCTTTTTCGTTCCCTATTGCTCGTTGGAATCCTGGCCGGTGTTGGCCTGACCGGTTTTGCCCAGACTGCGCCAATGGCCACGCCCCCTGCTACCGCCACGGTGGTTGTTGCGGCCTCGCTCGATGACTATGCCGGTACCTATGCTTTTGAAAGCGGCAGCCCGCTGGGTACGTATACCGTGACGGTAAAAGACGGCAGTTTATACGGCGATGCCGGGATGGGCAACTACAAACTGGTGAAGCAACCCGCCGCCGACCAGTTTCAGTCAACCAGTTCCTACGGGTCTATCATCACCTTCAGCCGCGACAAAATGACCAACGCCGTTGCCGGGCTTACCCTTGCCGCGCAGGGGCAGGAACTAAGTGCGACAAAAAACAAATAGTTGCCTCTTGCCAAACGCGCAGGTACGTTCATTTTTGCCGAAAACTGCCCCTTGCCATGACCGACCCCGCCGCTGACTCAGACCTGCACGATTTTTACAAACAGCGCACGGCCTCGCTGCTGGAACGGATTGAGATGGCCCTCGACCACCTCACGGACGAGAACGTGCGGCGGGTGCGGGTGGGCATCAAACGGTTGCGGTCGTTGTTTCGGCTCATGCAGTTTGTGCGGCCCAAGCAGTTCAAGAGCCAAAAACACGAGCGCGTGTTTCGCAAACTGCAAAAACGGGCCGGTCGCCTCCGCGATTACCAGACCAGTTTGGCCATGCTTTCCCGCTTGCCACTGTCGCCTGATTTGCTGAAAC
>JAYUKZ010000163.1:0-1083 GCA_043763995.1 Fibrella sp.
CGAGCCGCGTTTGTCGAATTTGTTGATGGCAACGAGGTCGGCAAAATCGAGCATGTCGATTTTTTCCAGTTGAGTGGCCGCGCCATATTCGGCAGTCATAACATACAGCGTTTTGTCGGCGTGTTCGGTAATCTCGGTGTCCGACTGCCCAATGCCCGACGTTTCGACAATAATGAGGTCGAACCCGGCTGATTTACAGATATCTATGGCCTCCTGTACGTGCTTGCTCAGGGCCAAATTGGCTTGCCGCGTGGCCAACGACCGCATATAGACCCGCCCCTGACTCACATCGGGGTTGAGGGTGTTCATCCGAATCCGGTCGCCGAGCAGTGCCCCGCCCGTTTTTCGTTTCGACGGATCGACCGAAAGAATAGCCAGTGTTTTTTCCGGGTACGTTCGCAAAAATCGCAGCACCAGTTCATCCACCACCGACGATTTCCCCGCCCCGCCCGTGCCGGTAATGCCCAGAACGGGCGGGTGGTTGATTGCCGTTTTGTAGGGTTGCGCGTCAGGTACGTTGCCATTTTCGGCGGCTGTGACTTGCCGGGCCACGCGCAGAATGGTATCATCGGCGGGAATGTCAACGGGCAACGTCACCTCCCGGCACCGGCCAATCAGATCATCGATCATGCCTTGCAGGCCCATGGTGCGGCCATCGTCGGGGCTGTAGAGGCGGCTGATGCCGTATGCGTGGAGTTCGTCCAGTTCGCGGGGGAGGATGGTGCCGCCGCCGCCGCCGAAGACTTTTATATGCCCCGCGCCGCGCTCGGCCAGCAGGTCGTGCATGTATTTGAAAAACTCCAGGTGCCCGCCCTGGTAGCTGGTTACGGCAATGCCATGTACGTCTTCCTGGATGGCGCAATCCACAATTTCGGCCACCGACCGGTTGTGCCCCAGATGAATGACCTCGGCCCCGGAGGCTTGCAACAGCCGCCGCATAAGGTTAATGGCCGCATCGTGCCCGTCGAAAAGAGCCGCCGCCGTGACCAGCCGGAGGCGGGTAGAAGTGGTTCCAGGTACGTTGGCGGGACGTTGCGGAGTGACGTTGGGCGAGGCTATCATAACCCAAAGATACCAGTTTCC
>JAYUKZ010000164.1:0-13990 GCA_043763995.1 Fibrella sp.
TTCCGCCGAATCACTTTTTTGCCCCCATCTTTCACTTCTTCCAGCCCAATCAGGTGCAGCAGTTCGGCGTAGAAGACGGGGTTCAGGCGGTTGCTGTCGGTGGCGGTGGGCAGTTTCAGCAGGTGCTTGGGCGAAAGCACCTTGTAGAGCGGCAGCAACGCAAGGTCGGTTTCGGGCGTGTCGGCGTGGCCGTCAATGATGTTTTCGGCAAACGTCCGCAGGTCAAAATGCGCAAACCGAAGTTCGGTGGTGTCGGTGTCGCGGGCGAGTTCGGTCAGGAACGGTTTGGCAATTTCGGAGTAGAACAGGTCGTTGTTGGTGCTCACTTTGCGGCCCGCCGCCCAGTCTTTATAATCCTTCAGCAGCCCGCTATTCCGAAAAAACAGCCGGTCAATATCCGCCGCGTCGAAGATGAACCACTCGTACACGTTGGTAATGATGCAGTAGCGGATGTCGTTGTTTTGAGCCTCAATCCGTTCACGGAAATAATAGAGGAGTAGTTCATGGAAGGCTTTGGCGTTGAGGTTGTTACGGCTAATCATCTCGCCTTTGTTGGCGGGTCGTTTCACCTCAAACAACACCCCGGCGGGCGTGGTGGCTTCCTTGCCGGTATGAATCACGAAGTCGGTTTTGCCTTTTGGGGCCACCAGGTACGTGTCGCCCAGGGCCGCGTTGGCGTAGTAAACTTCTTTCAGAAAGTCCATCAGGTGCCCCTTGATGTTCTCCTCGCTTTCCCGCTCGTTTATGTGGCCAAACAGCCTGGCAAAGCCCGCCTTAAACCGGTCAATCTGCTCGCGGTTGCCCGCCTGAAGCCGGTACGCTTTTTCGAGAGATTCAGCAGGAGAGAGGGGCGTGAGGCGCATGGGGCGGTGGTGACGTTAACGCTGTGAATGTAACGTCTGGTAGGCACAGGGCCAAGCCCCGGCTCTCTCGAAATGCGGGAAAACAGGTGCCAACTTACATTACTGTTGCCAACGTACCCAGCAGCCCGTCTATGTCGGCCTCGGTGTTGTGGGCGTGGAGGCAGATACGAATTCGTTCCTGCCCCGCCGCCACCGTGGGGCTAACAATGGGACGCACGTCGTAGCCCGCCTGTTGCGCGGCCAACGCCACCCGCCGCACCGCCGCGTTGCCCGGCACCACCACCCCCTGAATGGGCGAGGTACTTGGCAACCAAGTTGCTCCGGGGGCCACCAGGCGACTTTTTTGGGTAAAATAGGCCACCAAATCGTGCAACCGTTCGGCCCGGTGGGGTTCGGCCAAAAGCTGCTCGTGCGCCAGCCAGATGGCCGTCAGGTCGTGGGGGGGCAGGGCTGTGGCGTAGATAAACGAGCGGGCGTGGTTTATCAGGTACGTCCGTAAAGGAGCCGGGCCAACCACCGCCGCGCCGTGTACGCCCAGGGCTTTTCCGAAGGTGTGAATCCGGGCAAACACCAGCCCCGTTAGCCCGCCGCCCACGGTGAGGCCCGCCCCCCCCGGCCCGTACACCCCCGACGCATGGGCTTCGTCTACAATCAGCGCGGCGTGGTGGGTGGCACAGAGCGCGGCTATCTCAGCTAGCGGAGCCTGGTCGCCATCCATCGAATACAGCGATTCGACCACCACAAACACGCGGTGGGCGGGGCTGGTTTGGCTCAGTTTGGCGGCCAGGTCGGCCAAACTATTGTGGGCAAAACGCAGGCGGGTGGCCTTGGAAAGCCGCGCCCCGTCAATAAGGCTGGCATGAATCAACTCGTCGGTCAGGAGCACGTCGCCGGGTTGGGGCAGGCAGGCCAGCAGGCCCACATTGGCCATGTAACCGCCGTTGAACAGCAGGGCCGTTTCGGCGTGGTAGAACCCGGCCAGGTACGTCTCCAGCGCTTCGGCTTGGGCCGTGTTGCCCGCCAGCAACCGCGACCCCGCCGCGCCGTGGCCGGTTTGGGCATCAACGGTTACAGAAATTTTGGTGGCCAACGTACCAGAGCGGGCCAGGCTCAGGTAGTCGTTCGACGTAAAATCGACGGGGGGCGGTTGGGTAGTAAGGGTTCGGAAAAGACCCTGCTGTTGGCGGTCGGCCAGGGTGTTGGCGAGGCGGTTGGTGAGCCAGTCGGGCATGGGTCAGGCTTGTTGGCGGGTTTGCAGCCGTTGGTAAAAACCACCTTCCTGCGCCAGCAACGCCCGGTGCGTGCCCTGTTCCACTAGTTGCCCCTGCTGAATGACCAGAATCTGGTCGGCGTGTTGAATGGTGCTCAGGCGGTGGGCAATTACGAGCGTGGTGCGGCTGGCCATGAGGCGCGTAAGGGCTTCCTGCACCAGCGTTTCCGATTCGGTATCGAGGGCCGAGGTGGCTTCGTCCAGAATCAGGATGGGTGGGTTGCGCAGCACGGCGCGGGCAATGCTGATGCGCTGCCGTTGCCCGCCCGACAGTTTACTCCCTCGGTCGCCGATAAAGGTGTCATACCCCAGGGGCATCTGGCTGATGAACCCGTGGGCATTGGCAATGCGGGCGGCTTGCTCTACCTGGGCGCGGGTGGTGGTTTGGCCAAACGCGATGTTATTGAACACCGTGTCGTTAAACAAAATGCTCTCTTGGGTCACAATGCCCATCAGGTTTCGGAGCGAGGTAGTCTGGCAGTCGCGCAGGTCGTGACCGTCAATACGTACCTGGCCGGTGGTGGGGTCGTAGAAACGCGGCAACAGGTCGGCCAGGGTCGATTTGCCCCCGCCCGACGCGCCCACCAACGCCACGGTTTGCCCTTTTTTCAGAACGAAATCAATGTGTTGAAGCACTGGTACATCTGGGTCGTAGGCAAAAGACACCTGCTCGAACCGGATTTCGTCCCGAAAATCAGTGAGCACCACCGCGCCCGGTTTATCGATGATAGCGGGCTGAGTGTCAATCAGATCCAGCACCCGTTTGCCCGACACCAGCCCCCGCTGCGAACTGCTGAAGGCGTTGGAAATGTCTTTGGCGGGCCGTGTCACCTGCGAGAAAAGGGCCAGGTACGCCACAAACTGCCCCGCTGTCAGGTCAGACTGCCCCGACAGTACCAGCGACCCGCCGTAGAGCAAAATGGCCGACAGCACCGTTACGCCCATAAATTCGGAAAAAGGCGAGGCCAGTTCGCGCCGTTTCGCCAACGATTCAATAGCCGTGCGGTAGCCCTCGTTTTCGGCCCTGAATTTGCCCAGAATAAATCCTTCGGCGTTGAAGGCTTTCACCACACGCATACCGCCCAGGGTCTCGTCCAGCACACTGAGCAGACCGCTCAGCCGTTGCTGACTCTGGGTGGCATCGCGTTTCATGCGCCGCACCAGCGTGGCAATGATACCGCCCGAAATGGGAATGACCACAAAGGCTACCAGGGTTAGTTTGGCCGAAATGGTAAAGAGCGTGATGAGGAAAAAGATAAGCGTGAAGACCTCTTTGGATGCCGCCGAAAGGGTGTTAGCAATGGAGTTTTCGACTTCCTGCACGTCGGTGGTGATGTTTGAGATGAGGGTTCCCTTGCGTTGGTCGGAGAAATAGCCAAGGTGCAGGTGCAGCGTCCGGGCAAAAACCGTTTCGCGGAGGGTGGCCACCATACGGGCTTTGAACGCTTCCAACTGCCTGACGGAGAGGTATTTGAAAATATTACTGAGTAACACCGAAGCCACTACCGTGCCGCACACCAGTTGCAGCGCACCCAGTTGGCCGTAGGTTTGGTACTGCCGGGCAAAGTAATAATTGAACATATCGACCGGCGACGTACCCCACGACAGGGTAGGGGCGGGTTGGTTCAGGAGGCGGGTAATATCCTGCGCCGAAGCCTGTTTGAACAAGACGTTCAGCAGCGGAATCAGCAACGTAAAATTGAGCGTGGCAAACAGCGCGGCCAGCACCGAGGTTAGCAAAAACGGCACCAGAAACCGCCCCAGCGGCTTACCAAAACCCAACAATCGAAAGTAGGTGTTCATGGGGTGGGGTTTACTTTTTCCGTTCGAGCAAGACATTACTGGCTTTCGAGGCGGCTTGTTCCGGGAATTTTTGGATGAGCCACTCTAACAGGCTTAGCTGGTCTATGGACGGAGAACGCCTTACTTGCGTCAATAGCTTCAGGGCATCAGGTCTGGTAAGCGTTATGTTGGAAGCCCCCTCATTACAAACTGAGCAAATAGCCCGCAGGTTGGTTGCTTCATCCGTTCCGCCCATCGATTTATCAATAATATGGCCAATGTGAAGTCGGGTTTTACGTCCGGTGTCGTAGGGATGCACCTCGTCGGCCACCGCCCCGCACATTTGGCAAGTAAAGCCATTTCGGTCTAGTATAAAGGCCCGTGTCTCTTTGGAAATGGTGCGTTCGAAGGCGGGCATAATTTTTAAATCGAGCAAGATGTATTGGCCCGGTTTCAAATCACTTCGGTCATTGTGCGTCAGGATGTTAAGTCCTTCCTGTCCGCGAAGTTCCCGCACCCGTCGTCCCCATTCGCTGGAACCGGCAACTTCCCTGAGTGCCTCGGAATCTATAACCTGGCCTACTCTTGACTGAAAATAGGCCCGTAGTTTAGCCTTGGCCCCCTGACCTCTTGCCAGTTTTTGCATGTATCTGTCTGACTAATAGCGCGTTTGTATTCTTCGATAGCCCCCTTGATCGATTCGCCCAGGGCTTTGGCTACGGGCGGCGGAAAAGCATTTCCGATTTGGCGGTAGGCGGGCGTTTTTTTGCCGATAAAGTGCCACACGTCCGGGAATCCTTGAATGAGGGCAGCCATCTGGATGGTTAAGCGGGGCGTGGGGCCGTCGCCGGGTTGGGGGGGCTGGTTGGCCAGTCCGCCGCCATCTACGCCCAGCGTAGCCCAGCCTTGCCGGGCGCGGGTTGGCCCCAGGTCGGCCCCGCCGTGTTTTTTCGAGCCGCCCACCAGCGTTGGCCCAATACCGTTGGCCCGTTGTTGCCAGTCGTGGGCCAGTTCCCAACCGGCGGCTCCCATCTGTCTCACCAGCGCGTTGCCCACCGTAACGGGCGTAGCTACGGGTATCGGCCACTCGAAAAAGGGCATATATACTCGTTTCAACCCAACCAGTATGGCCCGTGGCCGAAGCTGCGGTACGCCATAATCGGAGGCATTTAGTACGCGCCAGCTACTCCAGTAGCCCATTTCGGCTAATTCCTGTTGAATAGCCTGGCGATAGAGCGCAAACTTTGGACTCAGCAGCCCCCGCACGTTTTCCAGCATAACGGCCTGTGGGTCACACTCGCCAATGAGCCGGAGGGCTTCGGGAAATAGGTCCCGCTCGTCGGCGTGGCCCATTTGTTTGCCGGCAATAGAAAACGGCGGACAAGGTACACCGCCCGAAAAAAGGTCTACACGCCCCCGGAATTGGTGGGCCGAAAACGCCCGTACATCGCCCTCGACCACGGCCCAATGAGGGCGGTTGTGGCGGAGGGTCTGGCAGGCAAGCCGCTCATACTCCACCAGAGCCAGGTGGCTGAAACCGGCTTGCTCTAGCCCTAGGGCCTGCCCACCGGCACCGGCGCAGATCTCAATAGACGTTAATGTGGGCATATCGAAAGCTATTCGGGCAAAGCTACGGTTAAATGTCCCCCAGTTGGGGGCGCAGCAGGATTTCTTCCAGCACCGCCGTGGGGGGCAACGAACACGCCGCCCACACGGTTTCGGCCACGTCCTGCGCCTGCATGAACCGGTCTGGGGGGAGGTCGGTGCCTTCCCAACTGGCGGTGAGGGTGGCACCGGGCAAGAGGGCCGTAACCCGTATGCCGCTGGTTTTCAGTTCTTCACGCAGCACCTTACTCATGCCCAGCAGCGCAAATTTAGAAATGCAGTATGACCCGCCGTTGGTGTAGGGCGTGATGCTGGCCGTGGAGCACATCATGATGATATGCCCCTGGCGGCGGGTGAGCATACCCGGCAACAGGCCCCGCGTGAGGTGGTAGGCCGAGGCCACGTTGGTGGCCATCAAAGTCTCGAACGTTCCTTCGGCTTCGTTCTGAATTTGCCCCGGCTGGAACGTACCTGTATTGTTGACCAGCACGTCTACCGGGCGGTTCAGGGTTGCAACAAACGCCGCCAGCGCGTCTACCCCGGCGCGGGTGCTGAGGTCGGCAGCAAAGGGGAGGAGGCCCTCCCCGCTGATGCCGGTTACGTCGCGGGCGCAGACAACGGCTTCGTAGCCCCGTTCTACGAATAAAGTAGCAATGGCGCGGCCAATTCCTTTCGAGCCGCCGGTAACAACGATAAGTTTTTTCATGGGGCGAAGTTCGGCCTTTTGGGGCGTAACCCCACACCGCCGCCGAAACCATTCGGCCCCGGCGGCGGTTCAATGCCGTAGTGACCGCCTGCCCTCAACGGGGTGGTCTGCTCCCACTAGTCTCTCTTTATGACCACCCTCGGACGGTACTTTATTTTTCTGGGTACGTTGTTTCGCAGCCGCGAGCGCGTATCGGTTTACCTGCGCCTAATTCTGGACGAATGCGTGGGCATCGGCGTTAATTCCGTCTTCATTGTCTCCATTGTGGCCTCGTTCATTGGTGCGGTCACGTGCGTACAAACGGCCTACAACCTCGACAACCCCTTTGTGCCGCGTAATATCATTGCCTTCATTGTCCGCGACAGCACCATCCTGGAGTTTGCCCCCACCATCAGTGCCATTGTGCTGGCGGGCAAAGTGGGGTCGAACATTGCCGGGCAGTTAGGCACCATGCGCGTGACCGAGCAGATCGACGCGCTGGAGGTGATGGGCATCAACTCCAGTTCATATTTGGTGTTGCCGAAAGTAATCGGGGCCATGCTGATGTTCCCGTTGCTGACCATTCTGGCGGCATTTTTGGGTATTCTGGGTGGCTATTTAGCAGGAGTGTTTGTGGGGGTTATCACCCACGAAGACTTCATCACCGGCCTCCGAATCAGCTATAACCCGTTCGGCATCAAGTTTGCCCTTATCAAGACGGAGGTCTTTGCCTTTCTTATTGCCACCATTTCGGCCTACCAGGGGTTCAATGCGAGTGGTGGTGCATTGGAAGTAGGCAACGCTTCGACCAACGCCGTCACAGCCAGTTGTATCTCCATCATTGTGGCTGATTTTATTCTGACTCAATTGTTATTGGCCTGACGGACAGATGCTTGAGATAAGAGATATCCATAAAATATTTGGCGACAGAGCCGTACTGAAGGGCATCAGTGCGCAGTTTCAGCCGGGCCAAACCAGCCTGGTTATTGGCGGCAGCGGCACGGGTAAAAGTGTGTTGCTCAAATGCATGATAGGCCTGGTGAAACCCGACCAGGGCGAGGTGCTCTACGACGGACGTAACTTCCTGACCAGTAGCGAGAATGACATCAAAGCCATCCGCCGCGAAATGGGCGTACTGTTCCAGGGGTCAGCCCTTTTCGACTCTAAAACCGTGCTCGACAATGTGCGCTTTCCGCTGGATATGCTCACCACCATGCCCGACGATGAAAAGCTGGACCGCGCCCACGCCTGTTTGCAACGGGTGGGCCTGGAAAACGCCGAACAACGGATGCCTTCCGAAATTTCTGGCGGGATGAAAAAGCGCGTCGGCATTGCCAGGGCCATTGTCATGAACCCCAAATACCTCTTCTGCGACGAACCCAACTCCGGCCTCGACCCGCTGACTTCGATCAAAATCGATCAGTTGATTAAAGAAATTACGGACGAATACCAGATCACCACTGTGGTGATTACCCACGACATGAATTCAATGATGGAAATTGGCGAGAAGATCATGTTCCTCTATGAAGGCGAAAAACTCTGGGAAGGCAACAGCGACACCATTACCCAGTCGAACGTACCTAATCTTAACGAGTTCATCTTCGCCAACAAGTTGCTCCGCGAAATGGAGGGCAAGGGGTAGGGCCTGTTGTAGAGACGCGATACATCGCGTCTCAGACCAGCGCGAAGCATTTTTCCCGGCGTATGGCTTCGCGCACTACCCAGACGCGAGTATCGCCGATCCGGCGATGCGGTCTCTACAGGCGCGCCCATCAAAAACACACATACACTAATGAAACGCCACTGACAAGCAGCCACAATACCACGGCTTGCAACAGCACCGGCCCGCCTACCTGCCGGAGTGAAGCCAATGTGATGCCCGACCCAATCAGGAACAGACTTACCACCATGAGTTGCCGGGCGGCGGCGTAGAGGGGCGCGGCCACGGGTTTCAGGACGGGCACAAAACTGTACAGGCAGGAAGCCGCCACAAAGCCTACGATAAATAACGGTATTTTGAACGATTCCCGGTTTTCGGCCACGCGTAACACCAGCAGCAATGACACGGGGATGATCCAGAGAATACGCAGCATTTTCGTGACCGAAGCCACCCGCAGGGCTTCTTCGCCGTAGGCCGCCGCCGCCGCCACCACCGAACTGGTGTCGTGGATGGCGATGGCCGCCCAGGTGCCAAACTGCTGCTGCGACAGGCCCAAGGCGTGGCCAATGGCCGGAAAAACGAACAGCCCCACCGCGTTGAGCAGAAAAACCACGCCCGTGGCCAACGAAAGCTGCGCCGGGCTGGCCCGCAACACCGATCCCACCGCCGCAATGGCACTGCCGCCGCAAATAGCCGTGCCCACGGCAATGAGGGTGCTGGTGAGGCGGTCTAGCCGCAACCACGCGCCCAGCCCCAGGCCCGCCCCCAACGCCCCCAGCACAAAGGCTGTGGTGGTACCAATGTTGGCCTGACCGGCCCGCAGCAGCACCTCGCTGTTGATGCCGAACCCCAGCCCCACCACCGACGCTTTGAGCAGGTAGCCCCCCCAACGGCCCGTTTTATCGGCAAACGGATTGCCCGCCACAAGGGCAAACAGCAGCCCCGCCAGCAACGCCCACGACGAGCTTACGGCGGGCCAAAAACACGCCGCCGCCAGGGCCAGGTACGTTAGTTTTTTGGCCACGCGCTCAGTTCCGAATAATCTTGAACACTACCCGCCGCCCGTTGGCCTCTGCCGTGAGCAGGTACGTACCTACAGCCAACTGGCTCAGATCCAGCGTGTAGTTCAGAGTGCGGGTGGGCGTGGGGTAATGTACCTGTAGCTGCCGCCCGGCCAGATCGGTGAGGCGGAGGCAAACGGCCTGGCCCGTGGGCAGGGTACCCTCCAGGCGAACCAGCCCCGCCGTGGGGTTGGGCAGCACCCGCGCCAGCAGGGGCAGCAGCGGGTCGGTAGCCAATGGGTCGATGGCTACCAGCGTGGCCGTGCCCGCCACCCGCCCGCGCCCACACTGCTGGTTGGCCACGCCCAGCAGGGTGTAGGTCACGGTGGCATCGGGCCGAACGCGGTACAAAAACGGCGAGCTGTCAATCGTCAGCACGTCGGGGCCGTAGAGGCTGTTGTTGATCGTGACCGACCACGGCCCGCTGTTGTTGAGGGTAATGGTCACGGGCGAGAGTTCGTTGCGCACCACGTTGCGGCTCCCGGAAAGAGTAGCCAATAAACCCGGACGGATGGTAAGAAAGGTGCTCGACACGCCGCCGAGCACCGCCGGGCTGGAGGCCCCAATGCGCACCCGGTAGCCCTGGGCGGGGGGCGCATCGGGCGGGAGGGGGGCCGTGAGGGTGGTGGCATCCAGAGCCACGGTGGGCAGGGGGCGAAAATTCTGTCCCGTGCTGTCGGAAAGGAAAATGGTGAAGCGGTTGTCGGGCGCGAAGGCTCCTTTGAGGCTGATGCCCACCCGGATGGCCCCGCCCTGGCACACGCCCGACACGCCCCCTGCCGGGCCGATGGCCACCACGCGGGCCTCGTTCAGTAGCGGGGGCAGCACCGTGACCGACAACACGCCGCTACTTTGCCCCACGCCGCAGGTGTTGGCTACGCGCGCAACCTGGTAGCTGGTATTCTGTTGGGGGTTGACCGTCAGCACATTATCGGTCTCGAACAGGGTTTGGGTCAGGCCGTTGGTCAGCGTGACCGACACCGGCAACACGCCGCTCAGCACCCGGATTCCTACCGAAATAGTCTGGTCGCTGTACTGTTCCAGGTTGCCGCCCGACACCACCACGCGGGGCCGGTCGCCAACGGTAATGTTGGGGAAGGCATCGTAGGGCGGCAAACCGGGCGGCAGTTGCAGCACCACCTGATACGTACCTGCGGCCAGCGTACTGTCGATGGGCACCACCAGTTGGTCGGTCTGTTTCACCGACTCACCCACCTGGGTACGTATGCCCGCCGCATTCACCAAAAACAGCGTAAACCGGGCTGTGGCGGGCAAATCACCGGCGGCTTCGTAGCTGACTACCGCCCGGTCGCCAGTGCGGCAAAATTGCGTTTTATTGACCGATAGCGACCGCAACCCTGGCTTGTAGGACACCTGCACGGCCCCCGTGGCGGTGCCAAACCCGCAATAGGCATCGTAGACCGCTGTGATGCTGTAGGCCGTGGGGGTGGCACTGGTGGCGAAGAGCGGCACAGTCACGGGCAGGTTGTCGATGCCGGTGTAAGGCTGGTCGTTGATTCGGTAGAAATACCGGCTGGGCAGAAGCGTGGCGGCGGGGTCGGTGGGGTTGGTGAGTTGCACGTTCAGGCTGGCTTGCCTGGCTTCGAGCACTACCGCCGCCTGACCGTTGGGCGGCAACAGTTGCAGACGCGGTGTGCGGTAAACCCGGAACGTGCTGGCGGTGGGAAGGCTGAAAAACTGGTCGGCCCCCACGTTGGTGAGCACCCGCAGGGTGTGGGCCTCGCCGGTGAGGGCGGGGGGCAGGGGGGCCACAAGGCGGTTGCCGGTGAGGCGGGCGGGCAGGGTTTGCACCACCGTTCCGTTCAACAATACCTGGATGGAAAACGTGGCCTGGGGCGGCAATTCGCCTTGTAGCAGCAGGGCAGTTTCCAGCGAATCGGCGGGGCAGAACACCCGTTTTTGCAACACCGGCTGCACCACAAACGGCTGAACGCGCACCGTTACTGTGCCGGTGCCAGTGGCCGTGCCGCAGCCGTTTTGCACCGCCCGAACGGTGTAGGTCGTGGTTTGGGCGGGCCGCACCGGCACGTCCAGACTGAGGTTATTCAGCACCACCGTTGGCCCATTGGCCAGCACCACCGTGGTAGACACCGCCCCGCCCGACGAGAGCCGGAGCATGGCTGGCTCACCCGGTCGGCTGATGGCCTCGGTGCCGCCCGTACCCGCCGCCGACAGCCTGACTACCTGCGACCGGTCGAGGTAGGTGAAGGCCCTGGCGCGGCTGGCCCAACGCACCGTGCCCGACGCGGGGGTACTCACCACCCGCAGTTGCACGGCGCGGTAGAGGCTATACCCCGCCGGGATGGTTACGGCAATGGGGCTAGCGGGGCCACCGTTCAGGAAACGCCCCCTGAACATGCCGTCGTCGTCCATGATTTCTACCTGATAGTTGGCCACGGCCCCCAGGTTGCCCACCGCCGCAAACGACACCAGTAGGGGCGCATTGGCACAGAGCAGGTCGGGAATGGGCCGCATAAACAGGCCAACGGTATCGCCCTCGGCCCGGACGGAAACGCTGCCCCCGGCTGTCCCCACGCCGCACCCGTTTTGCACCGCCGTGGCCTGGAACGTACCGGAACGACCCGTCAGCAGGGCTTCCAGCGGCACAATACTGCTTTTCTGGTTCCGGTCAATATCGCCCCGCACGTCCATCTGCGTACCATCGGCCAGCGTCACCGTAGCCGGAAGCTGGCTTACCAACCGCGCCGGAAAATACACTAACTGGGGCCGGTCAACGGTGATGGGCGTGGGGTCTACCAGCAGTTGGGGCTTGTCGGCCACGGCCAGGGGTTTGTCGAAAACGCCCCCCGGCGAGCCGTTTCGCGCCAGCTGGCAAAAAAAACGCCCTGCGCCCAACGCCCCGTCGGGGCCATAGGCGGGGTTGGCGAGGTAATCGGCGGGGAGGGGGCGGGCCACAGCAGTCAGGATGCCGGTGCCGGGTTTGCTGCCCGGAGCCACCGTTTGCACCTCGAAGGCAATGCGTCCGCCCGCCAATTGCCCCGCCTCCGTCTGGCTGCCACCGCGCAGGGTGTAGCCGCCTGTGGCGGTGAAAATGGGTTCGCTGGTCGAAAAAAACACCTGAAACGATTGCCCCGCGCACACCGACTGGCTCGACAGCGAATCGATTCGGTAGCCGGGTTGAACCGTGACGGTGGCCGCGCCGCTGCCCGCCTCCGGCCCGTAGACCCCGCAAGCCGTACTGACCGCTTTTACGGTGAACGTGGTGGTTTGGGCGGGCACCACCGGCAAGCGCGAACCACCCACATCGGGGGGGGCATTTATGGGAATGGTGGTGCCGTCGCTCAGGGTAATGACCCCCGCCGACAGCCCCGTAAGCGTAGCCTGGAGTTGGGCCGTTTGGCCAAACCCAACCGTGCTGGTTCCCGACAATTGCACCACCGGTGCCCGCCGTACCAAGACCGAACTGGCCAAATCGCCGAACTGGTTTCGGTAAAAAGCCGACACGTTGGCCGATTCGGAATAGAGCCGCACCAGGTACGTTCCGGTGCCGGGCGGGTTGGCGGGCAGTATCACGCGCAAAGGGCTGGTGTTGCCCGTGGCGTTCACGGTAAACGCCGCCGCCTGGGGGTCAAGCGGTTGGAAATCAACCTTGAAGGTCGTATTTTGTGGCAAGGAGCGGTCGGTCGAAAAGTAGATGTCGAGCGGTTTATCGGCGCAAGGTTCGGTGGTGGAGAGGCGCGTGACCAGCAAGCCCGCCGCCCGCACGGTAGCCGTGGCCGTGCCGCTCACCTGCCCGCCGCCGCACCCGTTGGCAACCCTGGCCAGTTGGTAGGTTCGGGTTTGGGTGGGGTAGAGCAGCACCGTGGCCCGGCTCACGTCGTCGATGTTTCGGGCGGTGCCGTCGGTAAAACCCAGTTCATACGGCCCGCCGCCCCGCAGTAGCACCGTAGCCCGAAAGGCATCGCCGGGGTTGAGGGTAGTTTCCTGGGCGGGCGGGGGCAGCAACGTGGCCGAGGGGGCGGCGTTGAACACCAGCGGCACGAAATTGCTGGAACCCACAGGGTTGGTAGACCGGATGCGCAGGAAATAGGAAATGGGGGTGGGTTCCAGGCCGGGCGGGATTCGGATAGACGCGCTGCCAGGCAGGATATTGTCGGCGTTGGTGGCAATGATTTGGTCGAACTGGTTCAGCAATTCGACCCGAAACGTGTTGCCCGCCGCCACGGGCTGGGTGAGGGTGAAATTGAGCGGCACACTCGCCCCGGCGCACAGGTTTTGGGGCACGACATCGAGCCAGAGGGGTTGCGCCAGAGCCAGGCCGGGCAGCAGCCATAGCCAAACAACCAGGTATGTTGGTAAAGTGCCGAGAAGCCGGTTCACGTTGGGGTAGGGTATCTTATTCTGTAAAATACGGTATTTGTTGGTTGAAAAGCCATCTTTCGGCCCACAACCGGTTGCTAAAGTTAGGCTGTGACCTCCCCGACCTGCCCCAGTCCACCCCCTCGCGATGGCTTCACCGAACGGCTCGTTACCCAGGGTTGTTAAACCAACCGGAAACCAACCCGTCCCCAAAGTTCATGCTTTCTTTTTTGCCGAAAAAACACCCCGCCACCCCCCACCCAACGTACCTGCGTGGCTGGGCCGTGGCCACGGGGCTGCTGTGCCTCCTCTGCGGCTGCGCCGATTCGTCCACGTCAGAAACGACCAGCACCGCCGACACCGTAGAGACCGCTCCGCCTCCGGCCCCGCCCCAACCCGCTGCCGCCGCCCCGCCAGATTCGACCCAGACAACCCAGCCCGACACGACCAAAACAAGCCCCACGGCGACGTTGGGGCCGTTTATGCCCCGGAAACTTCCCAACGGCCTGGCCCTGACCATCCCCGCCAACGGCACCGAAACCCGTCTGCTTGACCTCCTGCAAGCCCCCCGCCCCGACTCGGTAGCCGGGGTCTCCGCGCCCATTATCCCACCCCCGCCATTGGCCATTGACCGGCTTACGTTCGCGCCGGGGTTGGCCGTGCTACAGCCCGAATCGCGGGAGCAGTTGCAGAATTTGGCGGCTATCTTGAACGCCTACCCGG
>JAYUKZ010000165.1:0-1081 GCA_043763995.1 Fibrella sp.
CCAGGCTGAACTGAGCAGCCATACGCCCCCCTTGCGTGAGGGCGTAGGTATCCGGCGCGGCCAACAGGGCAATTGACATGGCCCGAAACTAGGGCCACCTCCTGCGCCGGGAAAGGACAACAGTTAGGGCTAGAACAGGGGCACCCGCCAGGTGAACGAGAACGCATAGCCGTACCAACCCACCGACAACGGCCCCACGGCCTCGCCGCCGCCGTTTTGTAGCTGAAACAGCACCCGCTCGGTGGCCAGGGCACCCTCCACGCTGTCGGCAATCATTTTGCGCAACACCTCTAGCCCAATGCGCCGGGTGCTGTCAAAAATAGCCAGCTTTTCAACCGTTGTGCCTTTTCTGAGCACCACGAACGTGCCGTTAATCAGGCTTGTCCAGTTGTTTTTCTGCCCGTCGCCGGGGCTTTCGCTGAACATCTCCCAGACCAGCACCGTACCGTCGGCGGGCAGTTCTTTGGCGGTGGCGCGGGTGAACTCGTCGGGGTTGCCCATCTCCGTGATGCGCACAAACCGGGGGTTGGCCGGGGTGTGGCCTATGGCCGGAATGGCCGTTGCCAGGCTTTCGCCATAGGCAAAATAATACTGGATCAGGTTCATCGGGCGGTGGCGGCGTTGAGTTTTTCGGCTTCAGCAATCATGCTGTTCAGCATGGTAAGCACCAGAAAAACGGGTTGTTGGCTAATCTCGTCGAACGTGCCCAGCGCACCCGTTTGGCGGGCCAGGCTCAGGCCCACGTCGAGCCAGGTGGTAGGGGCACCGCCCCCCTCTGCCGCCCGAAACAGGTGCGGAAACTGACGGGGGAACGCACTGCGGCTACCCACGTACAGCAAATAAATGCCGCGCAGGGTCTGGTCGGGCAGCGTGCGTATGGCGTTGGCATAGGTGGTCAGGTCTTGCCGCGCCACCATCACGCGACCGCCCTCAGCTTTTTTCTCATAAAACCAGGCTTTTGGCGCATATACCGATGCCGCCAAATCGACCAGGTACGTTCGGTCGGGCTGGTGGTTGTAGGCCAGCAGGGCCGTTTCGGCAAACATAAACGCGCCGAAGGGCAGGTGCGCCAGGCCGTTGC
>JAYUKZ010000166.1:0-13929 GCA_043763995.1 Fibrella sp.
ATCAAATACTGGTGGATGGGCCTGATGACCCAACAAACCGGTACTCCCGCGCTACTGGATAAGCTGACGCTGTTCTGGCAAAACCATTTCGTGACCACCCGCGAAGTAGTAGACGACTACCGGTTTGTGAACCGCTACCTGCGGTTGTTGCGCGGCAATGCGCTGGGTAATTTCCGAACGCTGGTGACGCAGATTACCAAAGACCCGGCCATGCTGCGGTACCTGAACGGCAACGAAAACGAGAAAGACAAACCCAACGAAAACTACGCCCGCGAGTTGCAGGAGCTTTTCACCACGGGCGTGTTCGACTTTGCCGGGAACCGTAACTACACCGAAGACGACGTAAAAGCCGCCGCCCGCGTGCTCACCGGCTGGAACTACACCAACTTCTGGCGAGAGGGCACCACCACCTTTGAGACTACCTTCACCCTGGCCAACCACGACACGACCAACAAAACGTTTTCGGCCAAGTATAACAACACGACCATTTTGGGCCGCAACACGCCCACCGCCGGCAACGATGAACTAGCCGACCTGGTGACGATGCTGCTGGCCCACCCCCAAACGGCTCGGTTTATTTGCCGAAAACTTTACCGTTGGTACGTCAACACCACCGTTACCCAGGCCATTGAAGACACCATTATTGGCCCGCTGGCCACGTTTTTCGCCTCGCCCGCCAATAACTTCGAGATTCAGCCGGTGCTGGTCAGATTGCTGACGAGCCAGCATTTTTTTGAGGCCGCCAACCGGGGTAGCATCATCAAATCGCCCGCCGAGCTGATTTTGGGCACGATCCGGTTTTTTGGCCAACCCATTCCCAACCCCACCACCGACTACGCCGCCTTTGCCAACCTGATGGACTTTATGGCCTGGCGCATGGGGCAACTGCAAATGAACGTGTTGGACCAGCCCACCGTCTTTGGCTACGAACCCTACTACCAGCTTGGTTTCTCACGCAACTGGATGACAGCCACCATGATAGCCGTGCGGAACGAGTTTACCGATGCCATGATTTGGCGGTGGTTCGAGGTGAAACCGGGCTACAACCTGGGCATCGACCTAGTGGGCTGGGCCACCGCCCTCCAACCCGATTTTATGAACATCCAGACCGCCGCCAACCCCACCGGCACCTCGGCCATCACCTGCGAGGTGGTGCTGGATGCCTTCACCGCCGATTTGTTTGCGACCGACCAATTTCAGAGCAAAAAAGATTTTCTGATCGACACCATCATGATGCAGGCCATTCCGCGCACGTCCTGGCAATTTGAGTGGAACGCCTACCGAACGGCCCTCAAAACCAACAGCGGCGAGCTAAGCTGGCGGCGTAACTCGGTGCGGTGGCGGCTGGAAAACCTGATGCGCTACACCCTCCGCCTGGCCGAATACCATGTCTTTTGAGGTCAGAAACGTAAAATTAAACACAGAGACACAGAGAGCACAGAGTTATAAGCAACTAATAGCCAACGCATTACATTGTGACTCTGTGTTCTCTGCGCCTCTGTGTTTAATTTATTTCTCCAACTAAACACAACCCCATGAACCGCCGCAACTTTCTGGCCGCCACCTCGGCCTGCACCGTGCCCATGCTCCTGAACGGATTTGGCCTTAAGGCCATGACCCGGCAGTCGGTACTGGTCAACTCGTTGCTCCAGTCGGGGGCGGCCTGTACCGACAGGGTGCTGGTTATGGTGTACCTCAACGGCGGCAACGACGGCCTCAACACCGTTATTCCACTCGACCAACTCAGTACCTATCGTAGCCTCCGGGCCAACATTGCCCTGCCCGATGCCAGCCTGTTGCGCCTGGGCGGCACGGATAAAATGGCTTTCCACCCCGGCATGGGCGGTATGCGCAACCTCTTCGACGACGGGCGGCTGACGGTCATTCACTCGATGGCCTACCCCAACCCCGACCAGTCGCATTTTCGGTCAACGGATATCTGGATGACCGCCGCCGACTCCAACGTGAGCCTCACCACGGGCTGGGCCGGGCGGTACCTGGAAGACCGCTACCCCGGCTACCCCACGGGCTACCCCAACGCCCAAATGGAAGACCCCATTGCCCTCCAGATTGGCTACCTCACCTCCACCACGCTGCTGGGCAGTCAGCAATCCATGGGCGTTGCCATCAACGACCCCGATGCGTTTTACCAACTGGTGGGGGCCGAACAACCCATCTCGCCCGGCGACGTACCTGCGGGCGAGGCGGGCAGGATGATTGCCTACATCCGGCAGCAGCAGGCCCTGGCCGTGGGTTATGCCGGGGAAATTAAGACCGCCTACGACGCGGGCCAAACCCGCAGCACCTACCCCGCCGAGAACCTGAAAAACGAACTGGCCGAGCAACTCAAAATTGTGGCCCGCCTGATTCACGGGGGCCTGAAAACCAAAATATTCTTCGTCTCGCTGGGCGGGTTCGACACCCATTCAGGCCAGATTCTGAACGACAACCCCCTGACGGGCCTCCACGCCGAGTTGCTCAAAAAACTCTCCGACGGGCTATACGCTTTCCAGGAAGACCTGCGCCTCCAGGGCAATCAGGAGCGGGTGGTGGGCATGACCTTCTCCGACTTTGGGCGGCGGGCCAATTCCAACGCCTCCAAAGGCACCGACCACGGCGTGGCGGCCCCGCAGTTTGTGTTTGGCGCGGCGGTGAAACACCAGGTCATTGGCCAAAACCCCAACCTGTCTGACCTCACCGAAAGCTGGGGCGGTAACAAAGACATCAAAATGCAAATTGATTTCCGGCGGATGTACGCCGATATTCTGAACGACTGGTTTTGTTCGGGCCAAACCAAAACCAACTCGCTGTTGCTACATAATTTCCCCACGCTGTCGCTCTTTTCCGATGTGTGCGAAACCATTGCCTCCGGGCCGTGGGGCAGCGCAGGTACGTGGTCGGTGGGGCGGGTGCCGTTGCCTACCGAGCGCGTGCGGGTCAACGCCGGGCACGTGGTTACGGTCAACGAAACGGTTACAGTTCGGTCGGCGCAGGTGCAGGGCACGGTCAGGTACGTTGCCCCCGCCGCCCGCCTCCGCCTGGTGGGCTAGGCGGGCGGCAGGGCGCGTTGGCCCCTACCGGGCGGCGGTCAGTTTCAAAATTTTTCCTTCGGCGTGGTCGCAGAGGTAGAGTTCGCCCGTCTGGTCTTTGCCGAAGGCAGAAACGGTACCCACGCGCTCGGAGAGGAGTTGGTTGGTGGCTTTCCCGGCCCCGTTGAGGGCCAACGCCCACACCCGGCCACTGACATAATCGGCGTAGAGATACCGGCCCGCCAAACCGGGTATGGCCTTGCCGGTATAGACGTAGCCTCCCGTGATGGAGAGGTCACCGTTGGTGTGCGCATACACGAAAACGGGGTCAGAGACGGGTGTGGCGGGTTTTTCGTCGGGGCGGTAGCCCTCGCGGCCCTCCCGGATTCGCCAGCCGTAGTTACCGCCTTTGGTCACGAGGTCAATCTCTTCGGTCTTGTTCTGTCCCACGTCACCGGTCCAAAGTTGCCCCTTTTGGTCGAAACTAAACCGCCAGGGGTTGCGCAGACCGTAGGCGTAAATTTCTTCGGCAAAACCCGTTTTGTTGCCCGCATAGGGGTTGTCTGCCGGAATGCCGTAGTGCCCCTTCTGGGTGCTGTTCACGTCGAGGCGCAAGATTTTGCCCAGCAGACTGGCCCGGTTTTGCGCGTTGTTCTGGGGGTCGCCGCCGCTGCCCCCGTCGCCCGTGCCGATGTAGAGCAGCCCGTCCGGCCCAAACGCCAGTTCGCCGCCGTTGTGGTTGGCGTAGGGCTGGCGGAACCGGAGCAAGATTACCTCCGTGGCCGGGTCTATCTGGCTGGCGGTGGCCGAGGTGGCTTTGAACCGGCTGATGATGGTTTCGCGGGGGTTGTTTTTGGTGTAATTGACAAAGAAATAGCCGTTCTCTTTGAAGTTGGGGTGGAAGGCCAGCCCTAACAAGCCCATCTCGCCGCCGTAGCCCACCCGCTTTCGGATGTCCAGGTACGTGTCGGTGGTGGTGGCTCCGGTGGCGCGGTCTACTACCCGGATTTTACCGGCCTGTTCCACCACAAACATCCGGCTGCTACCGTCGTTGGCGTAGGTGTAGCCCACGGGCGCGTCGAAACGGAGGGCGGGGTGGGCATCAGTGGCAGTCAGGGCGGGGGCCGCAGGTACGTTGGCCGGGCGGCTCAGGTGGCTTGCAACTTCGGTTTTTGGGGCGCAGACCTGCGCCAGAAAACACGAAAAGCCCGCCGTAGCGGCCAGCGAACTGAGCAGGATGGTGGCGGTTTTGTAGAACATATGAGTAGTAGAATTTTCTCGGCGTAGCCCCCCGCCCTGAAGGGAGCCTTGCTTGCGTGAGCGTAGCTTCGCCGCGAAGCCAGACGCGCAAGCGGGCACCCTTTAGGGCGGGGGGCTACGCTGACTCCCGTCAAATGCCGGGCCGAACTACTTAAAACCGGTGCTTGTTGGCCCTGAGACCGATTTACGCTATTTTTCGGACAACTCATACTCATTCCCAACTGTGGTTGTGTTTCTCACTGTTGGGCAATTGCCCCGAAGTGGGGCAAATCAGCCACTCGCCATGCCAACCCCGCCGACCGCTTTTCTGGCTACACTCGCCGCCCAACAGCATACGTACCAGTACCGGTTGCCCTCGCGCCCCGATGCGGGCCGGTTTCTGGATCAGTTGATGCGGCTGCTGTTTCCCGTGACTCAGGATTGCCAGTCGGACACGGCCAACGCGGGCGAGACGTACCAGCACCTGACCGACCAACTTTTGTGTCTGTTGGGGCCGTTGCAACCCCATTTGCCCGATACCGAAGCGGTTATTGCGCAGCATTTTTTCGACCAACTGCCCGCCATTCACCAGAACCTGCTGCTCGATGCCCGCGCCATTGCCAACAATGACCCGGCGGCGGTAAGCCTGGAAGAGGTCATTGCGGTGTACCCCGGCTTCTACGCTATTGCCGTTTACCGCATGGCCCACACACTGCTCCGGGCGGGTGTGCCGCTGCTGCCCCGGATGCTGACCGAATACGCCCACGGCCAAACCGGCATCGACATTCACCCCGGTGCCACCATCGGCCCGTCGTTTTTCATCGACCACGGCACGGGCGTTGTCATCGGCGAAACGACCGTTATTGGCCAGCAGGTACGTGTCTACCAGGGTGTTACGCTCGGTGCCACGCACGTAACCAAGTCGATGGCGCAGAAAAAACGCCACCCCACCATTGAAGATCATGTGGTGATTTACGCCAACGCTACCATTTTGGGCGGGCAAACGGTGGTGGGCCACCACTCGGTTATTGGCGGCAACGTGTGGCTCACCGAGAGCGTGGAACCGCACTCGCTGGTGTATCACCACAGCCAAATTGAGGTGAAGCCGTTGGCAGAGTAGTAAGGTGCGTCGGTGCAGGGTGGTTGCATTGGCGTATTGTTTATTGGCGTATTTATGGCAGCGGCGTATTGTTTGTTGGCGTGTCGGAATCGGCGTAGGGCGGGGGCAAGCCCGGACGCGGGACCGCCCGCCCCTACAATGCCGTCGTTTCAAAAATTCTCCACCGGTTTTCGGGGGTTCCTGTGTAGGGGCGGGCGGTCCCGCGTCCGGGCTTGCCTCCGCCCTGCGCCGATTCCGATACGCCAATAAACAATACGCCGATACCTACACCCCTACAGATTGGAGAACTGACGAACACCCCGCACAAAATACTGCCAGACAATGCTTTTGGGGAACAGGCCCACGGGGTGCGTGGCGGTTTGGGCCAGGGCGCGGCGTTGGCGGCGCAACGTACCCAGCCGACCCCAAAATGCGCCGTGCGCCCGCACAACGGCCCCAATAGCGGCCCAATTTCCGCGCAGGAGCAGCGGCCCTGCCGAAAGACCATCGAGCACCAGCCGCCACAGCAAAAGGGGCCACAGCGAGCCGGGAGGCAGGTTTCGGTAGAGCATCCAGAGGCTGTTGCGGTAGTTCAGGTACGTCTTGCGGGGGTTGGTCTTGGCCAGCGTGCCCGCCCCCACGTGCGCCACCTGCGCCCCGCCGCAGGTCCAGATTTCGTGGCCCTGCCGCTGCACCCGCCAACACCAGTCAATCTCTTCCATGTGGGCAAAGAAAGCCGCCTCGAACCCACCCGATTCGTGGAAAACCGCCGCCCGGACGAACAAACACGCGCCCGATGCCCAGAAAACGCGCCGGTCGTCGTCATATTGGCCGGTGTCTTTTTCCAACGTGTCGAACAGCCGCCCCCGGCAAAAGGCATAGCCCAGCCAGTCGAGGTAGCCGCCCGCGCCGCCCGCATACTCGAAGTAGCCGGGCTGACGGTGGGCCAGAATTTTGGGCTGACAGGCGGCGGCGCGGGGGTTAGCCTCCAGCAACGCCAACACCGGTTCTAGCCAGCCCGGCGCAACGGCCACGTCCGAATTCAGCAAACAATAATAGCGGGGTGGGCTGGAGCCGTGCCGAAGCTGTTCCAGGGCGGCGTTGTAGCCCCCGGCGTAGCCCGTGTTTTGGGGCAATTCCAGCACCGTAACGGCAGGAAAGCTGGCCCGAACAAACGTCACAGACCCGTCGGTGCTGGCGTTGTCGGCCAGGTAGACCGCCGCACCGTTGGCCGTGGCGAGCACGTTCGGCAAAAACTCTGCCAGCAACGCTTGCCCATTGTAGTTCAGGATAACAATGGCAAGCTGCTGATTCATAGCCGGTTGGCTCACAGCATACCGCCCAGATCCAGACCCGGAATGTTGGGGAGCATTCCTTCGGTAGCCTGCCGGAGGTGGTCTTTGATGATGGGTTCAATGTTGGCCATGGCCTTGTTCACGGCAGCCACCACCAGGTCTTGCAGCATCTCGCGGTCGTCGGCGGTTTTCAACAGGTCGGGGTCAATGACCAGGGCCGTGAGTTGTTTGTGCCCGCTAACGGTGGCCCGCACCAGCCCCGCGCCCGCCTCGCCCGTGGCCGAGAGGGTTCCCAAACTTTCCTGAGCAGTTTTCATCCGGGCCTGAATGTCTTTCATCTTGCCCATCATGCCCATCATATCGCCTACGTTGCCAAACATTGTGTTGCTGTTTTGTACCCAACCCCGGCATTCCGGGAGGGGCAGGGGGTGGGGTGGATGAATTTCGATTTTATAACGTCGAAACGGCCAAAGCAGTTTAGCGCAGCAGCAGTACTTGCCCGGTACGTTGGTGGGCCGTGCCCAGGGGGTCGATGACCCGGATTTGGTAGCCGTAGTAGCCCGCTGCACCGGGTACGCCGCCCACGTCGCCGTTCCAGCCGAGGGTGTTTTTATCCGTCGTGTTGAAAACTACCTCGCCCCAGCGGCTGAAAATCGTCATCTCGAACTGATCCCAATAAATGCCTTTGGCCATGAAAAACGGGTTGTCGCCGCCTGGCGTAAAGGCATTCGGCACAGAGAGTTTCAGGGTCAGGGCCACCTCCACGGGGTTCGAGTAGCTCTCGATACCGGCGGCGTTGACGGCCACAATCTGATACTGCGTCACCTGACTGTTGGGGTCGGGCCGGAACTCGGTCACGGTGCCCAAATCGCGTTTGTCGGAGGCACCCGTAACGGGGTCGATGAAAATTAGCTGGTACGTTCGGGGTTTTTCGGCAGAAAACGGCGAGGGTACCGTCCAGCGCAACGTACCTGAGTCGGTGCGGGTGAGCAGGATGGTACAGGCCGCCGGGGTGGGCCTGGAGAGGGTGCCGCAACTGTTTCGGATGGCGACCTGATAGCAATAAGACTGGCTGTTGGTTTGGGCCGTAGCATCGGTATAGGTCCGGTCTCGGCTGGTGCCCAGCAGGGTGAAGGCATCGGTGGGGCCGTTGGCGCGGCTCACCACCAGCGTGTAGGGCACGGGCACCCCCACGGTGGGCAGGGCCGCTTGCACGTTCACGCCGCCCGGCTGCACCGACACGTTGACCGACAGCGGAGCCACCACTGTGGCGTTGTTGAGGCCCGACACGCAGGTAGAAAAAGAACGGATGGAAGTCTGCGACGAGGTGTTTGGGTTAATAACCACGGCTTCAAGCACATAGCAATACTGTTGGCCGCAGGAAATGGGCCTGAAGTCTACATATTCGTTCAGCAACCGGTTGTTGGCCGAGCCGATGGGCGGGCCGTTGGCGTAGTAGCGGTAGAGCCGGAACGTGCCGCCCGAACCGGCGTAAGGTTCCCAGTTGAGCACGTTCCGGCCCTCCTGCGCGGTAACAGTCAGAGCCAGTGTACAGACTTCGGTGGAGCGGCGTTCGGAGGTGCCGCAGGCATCTTTGGCCACCAACTGAAAACAGGAAACGGCTGTGGGTGAAGCGTTTACGGTGAAAACGCCGGTGGTGCCGGTCTGGCTAGTCGGCACAAACGTACCGGTCGCATCTTTTCGGTACAGTTCCACCGTGAACCCGTCCGGCCCCTGATAATTCAGGTCAGCGGTGGTGGCGTTGGAGGTCAGTTCGCGCACCACGGGGTTGCTGATGGTGCCGCCCTGCACGGTCACGGTTTGGGTGTTGGGGAGGCCCGTGCAGGCGTTGGTATACTCGCCGCTAACCTGCACAATGTTGCTACCGGCACTGGCGTAGGTGTGGGTAAGGGTGCCGCTGCTGACCCCGGCCACGATGGGCAATTTGGCAATGGACCCGTCGGCCCAATTGACCACCACGGTGTTGTAGCGGCTGGTTTGGGCATCCAGCGCGTAGGTCAGCGTGACGAGGCGGTTACTGCACGAGGTGGTGCTGAAAGCTATGGGGCCGGTGGGCAGCACCTCCACCACCCGGCAAGCAAACGTACCGATGGCGTTGCTGCCCGCCGCTACTTGCAAAATGGTATAACTGCCGGGCGTGCCGTAGACGCTGGTGAGGCTGGCTGTGCCCGACGGGATGCCGTTGCCGTTGTACTGGTACGTATACCGAACGCTGGCCAGGCCCGGCAACGAATTGGTAATGGTGAACGACTGCCCCGCGCACACCTGAGCGGGCACGGTGAATCCCCCCGTTTCGGCGGCGGCAGAGGGGGGGCAAACGTTCTGCGCCAACCCCGGTAAGCTATTGATAAACAGGCCAATGGCAAGCAATAAACGGTGCCGGTGCCTGGTCAGAAATGCCTTCACAGTGTAGTGTTGTTTCGGTATAGTTGGCCGGTATGTGCTCTCCCTTTAACGCCGAACGCCGCGTTTTCGCACGTGCAACGAAACGTATCTTTGCCCGCGTTCGTTTTTTGAGTGGACGAACAGTAGCCGTACTAGTCAGAGCAAATAACCCGCCAAAACGAGCGTTCGGCCAACCTACTTATGAATAAAGAAACCGACAGCCCCTTGCTCGACCCCATCGAAGAAGCCATTGCCGACATCCGGGCCGGGAAAATTGTGCTGGTCGTTGACGACGAAGACCGCGAAAACGAGGGCGACATGATCTGCGCCGCCGAACTGATTACGCCCGAAATGGTCAATTTTATGGTCAAGGAAGGGCGCGGCCTCATGTGCGCCCCCCTCACCGATGCGCGTTGCCAGGCCCTGGGCCTGGACATGATGGTGAGCAGTAACACCTCCGTTCACACCACGCCCTTCACCGTCTCGGTCGATTTGCTGGGCCACGGCTGCACCACGGGCATCTCCGCCTCCGACCGGGCCAAGACCATCCGCGCCCTGGTAGACCCCGCCACCCGCCCCGACGATTTGGGTCGGCCCGGTCATATTTTCCCGCTCCGGGCCGTAGACGGGGGCGTAATCCGGCGGTCGGGGCACACGGAGGCGGCGGTAGACCTGGCCAAGTTGGCGGGGTTGCAACCGGTGGGTGTGCTGATTGAGGTGCTGAACGAAGACGGCACGATGGCCCGCCTGCCCCAACTGCGCATCATGGCCGACCGCTTCGGCATGAAACTGGTTAGTATTCAAGACCTTATCTCCTACCGCCTCCGCACCGAAAGCCTGATTCGGCGCGAAATTGGCGTGGATATGCCCACCGAATGGGGCCACTTTGAGCTGATTGCCTACAAACAAAAAGACACCGAAGATACCCACCTCGCCCTCATTAAAGGCACTTGGGAACCCAACGAGCCGGTGCTGGTGCGGGTGCATTCGTCGTGCGTCACGGGCGATATTTTTGGCTCCTGCCGCTGCGATTGCGGCGGTCAGCTTCACGCGTCAATGGAAATGGTGGAGCGCGAAGGCAAGGGCGTGGTGCTGTATATGTTTCAGGAAGGGCGCGGTATTGGCCTGATAAACAAGCTGAAAGCGTATAAACTTCAAGAAAATGGCCGCGACACCGTGGAGGCCAACCTGGAACTGGGCCTACCCATGGATGCCCGCGACTATGGCGTGGGTGCCCAGATTCTGCGTGACCTCAACGTGCACAAACTGCGCCTGATTTCCAATAACCCTAAAAAAAGGGCGGGCCTGATGGGCTACGGCCTGGAAATTGTAGATACCGTTCCGCTGGAAATACCCGCCAACCCCCACAACGAACGCTATCTCACCACCAAACGCGACAAAATGGGCCACACTATTTTGAAAGAAATATAAATTTATTTGGAATTTCGGATTGGGGATTGCTCGCCTCGGCGGAGCTAATCCCAAATCCCAAATTGTATACCCCTCTATGAATTTTCTGTTTCCGGCTTTTTTGTGGGGTGCGCTGGCCCTGGCGGTGCCCATTGCCATTCATCTCTTTAATTTCCGACGTACCAGGCGGGTGTATTTCACCAACGTGGCCCTGCTCGAAACCGTGCAGACCACCACGCGCTCTTTTCAGCGGTTGCGGCATTGGCTCATCCTGCTGGCCCGATGCCTGTTTCTGCTGGCCCTGGTGGCGGCCTTTGCCCAGCCGTTTTTGCCCGCCAAAAGCAGCATGGGCCTCAGCCGACAAGGGGCCACGAGTATTTATGTCGATAATTCGTTCAGTATGCAGAACGAACAGACCAACAACGCCCCCCACCGCCGCTCCATTGATTTGGCCGTGGGTAAGCTGGACGAACTGCTGACCATGTTCCGCAACGCCACGGCCCTGCAACTGGTTACGAACGATTTTTCTGCCGACGAACAGCAAACGGCCTCTGCCGAAGCCCTCCGCGACCGGGTGGCCTCCGTGAAACTGGCCCACACCCCCCGCACGATGGAAGCCGTTTACCGTCGCCAACGCAATTTGCTGGCCGGTTCGGGGCGCGAGGGTACCCACCAATTGTTCTGGTTTTCCGACTTCCAGAAAAGCACCGTTGGCGACCTGAGCCGCCTCAAACTCGACACCACCGACCGGCTGTTTCTGGTGCCCATTGCCGCCCAAACCGCCCGCAACGTGGCCGTCGATTCGGTCTGGCTGGCCACGCCCTTTGTGCGCGAAGGGCAGAATAACTCGCTGAACGTGCGGCTGATGAACACCGGTAACGAGCCGGTCAAAAACCTGCCCATCCGGCTGTATCTGGACGATGTGCAGGTTTCGACCGCCACGCTCAACGTACCTGGCGGCGGCACCGGCGAGGTTGCCCTGACCATCAATGTCACGGCCAAAGGCTTCCACCGGGGGCGCGTGGTGTTCGAAGACTTGCCCATCACGTTCGACAACGACTATTATTTCGTCATTGAAGCCTCGCCCGCTATTCGGGTGCTGCATTTGCAGGGCCAAAAACCCCCCGGCCCCGACTACGTACAGGCCGTTTTCGACAACGACAGCCTGTTTGCGTTCCGCCAGTTTTCGGCCCAAAACTTCGACGTGGGGCAACTCAAGGGCGTTGACCTGGTGGTGCTGGAAGGGCTGGCACAGGTGGCGGGCACCCTGCGCCGCGATCTGGAACAGTTTGTGAAACAGGGCGGCAGTCTGCTCATTATTCCGCCCGACCGGCCCGACGCGGTGAGCTACCCCGCTTTTTTGGCCGCTCTCAACGTACCTGGCCTACAAACCATGCCCGTGCAACCCGCCAATTCTCCCACTATTTCTGTGGCCGAACCAGACCGCCGCAACCCGTTTTTTGCCGACGTGTTTCAGCAGGGATTTCGGCAGGAAGCCCTTACCATGCCGCAAGCTGTGCCGGTCTGGCAATGGAACAGCGGCGAAAAAATTCTGACCCTGCGCAGCGGCCAAACGTACCTGAGCCAAACCCGCGTGGGGCAAGCCGGTGCCACCGGGCGGGTGTATGTGCTGGCCGGGCCGCTCAGCGAAGCCTTCGGCACACTGGCTCAGCACGGGCTGTTTGTGCCCGTGATGTACAAAATGGCCGCCCTCAGTGTGCGGCCCCAACGCACGGCCTACTCCTTCGACGACAACGTGCTGACCTTCCCCGTGGCCCCCACCGCCGCCGGGCAAACCGACCGGGTCATGTACAAACTAAAGTCTAAGTCGCTGGAAATCATACCCGTACAACGACTGGTGAGCAACCAACTGGTGCTGGAACTGCCCAAAGCCAACCAGCTTACGGGCAACCAAACCGTGGCGGCGGGCTACTATGAACTGCGCCGCACGGGCGACAACACCACCACCACCACCACCACCGAACGGATCATTGCCCTCAACCACGGGCGGGCCGAATCGCAGATGGCGTTCTACTCACCCGCCGAACTCCGGCAAGCGTTTGCCAACCGGCCCAACGTGCAGGTGTTCGACAGCGTTAAGGACGGCAGTTTTGGGCAACTGCTGGAGCGCAACAACCTGGGCACCAACCTGTGGCCCTACTGCCTCATGGCCGCGCTGGCGTTTTTGCTGCTCGAAACCGGCCTGGTACGTTTCCTGAAATAAACCGCCCCAACCCGCCGCCCGGAACAGTCCATTGCCTAAATCAGTTTGGTAGTTAGCCCAGGCAGTCAGTACTTTATCACATCAAAAACAGGCCGGTAGCCACGGCCCGCGTCAACATAACCGTTTATAGCCATGAATTTCTTCGCCAAAGTACCCTATACCACCCTCGACGAGACCATCCAGAACGTAAAACAGGCCGTGCTGGCCAACCGGGTGGTGCATTTGGCCGGGTTCAAACCCGACCTGCCCGTGCACGATTTTTACAGCCGCCTGTCTGAAACCATCGGCAAGGTTCACGCCGCCGACGAAGATATTGCCACCGGCCAACAAACCGGCAATCGCTGGATCGACATCACCTACAACCCGGAAATTCCCGACCGCTACCGGTCGAGCAACACCCGGCAACCCCTTCATACCGACGATTCCTACGTGGAACTCTACGACGAGGTGGCCGTAAACTTCTTCTACTGCGCCTCACGGGCCAAACTGGGCGGAGCCACTACCTTCATTGACCTCCAAACCGTAGTCGATTGCCTCCGCCTCGACGGGGCTACCGACCTGCTGGACGAACTGATGCGGACGGACGTAGTGCACGCCAAAGGCGGAAGCCGTAAGGTGCGCAAACCGTTGGATCAGGATGCCGAGGGCTACCTGGCCAACTGGAATTACTACTGCCTGGACCGCACCGAAAACACGCCCGAAGTACTGGATTTGTGCGAGCGGTGGCAGCATTTCCTGGAAACCCGCATCATGGAATCGGGCATTATTTTGCCGGTGCAATTGGCCGAGGGTGAATGCGTTTTTTTCCACGACGACCGCGTGATGCACGGGCGCAACGCCTTTTTTGCCGAATATCCGGGTCAGCGCAGCCTCATTAAAGGCAAGATCATTCTGGCCGGGGCCGAACAAACCACCACTGCCACGCCCGTGGCGGCATGAGTGCCCAACTAGGGCTGGGCACCTGGCAATTGGGTGGCCCGGCCTACGCCAACAACGTCCCTACGGGCTGGGGCGAGGTGACTGAAGCCGAGGCTTTGGCAACCCTGAACGAAGCCCTGGCGGGCGGAATCCGGTTCATCGACACCGCCGACAGTTACGGAGCCGGGCAGTCGGAACGGCTGGTGGGGCGGGCGTTGGCCGCGTTTGCGGTGCCGCCTGGTACGTTGCCGGTGGAGGTTTGTACCAAATTCGGCAACCGCCGCAACGCCCAAAACGAACCCATTCAGG
>JAYUKZ010000167.1:0-13926 GCA_043763995.1 Fibrella sp.
TTCCGGGTGTTCGGGCCGGACGAAACGGTTTCCAACAAACTCAGTGCGGTGTTTGAGGTCACAAACCGGCAATGGCTGGGCGAAACAGACGAGAACGACGAATATCTGGCCCAATCGGGCGGGGTGCTGGAAATGCTCAGTGAGCATCAGTGCGAAGGCTGGCTGGAAGGCTACCTGCTCACGGGGCGGCACGGGCTTTTCAACTCCTACGAAGCCTTTATTCACATCGTCGATTCGATGATGAACCAACACGCCAAATGGCTCAAAACCAGCAGCGAACTCCCCTGGCGACGGAACATTGCGTCGCTTAATTACCTGCTGACCTCTACCGTCTGGCGGCAGGACCACAACGGATTCACCCATCAGGACCCCGGTTTTATGGATCATGTGCTGAACAAAAAAGCTGAAATCGTGCGGGTCTATCTACCGCCCGATGCCAACTGTTTGCTCTCGGTGATGGATCACTGTTTGCGGTCGCGGCACTACGTCAACGTGATGGTGGCGGGCAAACACCCGGCTCCGCAGTGGCTCACAATGGACGAAGCCATTCGGCACTGCACCAAAGGCATCGGCATCTGGCCCTGGGCCAGCAGCGACGCGGGCCATGAGCCGGACGCGGTGATGGCCTGTTGTGGCGACGTACCCACGCTCGAAACGCTGGCCGCCGTTCAACTCCTGCGCGAACACCTGCCCGAACTCAAGATCCGGGTTGTCAACGTGGTCGATCTGTTGAAACTGCAACACCATACCGAACACCCCCACGGCCTGACCGATGCCGATTATAACGCGCTGTTTACGACCGACAAACCTGTCATTTTTGCCTTTCACGGCTACCCCTGGCTCGTGCATCGGCTGACCTACAATCGGGCCAACAACCCGCACATGCACGTCCACGGCTACCGCGAAGAAGGCACCATCACCACCGCTTTCGATATGACGGTGCTGAACAAACTCGACCGGTTCCACTTGGTGCTGAACCTGTTATCCCGGCTCCCGAAACTCGGCAACCGGGCCGCGTACCTGGTTCAACACCTGAAAGACCGGCTCATCGACCACAACGCGTACATCCGAACCAACGGCGAGGATATGCCCGACATTCTTAACTGGACGTGGCATGGCTGAGCACTGCTGATCGTGAGCCTGCTGCCACTACGACCAAACCCGATGTGGCTCTGTTGTTCGAACAGGTTGGGCGGCTACAGATACTGATAGAGGAAAGTGCTCATCAATGCATAAAAAATGCCCCGTCAGACGCTGACGGGGCATTTTTTTGTACTGGTACGTAGTGAATCGAAACCCTAGAATTTGATGGCGAGGTTAGCGTTGAAGGTAGTACCCAACTGGCTGAACTGCGAACCGTTGTAACCCAGGATGCTGTAGCGACCGCTGAACGCCAGATCGGCGCGGAGCAGGGCGTTGGCGGCGGGGTCGTTCACGGTCTTGGCACCTTCGGTATTGAGGGCCACCAGGTTCCACTTAGGCAGCACGTTCAGCAGGTTGTTGACATTGAGCGTACCCGAAATCTTGTTCGAGAACGCATAGCCAACGCTCAGATCCGTAACAACGGCGGGGGTAAAGGTGGCCTTAATGTTCTGCATCTTCGCGCCGCCATTGTCCAGATCCTGGAACGAGGTAGAGCCGAAAAGCGTGTTATACAGGTTGACGTTGAACTTGTTGATCGAATATTCGACGCTCAAAATCGACTTGTACATGGGGCGGCTTTCGGTCAACAACGACCGGATTTGCGTGTTCAGAATGCTCGACTTAGCAGCGGCAATGGCAGCGGGTTCGGCGGGCAGACCGTCGATGCTGTTGTTGAGCACGAAGTTACCGGCCAGGTTCAAACCCAGTTTACCACTACCTAGCACCAGGTTCCGGTACGACAGCACATAGTCGAGGCCCGACGTTTTGGTGTTGATCCCGTTGATGAAGAACTGCACCGTTTTCACGCCCGCCTGAGCCAGGATACCGCCAAGCAAACTGGTCGGGTCGCTGGACGTGATGGTTGAACTATACACGATCCGGTCGTTGACGTTGATGCTGTAATAATCAAGCGTCGCGCTGAAATTTTTCGAGGGCGTAAAGGCCAGACCCAGCGTTACGTTGTCCGACTTTTCGGGCCGCAGGGCCGGAATACCCAGCGCACGGGCTTGCGAACTGCGGTTGTTAAACAAACCCGACAGCTCGATGGTGCCGCCCACAAACGCCGCCTGCACCGATTGAGCGTAGAGCTGATGGAGCGTTGGTGCCCGGAAACCCGTTGAAATAGACCCGCGCAGGATTACTTTGTCATCGGCCAACTTATACCGGCTCGATAATTTCCAAACGTTAGCACCGCCGAAATCGCTGTAGTTTTCCGTCCGGGCGGTGCCGTTGATGAGGAAATCTTTGGTGATGTCGTAGCTCAAATCAACGTAAGCCCCGATGTTGAACCGTTGGTTCGACCCGGCATTTAACTGGTTCAGGCCAGGGAACGAGTTCGAGCCTTCACCCGTGTACGACGCTTCGTCGCCGGCAATGATGGTGTATTTTTCCGACCGGCCTTCCAGACCGAATGCCAGGCCGAGTTTTTCGCTCACCTGCTTCGAGATGTCGAGGTTGCCTACCAGGTGGCCAAAGCTGTAGCCGCCCGGCTTAAAGCGCGTAGGGCTGGCTTTGCCCAGCGTCCGGTTCACGGTGTTGTCTACGGTATACAGTTGCTCGTTGTAGCCGGTGGTCAGGCTCACGTCGTGTTTCCAGCCGTTGGTTTCGCCCTTAATACCTACCGTACCATTGTAGTCAACGAGGTCGCCCTCGAACGTAGGTACGTAGCCGATGTAACCTTTGTAGAGGTCAACGTTGTCCTCTTTGGGGAACGCCAGGGTAGCCGGGGTCAGGTAGTTGATGCCGCCGTTGTCGGTGGGGCTGTGGAGCAAACCACGGTCCTGCCGCCAGTAGGGCGTACGGAAGTTAGCAAAACTCGACACCCGCTTGATAACCAGGGCCGCGTTGGCATACAGTTGGCTGCTTTCGCCCACGGCCACGCCCGAATTAATCAGGAATTTCGCCGCCGTGGTTTCGCCCGTGCCGTTGATGTTGTTGGCCGTGGGGTAGTCTTTCAGATAGCGGGTAATGAGCGCGTCCTGAGCGGCACCACCGCCAAAGGCACCCAACTCCGAGGGTAGGTACACCGTACCTGACCGCACGGCGTTGTTTTGCTGCAACAAATCGATGGTGTAATTCACGAAGCCGTTGCCGCCCAGGTTACTGCCCCCGTTGAAAGCCACGTTATACATGCCGCCATCACCTTTCGAGGTGATACCGGCGTTGACGTTCACGCTGTTGTACTCGAATTTATCTTTCAGGATAATGTTCATTACCCCCGCAATGGCATCCGAACCATACTGAGCCGAGGCACCGTCGCGTAGAATCTCTACCCGCTTGATGGCCTGTTGCGGTATGGCCGAAATATCGACCCCGGTTTCGCCGCGACCGGGCGAAAACTGCACGTAGAGCAACGACGACAGGTTTTTACGCTTGCCGTTAATCAGAATCAGCGTCCGGCTTGGCCCCATGTTGCGCAGTTCCCAGGGGTCGAGCAGCGTGGTGGCATCGTTCACGGGCGTGTTTACGGTGTTGAACGATGGCACCCGGTATTGCAGGGATTTGTCGAACGTGGGCTGACCGGTGGTGCGCAAATCTGCCGCCGATAGAATATCAATCGGCAGGGGCGAATCGACCACCGACCGTTGCGAAGCGCGGCTACCTACTACCACTACTTCGGTGAGGTTAGCCGACGAGGGTTGCAGTTGCACATCGACCGTCACATCGGCACCGGCAACGGTAACGGGCTTGGTAGTGGTGCCGAAGCCAATGAACGAGTACGTCAGTTTGTAAGAACCGTTGGCCACCCTGAGAGTATAATTACCCGTAGCGTCGGTGGTGATACCGTTGTTTGTACCCGCCACAATGACAGACACGCCCGGCAGGGCCACCTGCTTGTCGTCTCTGACGGTTCCTTTAATGAGTTGCTGCGCCCAGAGGGAGCCAGCCGAGCAGGTTAGTGCGAGTACGGTGCCCAGTATAAAAATACCGAGTTTGTAATTTTTCAACATAGAATATTTGGGTAAATGGTTAAACTGGAAAACAGTTAGGCACCACTAAATAAACTACGCCAACCCTAGCAAACAACCGCCACCGAAAATAAACTGGTATAAACTGAAAAAAGCACCCTTTTCTGTTGGATAAATACAAAAAAAGACAACCCGGTTCAGAGTTGTCTTTTTATCGTTTACAAACAGTTTATAAGCATTTTTATAAAAAATACTCTGTATTTTTACTCATAGCGAAGAGCTTCGATGGGGTCTAGCTTCGAGGCCTGGATGGCCGGGTAGATGCCCGAAAAAAGACCCACCGCAATGCACACTACCAGGCCCAGGCCCATCCAAAGCCAGGGCACCACAAACTTACCCGACCCACCGCTCACGCCCAGCGCAATCAAATTGCCGATGCCCAGGCTCAGCACAATGCCCGTTAGCCCGCCCAAAATGCAGATCACAATGGCCTCGATCAGAAACTGCTGCCGAATACGCGTGGGCGTGGCTCCCAACGATTTACGAATCCCGATTTCCCTGGTACGTTCCGTGACCGACACCAACATGATGTTCATCAGGGCAATGGCCGCCCCAAGCAGCGTGATGGCCCCAATGCCAAAACCGCCCCACCGGAGGTAATCGGTCGTTTCGGCCACGTCCTGCATGAGCGCGTCAGCTTTTTCGACGAAAAACGATTCGGGTTGCCCCAACTTGTCCTGCCTGATCTGGCGCATCAGCCCGATGGCTTCGCCAATGGCCATGTCCTGATCACCGATTTGCGTCACCGAGGCCGTAATGTCAAACGTGAGTTGGCGCGACCCGGCCAGTTGGCGGGCGTTTTCGAGCGGCAGCAGCAGCACACGGTCGTCGCCGCCACCGGTGAGCGAGCCTTTCTTTTCCAGCACCCCCACCACCTTAAACTGCCCGCCCAATACCCGCACCACCTGATTGATGGGACTGATTTTACCCTTAAACAACGTACCTGCCAGTTCGTGGCCCAGCAACGCCACGTTCAGCGAGTTGGCCAGGTCGTTGGCGTTGATGGTCCGGCCCAAGGCCACTTTGTAGTTTTTCACGGGCAGATACGCCTCGTCAATACCGATGACCTGCACGTTGGGGTTGGTTTTCACCGAACCAAATTTCACCTGACCGGCCCCGGTTACGTTGGCGGCAATGGCAATTGTGGCCCCGTATTTGTAACGTTTGCGGAAGGCAACGGCCTCATGGTAGTCGATGGGTTCGTCTTTCCGAACGGTACGTCCGCCAAAACGGCGTACCTCCTGCCGGGCCACCAAACTGAACGTATTGGCCCCCAGCCCTTCAAAACTGCTGTTGAGCGAAGCCTGAATGCCGTCGATGGCCGTCAACGTCCCCACCAGCGAGGTGATGCCGATGGCAATGATGAGGGCAGTAAGAATGGTGCGGAGCCGGTTGCTGACAATAGACCGGATGCCCTCCCGAATGTTTTCGATGATGCTCATATTTTTAATGAGTGAATGTGCGAATGAGTGACTTAGTGAATGTTTGGTAGCCGCTTTTCGGGCGTTTCTGTGAAGGGCTTTTTGCAGAAGCAACGCCCGCGCAGCGACCAAGTATTCGCTCAATCACTCATTCACTCATTCACTAATTTTTACCTTTAAACGTTACAAAGCTACAACCCCCAGCCCCCCACGCGCCGCCAATGACACGTCTGCTCCTACCGTTTATCCTTTTTGTGGGCCTCGGCCCGGCCCTAGCCTCCCGCATCCTGGTGCCGATGGACGAGGCCCAGAAAAACCACCTCAAAGCCTACGGTATTGCGTTTTGGGTGCTTAAAACCCACGACACCGAGATTGACTGGCTGCTGAACTACCGGGGTGGGGCGTTCCTGATGCCACAGGGGCCGGGGTTTACCAACGAAATGCTGATCCGGGGCGTGACCTATGAAGTGATCTCCGATGCCGAAGCGGCGAACATTCTGGCCGAAATAGCCTCGCCCAACGCCAACATGGATGCCGTGAAGTTGCAGAAAGCCCCCAAAGTGGCCGTCTATTCGCCCAAAACAAAACAGCCCTGGGACGATGCCGTGACGATGGTGATGGCCTACGCCGAGATACCCTACGACGTGGTTTTCGATGAAGAAGTGCTCAACAGCAAACTGCCCGAATTCGACTGGCTGCACCTCCACCACGAAGATTTTACGGGGCAGTTCGGGAAGTTTTTCCACATGAAAGACCAGCCCTGGTACGTGGCCCAACGCCGTGAGGCCGAGCAGATTACCCAAAAATTTGGCTATACTAAAGTGCCGCAAATGAAGCTGGCCGTGGTGAAAAAAATTCGCGATTTCGTGCTCGGCGGCGGCTATATGTTCGCCATGTGCAACGCCACCGATACCTACGACATTGCCCTGGCCGCCCAAAACACCGACATGGTCGACGCTTTTTACGACGGAGACCCTTTCGACCCCCAATGCAACGCTAAGCTGGATTTTAGCCAAACCATGGCCTTCAAAGATTTTCAGGTGTTCACCAACCCCTACGTCATCGAGTTTTCCAACATCGACAACCAACCCGAAGAGCGGGGCCTGAGCGAGCATAACGACTATTTTACGCTGTTCCAGTTTTCGGCCAAGTGGAACCCCATCCCCACCATGTTGACCCAAAACCATTTGGGCACCATCAAAGGGTTCATGGGGCAGACCACGGCCTTCAAGAAGACGTACCTGAAACCGCAGGTAGACGTGCTGGCCGAAAACCGGTCGGTGGGCGAGGCCCGGTACATTCATGCGCCCTACGGCAAAGGTTTTTTCACGTTCTACGGCGGCCACGACCCCGAAGATTACCGCCACGAAATTGGCGAAGAACCCACCGACCTCAACCTGCACCCCAACTCGGCAGGCTACCGGCTCATCCTGAACAATATCCTGTTTCCGGCAGCCAAGAAAAAGAAGCAGAAGACCTGAGCGGGGGCTGTTTTCTCGGTGTAACCCGTTCTCGGCGTAGCCCCCAACCCCCTGAAGGGGGCTTTTACTCCCAGAGAGGTACGCTTACGTCAGCTTTAGCCCCCCCTTCAGGGGGTTGAGGGCTACGCCGAGAACGGGTTACACCGAGAAAACAGCATCCTTCCTCCCCACCAACCCTTGATTTTGCCAGTCATCCCAAAATGCGAATCTTTTTTTGTCAGTACCTTGTATCACAAAGTACCTTACATTATGTTTGCACCATTGATTGACCTCTGATCTCCATTGGCGCATGAACATAGAAAACGCGCAGGTCCAGATGCGGAAAGGCATTCTGGAGTTCTGCATCATTCACATTATCTCGCGGGGCGAAATTTATGCCTCTGATATGCTCGACGAGCTAACCTCGGCCCGAATTATGGTCGTGGAAGGAACGCTTTACCCCCTGCTAACCCGCCTCAAAAACGCCGGGCTGCTCGACTATAAATGGGTGGAATCTACCTCCGGCCCGCCGCGCAAGTATTACATGCTGACCGAGTTGGGGCAGCAGTCGCTGGAGGCCCTGAACCAAACCTGGCATGAACTGGCCCAATCCGTAGGGCTGATTGTGACCCGCGCCCAGGCCTACGCCGACCAACAACCGCCGCTAGCCCCGCAGGTGGCCGTGGTGGTGCAGCCCGCGCCAGTGCCCGCCAACGTACCTGACCACAACCCGCAGGACATTGTGATACCCCAACCTAGCCAACCCCTTTAGCCTACCCCCTCTTTCTGTTTACAGACCATGAAAAAGACCATCAGCATCAACATCAGCGGGGTGATCTTCCACATTGAGGAAGATGGCTACGAAAAACTGAAAACCTACCTGTCGTCTATCCAGACCTACTTTTCGACCTACGCCGACAGCCAGGAAATAGTTACCGACATTGAAAACCGCATTGCCGAAAAGCTGCTCAAAAGCCTGAAAGGAGGCCAAAACGGCGACGATAAAGCCCCCGCCCGGCAGGCCGTTACGCTGGAAGACATCAACGGCCTCATGGCCCGGATGGGTACCGTGGCCGACTTTGAAGCCGTGGAGGCCGACGATTTTCTGACACCGGGCAGTGGCCGGGCTAACCCCGCCCCAACCCCGCTTTCTGGTTCCACCCCACCCCAGCCCCCACCTACCCAACCGGGCAGCGACTACTCCATACGGCGGGGAAAATACGCCTACGACTACCAGTATGACCCCGCCACGGGCAAAAGCAAAACCCAATACCAATACGATGGCCGCAAACTGGCCCGCGACCTTCGGCGCAAAACCATTGGCGGCGTGGCGGCGGGCCTGGCCCACTATTTCCAGATCGACCCGGTTTGGGTGCGGGTGGGGCTGGTGGGCGTGGTCATTGGCTTGCCTGCGCTCAGCAACGGCCTGTTTGGCAACGGCAACGTACTTGGTTCATTGGGGGGACTAACGGTGCTTGCCTATGTGCTGCTCTGGATTTTTTTGCCCGGCGACGGAACATTGGAAGAAGAAAAAAGCATCAAGAAATTCTACCGCAACCCGGATAATAAAGTGCTGGGCGGCGTGGCATCGGGGTTGGGGGCCTATTTTGGGGTCGAAGCCAGCCTGGTACGTATTGCGCTAGTGGCTAGTGTGTTTTTGTTCGGCACCGGCATTCTGGCCTACCTGGTGCTCTGGATGGTAGCCCCCGAAGCCCGCAGCCTCACCGACAAGATGCAGATGGCGGGCCAACCCATCACGCTGAGCAACATTGAAAGCACCGTAAAGAGTAATCTGAACGTACCGGTGGCTGCGCCCGAAAACAGCCTTACCCAACTGTTGCTGTTCCCGTTTCGGGCGGTGGCGGCCATTTTTAAGCTATTGGGGCAGGTTTTCGGCAAAACGCTGGGCGGGTTGGGTAGCGTTGTCCGGGTGCTGTTTGGCGTGTTGGTGCTGGTGGTGGGTTTTTCACTCTTGCTGAGCAGCCTGACCATTCTGGGGGCGGGCGTAGGGATGCTGCCAAGCACCAGTTTTGGCCCCGGCAACGGCGGCGTACCGCTTACGTTGCTGCGCGAAGACATTACCGGTCTGATGCTACTGGCGGGCTTTGTATTTGTGGGCTTGCCCAGCCTGGCCCTGGCCCTCACCGGCCTCATGCTCATCTCGCGCCGCTCGTTCATTAACGGCAACACCGTGCTCACCCTGCTGGCGGCGTGGGTCATCAGCGGCGTGGTGGTGGGGTCGGGTTTGCCGCCCCTGATTCGGGAGTTCAGCCGCGACGGAAAAGTGGAAACGACGGAGGTACTGCGGCCCACGGGTACACCCTATCTGGTGCTGACGGAAGAAGAAAACGACCTGGGTTTCGAGACCCGCCCCCGCCTGGAACTGGTGGGCTACACCGGTACCGACCTCAAACTGGTGCGGCAGGCATCGGCCAACGGCCCCACCCGCGAACAAGCCCGCACCAACGCCGCCGAGATTCAATACCGTCCCGTGGTGGCCGATTCGACCGTGACGTTTGCCAACGTGTTCACCCTGCCCGACGGGAGCCGTTTCCGCGATCAGGAGCTGCGAATGACGCTTTATATTCCTTACGGTCAGGTGTTTAGATTATCAGAAGACCTGGCCAGGTACGTGACTAACCGCTTCGATAATGACGAACTGAACGGAATGCCCAGCCACTTGTGGCGGTTTACGCCCACCGGCCTGACGGGCGTGGGCTTCAACCGAACGCTTGACGAAGGCAACGGCAACCAATCGTCCAATACTTCCGACGACGACGACGATGCCGACGATGTGGACGTGGACACCGACGGGCAAGAAACACAATCGCTGCTGACCGGCCCCGTCGCCAACACCCTCACCCCAGGCACCGTGAGTTTGGCGGGCCACTTTGGGGTGCGGTTTCAGGAAGGCAACACCCTAAAAGTGATGGCCGACGGCAACCGTGAAGACCTCGATAAGCTGACCCTGACCAACGAAGCGGGCGTACTCCGCATTGAACAGCGCAACGCCGACCAGAACGCCAACCGGGTGGGCCTCACCATCAGCCTACCCGGTCTGCGGGTGTTGCGGTTGTCGGGCCAAACAAACGCCCGCCTCACCGAATTCGACACGCTGGACAGCCTCACCCTCGATTTGTCGGGCAACTGCAATGCCTTTGTGCGCACCGAAGCCACCGCCCTGAAGACCGACCAAACCGGAAATTCGAGCCTTATTTTACGAGGTAAAGCCAACGGCCTGATGGCCTCACTGTCGGGGTCGAGCCGGTTGCAGGCCAGTCAGTTGCGGCTCAGCCAAGCCGACGTGAGCGCGGCGGGAGCCAGCCGGGCCAGGCTGGGGCGGGTCAAAAACCTGACCAAAAAGACCACCGGTATCAGCCGGGTAGAGACTGAATCCGGCGAGTAATGGGTATCTTTACAGTTGTCAAAACAACCCCAAAAAGTACTCATGCCCAATTGGTTCATCGGCAAAATACGCTACCAGACAACCGACGATGCCGTCGCGGTTGACACCAAAAACGAAGGGTCGCCGGAAGCACCCAAACAAAAAACGGTCAACGAAACTTACCTGATCGATGCCGTGTCGTACACCGATGCCGAAGCCCGACTCTACGGCATCGTGGCCGACAACGTGCCCGATTTCGAGGTAACGGCCATACGGCCCATGCGCCTCAGCGACGTGTTTCACCTGGAAGGCGGCGAAAACTGGTACAAGTGCAAGACCTTCTACATGACTGAAGACGACAAGGGCCGACCCAAGAAAATTGTCTCTACCATGCTCATCAACGGCGAAAGCCTGGGCCAAGCCCACCAACGCCTCACCGACAACCTGAGCACCATGCTGGTCCCGGTCATTATTACCGACATCAACCTCACCCCCATCCTGGAAGTAGTCCCCTACGAAGCCCCCGAAACCGACGTGATACCCGCCAACTTCAAACCACTGGCGCAGGTGCTGGCTTCGGCTTAGCTCAGGTACGTGGTGGAAGTTACGCCCCCCTGAAAAACCGTTCCAGCCACGCCACATACCCCCGAATACCCGCGCCGATTTCGTCCAGAAAAATAAACTCATCAGCCATGTGCGACCGGGCCGAGTGGCCGGGGCCGCACTTGACCGAGGGCACGGGCAGCAACGCCTGATCGGAGAGGGTGGGCGAGCCGTAGGTACGTTGCCCCAACGCCACCCCGGCCTGTACCAACGGGTGCGCCAGCGCAATACCCGACGGGCGCAACCGCACCGAGCGCGGCACGACTTCTACCTCCGGTACGTTGGCCCGGATAATATCCAGCACCTCTTCCAGCGTATACTGCTCCGTCACCCGCACATCCACCACAAAGGTGCAGGTGGCGGGTACGGTGTTGTGCTGGGTGCCCGCCTGAATAACGGTAACAGACTGTTTCACAGGCCCTAACACCGGCGACACGCGGGGGTACTGGTACGTCTGGAACCAGCGCAGAGCGGGCATAGCCTTCGTGATGGCGTTTTCGCCTTCGTCGCGGGCGGCGTGGCCCGCCACCCCGCGCACAGTGCAGTCAAGGACGAGCAAGCCTTTTTCGGCAATGGCCAGGTTCATTTCGGTGGGTTCGCCCACTATCGCCAGGGCCAGCGGCGGCAGGTGCGGCAGCAGGGATTCGATACCATTCCAACCCGAAATTTCTTCCTCGGCGGTAGCCGCCATCACCAGATTATACGGCAGTGTTTGGTGGTAGAAATACACGAACGTGGCCAGTAACGCCACCAAACACCCCCCGGCATCGTTGCTGCCCAGGCCATAGAGTTTGCCGTTTTGCATCGTTGGTTCGAACGGGTTGCGGGTGTAAGCCGGGTTGGTCTTCACGGTGTCGTGGTGCGAATTAAGCAACAGCGTGGGTTTCAACGGGTCGAACCGCCAGTTTTTGGCCCACACGTTGTTGCCCACCCGGTAGGAAACCACGCCATTTTGGGCCAGGTACGTTACAATCAGGTTAGCCGTTTGGGCTTCTTCCCGGCTCAGGGAGGGCGTAGCAATCAGAGTCTTAAGCAACGCCACGGCCCCGGCGGTCAGCGTGGGCAGGTCAGGTACGTTCATGCCACAAAGAAAAGCCATCCCACCGGCAAACCGGCAGTATGGCTTCTCACTTTCGGGAATCCTGCGGTCTAGCCGCGCTCGTCGGCGAGGTATTTGCGTAGCATCCAGGCCATTTTTTCGTGGGCTTCCATCAGGCCGGTCAAAAAATCGGCGGTACCGGCATCGTCCAATTCTTCGTCGGTGGTCTTCACGTCCTGACGCAATTCGCGAATCACTTGCTCGTGGTCGCTCAGAAGGCGTTTGAACATTTCCTGGGTGGGAATATGCCCATCGTGGTCTTCCTTAAGAGTAGCGTCTTTCAAAAAATCTTTCATCGTCGCCACGGGCCTGCCGCCCAACTGCCGGATACGCTCGGCCACTAGGTCAATTTCTTCTTCGAGTTCATTGTACTGCTCCTCGAAAAATTCGTGGTATTCCTTGAAACTTGGGCCGCTTACGTCCCAATGAAACTTGCGGGTTTTGATGTAGAGCACGTGCAGATCGGCCAGGAACGCATTGAGCAGTTCGTTGTCTTTCTTGAGCACTTCCGGCTTAAGGCCAATGTTGGGTTGCATCTGAGTTGGGGGTTTTGTTGAGCGAAAAAATGGTGCCCGGATAGGATGCCAGGTACGTTCTCTTAACCACCCAAACCTCCCCTTTGTTGGCACCGTTGCCTCAAATTGCCCCGGCGCGGGGGCACACACAGGCCGTTTGAGGCCAAAGCCGTACCTTGCAGGAAACCCTTTAGTATTCATGCCTACCAAAACCGCACCCGACCGCGCCACCACTACCATCCGGGTTTCGTCCGAAATTGGCACCCTCCGCCGCCTGCTCATCCACAGCCCCGACCGGGGGTTGGGCAAAGTGGTGCCCTCCAAAGCGCAGGACTGGCTTTTTGAAGACATCGTGAACCTGGACATGATGCGGCGCGACGAATATGATTTTTACGTCAAACTGCTGCTCTATTTTCTGGACCCCGACAAGATCCGGGGGCGTGTGGCTAGTTTAGCACCCGGCACCGACCGGGGGTTTTTCAAACCCGGCCACCCGGATTATTTTGCGTCCGAAAAAGTAGTCGATATCCAATGTCTGCTGACCGATATTTTGGCCAACGCCGAGGTTCAGACCAAGCTTATTGCGGCCATCTGCGGCATCGAGCGCACCTCGTTTCATACCCAGCAAAAACTGGCCGGTATCGACCCCGCCGAACTGGCTAAAGTGCTCATTTCCGGCTCTCTGCCCGACCGCACAATGTTGTTTGCGCCCCTGCCCAATTTCATTTTCACGCGGGATATCGGCATTGTTATCAACGATCATATTTTGCTCAATAAACCCGCCAAACAGGCCCGCACCCGCGAGGCCCTGCTGGCGCAGTACATCTTTTTCAACCACCCCATTTTTGCCGATTACCAGGACAAAATCATCGAGATTCCCGACAACGAACATGCCTTTCTGCTGCCCGACTCCGACACTGCCCGCGACCTGAGCCGGTCCACCCTGGAAGGCGGCGACGTGATGATGATTGGCCCCCGCCACCTCATTATCGGGTGCAGCGAACGGACTACGCTCTACGCCGCCCAACAGGTGATGCGGCTGGTGTTTGAGCGGGGCGTGGTGGACACGGTGACGATTATAAAAATTCCAAAAAAACGGGATTATATGCACATCGACACGGTTTTTACGCAGGTGAAACGCAACGTATGGGTGCTGCTGGCCTCGTTGGGCCGCACCGGCGACGAAGCGAAAAAGCGCGACGTGATGCACTTTTTTGCGCCTAAAGACCTCTCCGAAGACCTGAAAATACTCCAGTTTTTCAAGGGTCTGGAACACAAACCCACCGAAATAGACAACCTGGAAGATTTGTTGGCCGACATCAGCAAGAACG
>JAYUKZ010000168.1:0-13892 GCA_043763995.1 Fibrella sp.
AGAAGGAGTGTGTACAGTTTCTTCATCTGATTGTCAGGCCAATAGACGCAGGATATGGACTAACGCTTTGGCAGCACAAAGAAACAAACACCGCCCACCCCAACAGGGTACAGTGATGTTAAGTATTTGTTAATAAATTGTTGCACCGGAATCGTTTACTTAACTATTTTCTGTAAATGGTAACTCGGTGATAGCGGTTTTACCTCACAAATCCGGTTCTTCGGGGCGGGCCAGCAGGTAGATCACTATGCTGAACACGGCCACTCCCGCACCGCTCAGCAGCAGGGTAAATACAGTCAGGTTCAGGTCGTCGCCGGGTAAAACGGGGCCGTGGCGGGCCAGCAAATACCCAATCCGGCCCGCCAACATCAACGCCGTCAGTGCCGACCCCACCACCATTATCCAGAGCACCACCGGCACCCGGTACCACCGCCAGGAAACCACCCGCCCGTCGGGCGTAACATAGGTACGACCTTTCTTTTCCATGCAACCTTCAAGCAGAGCCATGTTTTCTGACTTCTCAGCCCCTAAACTACGCAGAAAACCAGTTCCCCCCTATCAGATCTACCCCCACCCTGACACGTACCTGCGGAGCAGTTAAAAAAATAATACACCCTAAAACAGGTTGTTCTACGGATTTAATCGGTCAGTGTTCGTACTTTTCACCCCATGATAAAAAATGCACTACCCATTCTGGCCCTCACGGCCCTCTGGCTAGGCCAGGGTTGCCAATCGACCGGCAAAACCAACACCAACGCCGACAGCACCGCCGCCATTTCGGCCACCACCACCACCACCGAGGCTACCACCAGCCCGGCCACACCACCCACTACCCCCACCACCGCAACGGAAACCGCCGTTACCAGCACCTCGCTCACCCCACTGGATTCGCTCCGGCAGATTGGCCCCAAAGTTACCGGCCCCATCCTGCCCGGCAAACGGATTTTGGCGTTCTACGGCAACCCGCACTCCAAACGAATGGGCATTCTGGGCGAATACCCTAAAGAGGATATGCTCCGCAAACTGGACGCGCAGGCCATTCCCTGGATTGAGCAGGACTCGGCCAAAACACCCATCCAGAAAGCCCTGCACCTAGTGGCCATTTCGGCGCAGGGTGCGCCCGGCAAAAACGGCCACTACAGCATGAGAATGTCTGATAAAACCATTCGCAAGGTTATCCGCTGGGCGGCAGAGCACAACTCGATCTGTTTTCTGGATATTCAGGTGGGCCTTGCCCCGCTGGGGCCGGAAATGGAATTCCTGAAACCCTACCTCGAACTGCCCTACGTTCATTTGGGTATTGACCCCGAATTTTCGATGAAAACCGGTGCCCGTCCCGGCTCCAAAATAGGCACGTATGATGCCGCCGATGTGAATCAGGCGGTGCAGTTTTTGAGCCGGATTGTGGCAAACAAACAAGTGCCGCCCAAAATTCTGGTCGTTCACCGGTTCACACAGCGCATGGTGACGAACTACCAGAACATCAAAAAAGACCCTAACGTACAGATTGTGATGCACATGGACGGCTGGGGGCCACCCTCGCTCAAACGCGATTCGTACCACGATTACATCCAGAAAGAGATGGTGCAATACACGGGTTTCAAGCTGTTCTACAAAAACGACCTCAAAAAAGTAGACAAGAACTCAAGCTGGAAAACACCCCACCTTATGGAGCCGAAAGAGGTGCTGTCGCTAAACCCCAAACCGCTGTATATCCAGTATCAATAACAGCCAATACTTTTTTACGAAACTGAGGGCAAGGTGCTGTTTGGCGTTGGCGCGTCAGGTACGTAACTTAAGGCCAAAAAATCACCTGCTTCGGCCCCTAACCTATGAAGACTACCCCATTCACCAACACCCACGTGGTGCTAACGTCGGCCAAACCATTCACTCAGGCCATTAAGGATATTCAGGCCGAAATGGGCCGCGCCAACACCGAGACGCTGGCCGAAAAACTCAGTGCCAGCAAAACCTTCGAGGAGTTTACCGAAGAGATTGAGTTTTTGGCCGGGCGGAGTAATTTCATCAACGTGGGGTTGTTGAACTGGGGCAAGGTTATGTCGCGGGTGCCCATTGGCATGAAAGCAATTCTGTTTGTGATTGGCAACCCCCTCACGGCCAGAAAGTTACTCGAAGCCGGTGGCCCGGAGGTAGGCCTGTATCTGCCCACCAAGATCTACGTTTACGAAGACGCAGAGGGCATTACCAATGTCACCTACGACCAGATTAGCCCGGTGATGGCCCAGTTCAACAACCCCAAACTAGACACCGTGGCCGCCGCCATCGACAATGCCCTGGCCAACCTGGCCAACAAAGCCGCCAACTAATTGGCGCAAACTACCCCCGCCAACGTACCTGGAAACGCCCCGCACTGCAACCGCGCCGTTGGCGGGTTCAGGCCGAATCGTCAGACCGGTACAAATCTCCAACAGCCTCTGCGTTTTCGATTCAGCCTGTACGCCAAGAACGAATGGATCTTTTTTCCGGCCATGCCGCCAGCTACGCCCGCTACCGTATCGATTATCCCGCTGCCTTGTTCGAGTATGTGCTTAGGTACGTACCCGACCGGCAAACCGCCTGGGATTGCGCCACCGGCAACGGGCAGGCCGCCGTGGCGTTGGCAGATCACTTTGCGCAGGTAGAAGCCACCGACATCAGCCGCCGCCAATTGGAGAATGCCACACAACGGCCCAACATCACCTATCGGATATGCCCCGCCGAGAGCACCCCCTTTGCCGAGGCGCAGTTCGACCTCATCACCGTTGGGCAGGCACTGCATTGGTTCGATGTACCGGCTTTCCACGCTGAGGCCAACCGGGCGCTGAAACCTACGGGCGTACTTGCCGAATGGGGCTACGGCCTCAACACCGTTTCTGTCCCCATTGATGAAGTGCTTCAACACCTTTACCACGACGTGCTCGGCCCCTACTGGAACCCCATGCGGCGGCACATCGAAACAGAATATAGGCAACTGGATTTTCCGTTTACCCAACCGGAGTACGCCCGCTTTGAAGCCCGGCGGGAATGGTCTTTGGACGAATACCTGAACTACCTCCGCACATGGTCGGCGGTGCAGACGTACATCACCACCCACGGTCATGACCCCGTGGAAGCCCTTGCCCCCAATTTTGCGCGGCTTTGGGGGCAGGAAACCCGTCTGGTACGTTTCCCGATTTTTCTACGGCTGGGAAAGTCGCGTGGATGACTAAACTCCGCCTCGCATTGCCAATGCGCTGTTGTCAGAATCAGCCATTGAATAACGGCATAGTGTCAGTATTCAACCTCCTCGTCATCCAGCAACTGCCTGACGTTGAGGGTGCAACCTTCCAGCACGTCGATGGGCGTTGACCAGTCTACGATGTGCCAAGCGGGGTCGTTGCGGTCAATGACGTATATTTTCCGGAACGAGGTGATAATCCAGAATACACGCTCAACGCCAAAATCGAGAAGTTTCCGGGCCTTCTGCATCACGTAACTATCGGGGTTATTGTCGAAATCGGCCAGGTCAACCTTGATGTCCACTTCGATAACCACTTTGGGGGGAACCGTAAAATATTTGCCGCGCAGTTTGTCAATTTTTGCCTTTTCGTAAATAACCACGTCATTGCACAGGTTGTCCTTCATGGCCAGGTGTAAGCCAATTTCATTGGTGGCCAGCAGGTACGTCTTCCTATCAATTAGTCCAAATAAATGTCCGTTTAACAACGACACTAATACACCCTGCATATCTGAACATGACATAACCTCTTCGATGGTTTTTTTGCCCGCCAACACGTCGCGGTAGCCTCTATAGTAGACGGGTTTCCCGGCCCACTGCTCGTAGATGAGCGCGGCGGGAATAGCGCGATTGGCCGGACGGCGCGATTGGGCACGGGGCTTTTCAACAACAGGATTCATATTGTTTGGCGTTGAATGAAGTATCAAGGTACGCTACAACGCCCACACTACCCGCACGACCTTGCCCCGCACCCCAATGGTCTGGAAATATTCCAGCCAGTGCAGTTGCTGCGGGCCGAGGTGATCGGTGGGTGATTTGACCTCCACGAAACTGTAGTCCCCTGCGCCGTTCCAGACCAGCAAATCGGGGAAACCACGGGTATGCTCGCGGACGTTGCGGGCCATTTCGAGCAAAATAAGCCGTAGCTGCGCCAGATCGAGCAGGTCAATGAGTTGGTTGACCAGGCCCAGCAGTTCGTCGTTCCAGTCTACTAGTACGTTGGTGATGCCGAATTTGGCATTGTAGGTACGTCCCACATGCCGCCGCCAATCATCTTTGGTGGCCAGGTCAGTGAGGCATTTTTTGAGGAGTTCCTCGCGGCGGAAATAAAAATCGGGCAGGTAAAAATCGGAGGGGGCGCGTTGGAGGGGGTGGTGAATGGCGGCCACGTTGGTGTCGTAGATCACGTCCCAAAAGACCAGCCCAAACAGCCCGCGCCAGGGGTAGTTTTCGGTAAAAGCCGCGTCTTGCCCTTCGGCCAGGTAGTGGTTCATCACGCCCGCCTCCACATGGTGGCGGTAGGCCGCCGGAATGCTCAGACTCTCGGCATCGGAGAGGAAGCGGGTGGTGGCTTTGCGGGGGCGTTTTTTGGCGGCGGTACCCAAAATTTTCTCCCGAAAATCCTGCGCAAAATAGCGTTCTTCGGCGTTTTGCGGAGTCACGGCTATTTCGTCCAGCAGGGCCAGGGCTTCGTCGGTGAGGCCGTTTTTGTGCAGCAGGCGCACCCGGCGTTCGCGGGCCGGTACGTGGTCAGAGAGTTGGTAAACCACCAGGGCCTGTTCGGGGAGTTTGGCCCGTTCCAGGTAGGCCCCCACCCGGCAAACCAGTTTTTGGTAGCCGGGCTGGGCAATGGTGGCCAGGTTGGGCCGGGTTTCGTTCCAGTTCAAAAACCAGTCGTAGACCTCCTGCGGGGGTGTTTCAGCCTCTTTAAGCTGGTAAAACCGTTCGTTGGTAAGCGAAATCAGCAGCTTGTCGTCAACCTCCTTGCGGGTACGGAACCGGGCGGTCATTTTGCTTTCGTCGTGCTGTTCGAAATTCATCATGCCCATGTCGCGCATCACAAACTCGGTCATATCCGACCCCCGGTTGCCGAAAAACAGGAACTTGACCAGCATCACCTCGACCTCGAAATTGACCTTCACCACGGCCTCCTGCGCGGTGAGGCCCGTGACCAGGGCACCAAAATCCAGTTCATCCAGCACATATTGCACCACGTCTTCTTTTTTCAGTTTCTGAAGCGAACGGCTCTCGTCGGGTTCCAGGGGCAGGTACGTCAGCAGATCGGGTTTAGTAAACACGTCCAGCACGTCGCGGCCCAGGGGTTGGTGCTGGCGGTGCAGGGGTTCCAGAAAACCGGCCCCCAGCAGTTCGGAAAGGGCGACCGCCAAATCGGTTATCTCGGGATAATTGAGTTTGTTGACCCGAAAAAAGACACCTTTGCGGTTGCTGACCCGCACGTACAAACACTGCGCATCGAGGCTCAGGGCATCGAAGCAGTCCAGAAAATTGGTCTCCGTGGCCGTGAGCAACGGGCTATAGAGCCGCCGCACCAGATCGAGCACGTACCTGAAGTTGGTCCAGTAATAGCGGGGCTGAAGAATTTGTTTTTGCATGAATCAGGGTTTCACCGCACCAGCAACCCACCGCAAAGACGCAAAGAAAATCGCAAAGAGCGCAAAATAAATTACGGCTTTGCGCCCTTTGCGTTTCCTTAGCGTCTTTGCGGTGAGCCGGCGGTACAATGGATTAGTACTCCTTCATACACAACAAAACTGCCCCCCGATATGTCCCCAATTGATGTGCTAACGGCCCTGAACGCCCGGCAGTTGCTCCCGCCCGAACAGGCCACGGCTCTGGCCGATCTGGAACAAAAACGACCCCTGTCGCTGCACCACGAACTCCGCGCCGCCCTCTCGGTGGGGGTTCTCTTGCTCACGGGCGGGCTGGGCCTGTTGCTCTATGAACACTACGACCGGCTTGGCCCCATTACCATCACGGCGGGCATTGCCGGGCTGTGCGCGGTGGCATTTGGCTATGCCTGGCAACACCGCCCGCCGGTCAGCCCCGGCCCGGTGCCCACCCACACCTTTGCCGACTACGCCCTGCTCACGGCCTGTTTGCTGTTTTTGTCGCTGGAAGGCTACGCCCAATACCAGTACAACCTGTTTGGCACCCGCTACGGCCTGGCCACGTTTTTGCCCGCCGTGCTGTTTCTGGCCCTTGCCTACCGGTTCGACCACCGGGGGGTGCTTAGTATGGGCCTCACGGCGTTGGCCTCGTGGGTGGGCGTGACGGTGCAACCCCTGGCCCTGCGCCTGAAAACCAACTTCTTCGACCAGCCCACGGTGCTGGCGGCGGTAGCCCTGAGCGTGGGCCTCATTGCCACAGGCTTGTGGCTGCAGCAGCGGGGCATCAAAGCGCATTTCACCCAAATCATTCTGACCCTGGCGGGGAACCTGCTGCTGGTGGCACTGCTGGCCGGGGTGTTCAATTTCGAGGTGCGGCGGTGGCTGTATGCCGTGCCGTTGCTGGCCGCTTGTGTGGGGTTCGATGCCCTGGCCCGCCGCCACGGCGTGTTCCTGTACCGGCTCATGGGCGTGGGCTTTGGCTACGTGGCCATCACGTACCTGCTGTTTTCGCAACTGCTTAAAAGCCCGGATTTTTCCACCGAACTCTACATGATCTACTTGATTATCAGTGGAATAACCGCCGTCACGTACCTGATACGTACCTACCCCACCCGCCCCGCCGTATGAAAGCCTATGACCCCGCCTGGCTGGAAGCCCGCCACATCCGGCAGCAGGCGCACCGCTGGCACCGGCAGGGAATGCTCTCCGACCAGCAGTTTGCCGCCATCCGGCAAGCCTACCCCAACCAATTCCGAGACCTGAACGCCGCGCTGGAAATTGGGGCGTTTGTGTTTACGTTGCTGGCTACGCTGGCGGGCTACGCCTTGCTGAGCCTGATGCTGCGAGCCTCTTCCGGCCTGGCCGGCGCAGTGGTGGCCGGGCTGATGGCCGCCGGTACGTTTGTGCTGGCCCGGAGCCTGGTGCAGTCGGGTAGTTTTTACCGCAACGGTACGGATAATGCCCTCTGGCTGGTGTCGGCCCTGTCGGCGGTGTGGGGCGCAACCGTCCTGAGCCACGAAGCGTTCAACACCTTTCCCCCCTTTTGGCAGGTGTGTCTGCTGGCGGTACCTATCCTGCTGGCCTACGTGGTCTACACCAGCGATACTATCCTGACTGCCTTTCTATTGCTGGCTCTCTACGGCGGCGTGTTCAGCTACCTCCTCACGCCGGGCTGGGGCAAAGCCGCACTACCGTTTGTGCTCCTGGGCACCTCGGCGGGACTGTTCGGGGCCGTTTTGTGGCTGGGGCGTACCCGCGCCAACGCCCTCTATTACCACGACAGCTTTGCCCTGGTGCGGTGGGTAACGGCCACTGTGGGGGCGGCGGCGGGCAACTACCTGGTGGTACGCGAACTGAACGGGTTGTTGCTCGAAAACAGGCCGGCCACCGCACCCGAAATTGCCCTGCCCGGCCTGTTCTGGCTCCTCACGTTCGGCATCCCGGCCACGTACCTGGGACTGGGTATCCGGCTGCGGTGCCGCATGGGGCTGATTTTGGGGGCCGTGGGGCTGGCCCTGGCCCTGGCAACGGTGCGCCACTACTTCGCCACCTGGCCCTTCTCTGTCTCGCTCGTACTAGACGGGATAGTCATTTGCGGGCTGGCCGTTTGGCTTATCCGATACCTGCACATACCCCGGCGCGGCTTCACCGATGCCCTCGACGACGAACCACCACTGGCCCTGTTGAAACACGTGGGTACGTTAACGGCCCTTCAAGGCACGGCAAATGCCCAACAACCCACCGGCCCGCGTTTCGGTGGGGGCGAGTTTGGCGGCGGCGGGGCCGGTTCGTCGGTCTGAAAGGCACAGAACAGTTGACCCGAAAAAGCCGTTTATTCGCCAAATCCGTCTCCTAAGTAGTCAGGCAGAATTAGATTATCGTATTTAGCGTAACCCCCAACCCCCTGAAGGGGGCTAAAGCTCGACTACTCTCAACCTAAGCCCCCTTCAGGGGGTTGGGGGTTACACCGAGAAAAAGTAAACTAATTATGCTCGTCTCCTAACTCATGCCTTTTCCCGCCCAACGCCCCGCCGATGTGACCAATGCCCTGCGGCTACTGGCGGCTTCGATGGTGCTCGACATCGTGGCTTTTGCCTTCTCAGGTACGTATGACTGGGCCGAATTTTTGGGGCTGGGCATTGGCCTGGGCCTTGCCCTCCTGTTGCTGGTGCAATTGGGCAAAGCCCGTAACTGGGCACGGATGGCCCTGGCGGTTTTGGTGGGGCTTGGCGTGGTGGCCGGGCTGGTATGGTTTGGCGAAAGCTACCGCGAAGACCCCGGCGAAACCGTGCTCAGTACCATCTCCACGGTTATTCTGCTGGTGGCCACAGTACTGCTTTTTACCGAATCAAGCAACGGCTGGTTCGCCCAAAAAAGAGAATCAACCTACTGAATATCAGTGAGTTTGGCAATCAGGCAATCGTGCAACACAAATACCGAGTGGCCTGCCGTTTGCACCACCTCCCCCGCTTTTGAGCCGTCGGGAAGGTCGTGGGCCAACGTACCGGTGAAATCGATTTTTGCGCTTACTACGTCGTCGGCCACGGTACGGTCGAGCAACACTTGTTTGCGCTCGCGAACCAGTTGCGCGGCCTGTTCGGCTTGCTGCCGGAACGCCGGTTTTCCCGTCAGGCTCTTCACGATTTGGCCGTTGTTGAGGTGTTCGAAAAAAACATCGTCGGCCAAACAGGCCATCATCCCGTCGATGTCTTTCCGGTTGTATGCGTCCACGTAAGCGACCACCGTTTGTATGTTCGCTTCTTCAATGCCAGTCATAGGGGTACACGGTGCTAGATCAATTTGCCATCGAAATAGGCGAATTTTAGCCAAACCACCGCACCAACCGCCCGCCCCGCCCCGGATTGGTGTATTTTTGACCCGATTTTTCACCGCGAAACAACCATCCCCTGCCCCATGCAAACGGTAGATACCTATAATTTTTCGGGCAAAAAAGCCCTGGTACGTGTCGATTTCAACGTACCGCTGGATAAAGACTTTACCATCACCGACGATACCCGGATTCGGGCCACGGTGCCCACCATCCAGAAAATTCTGGCCGACGGTGGCTCGGTTATCATGATGTCGCACCTGGGCCGCCCCAAAGATGGGCCTACCGATAAATATTCGCTTAAACACCTGATTCCCAGGCTTACGGAGGTTTTCGAACGGCCCGTTCTGTTTGCCGACGACTGCATTGGCCAATCGGCCACAGACATGGCCGCCGCCCTGCAACCCGGCCAACTGCTGCTGCTGGAAAACCTGCGTTTCTACAAAGAAGAAGAAAAAGGCGACGTGGCCTTTGCCCAAAAGCTGGCCAAACTCGGCGATGTGTGGGTGAACGATGCCTTCGGAACGGCCCACCGCGCCCACGCCTCCACGGCGGTAATCGGGCAGTTTTTCAACGACCGCGTGTGTGGGTACGTCATGCTGGCCGAAATCGAGAACGCCGACAAGATTCTGCATCACGCCGAACGCCCCTTTACGGCAATCATGGGCGGAGCCAAAATTTCGGACAAAATCCTGATCATCGAACGCCTGCTCGACACGGTAGACACGCTCATCATTGGCGGCGGCATGACCTACACCTTCACCAAAGCACAGGGCGGGCAAATTGGCAAATCGCTCCTGGAAGCTGACAAACAGGAGCTTGCGCTGGAGATTCTGAAAAAAGCCGAAGCCAAAGGCGTGAAAATCGTGTTCCCCGTCGATAACCTTTGCGCCGATGCGTTCTCGAACGAAGCCAACCGGCAAATTTGCGCCACGGGCCAGATTCCCGACGGCTGGCAGGGGCTGGACATCGGCCCGCAGTCGGTCACGCTGTTTGAAGGCATCGTAGGTACGTCGAAAACCATTCTCTGGAACGGCCCGATGGGCGTGTTCGAGTTTCCCAATTTTGCCACCGGCACCAACGCCATCGCCCAGGCGGTGGTGAAGGCTACGGAAGAAAACGGCGCGTTCTCGCTCATCGGCGGCGGTGATTCGGCCTCGGCCATCAACAACGCGGGCTACGGCAACCGCGTCAGCTACGTCTCTACCGGCGGCGGTGCCCTGCTGGAATACATGGAAGGAAAAACCCTGCCCGGCGTAGCGGCGTTGGCGTAGCTTTTTTGGGGGGGGGATATGTAGAGACGCATCGTTGCGTCTCTACACAAGGACGTACTTACCAGGATCGGGGCAGTTGGCCAGCCAGGTTGCCTGTTCGGATTGGCGGCACACGCCGGGGAAATCGCCGTGGTGGCCCAGCAGGTCGTGCATCAGTTGGAGGTGAAGGTGCGGGGGCCACTTGCCGTTTTCGGGGTATGGACCCAGTTCGGCCAGTTTTTCGCCCGCCCGGAAGGGTTTTCCTTCGTAGAGGCCCGTTAGCGACGGGCGCGAGAGGTGGCCGTAGAGGCTGTAGCGCGGAAAACCGGTCGCGCTATGTTCCAGAATAATGGTGGGGCCATAGTTTCCCAGACCCGCGTTGTCGGCAAAGCTATGCACCACGCCCGCCACCGGCACCAGCACGGGCGTACCGGCTTCGGCCCAAAAATCAACGCCGAGGTGAATGGTGCGGGGTTCGTTGTGGGTAGGCGTAAAATGGTCGCTGTGGCGGTACAGTGCCCGGTCTTCGGCGTAGCCGCCAACGCCCACCACCGCCCCGGCCCGCCGCAGCGTGTCGGCAACGTACCTGGAGAACGCGGCAACATCGGCCAGGTCAACGGAGGCAAGGGCGGGGTTGTTGACCGAAAAATCGAGGGACAGGTAGGTAGCGGGGTCGAAGGGGAGCGGGTTGAGCATGGGCGGGGGTTTGGCCGGAGAAAACAAGCGATGCAAAGAACGGCCTTGTTTTGCTGAACGACGTACCAGACCTTTACGACCCACGTAAAAATCTTGTTAAAACACACGTTCCAGTATGAAAATTACCGTAGTAGGTGCCGGTGCCGTAGGGGCCACCTGTGCCGACAATATCATCCGCCGCGAACTGGCCCAAGAGGTCGTGCTGCTCGACATTAAAGAGGGCCTGGCCGAAGGCAAAGCCCTGGATATGTTCCAGACCGCCACGCTCTGCGGGTTCGACACCAAAATCACGGGCAGCACCAACGATTACACTAAAACCGCCGGGTCGAGCGTAGTCGTCATCACGTCGGGTATTCCGCGCAAGCCGGGCATGACCCGCGAAGACCTCATTGGCACCAACGCCGGTATTGTGAAGGGCGTGACGGAAAACATCCTGAAACATTCGCCGGAGGCCATCATCATCATTGTCTCCAACCCGATGGACACCATGACGCAGTTGACGCTGCAAACGGCGGGAATCCCCAAAAACCGGATCATCGGCCTGGGCGGCATCCTGGATTCGGCCCGGTTCAAGACGTACCTGGCCCTGGCCATGGACTGCCCGCCCAATGATATCCACGCCACGGTGGTAGGCGGTCACGGCGACACGACGATGATTCCGCTCACGCGCCTGGCCACCCGCAATGGCATACCCGTGAGCCAGTTTTTGGACGCTGAAACGCTGCAAAAAGTTGCCGCCGACACCATGGTGGGCGGGGCCACCCTCACGAAGCTCATCGGCACATCGGCCTGGTATGCCCCCGGTGCTGCCGTGGCCGAACTGGTGGAGAGCATTGTGCGCGACCAAAAACACATTTTCCCCTGCTGCGTGGCCCTCAACGGCGAATACGGGCAGTCGGACATCTGTTTGGGCGTTCCCGTAATCATCGGCAAAACCGGCTGGGAGGCCATCATCGACTACAAACTTTCTGACGATGAACAGGCGGCGTTTAACAAATCTGCCGAAGCCGTTCGGAGCATGAACGCGGTGCTGTAGGGGCTGGGCCGTGCGGATGGGCCGGGTTTTGTAGAGACGCGATACATCGCGTCTCCGCCGAGCGCGAAGCTAGTTTACAGCAAATTTTCTACCCTACTGCTTCGCGCTGGTCTGAGACGCGATGTATCGCGTCTCTACGTACCTGCCGAAAAATACGCCGACTGGGCAGGTCGGCGTATTTTTTTGTAGGTTGGGTACGTAATCCCTACTTCCCATGAAAAACGCTCTTTTTCTCTTCACCCTACTCACCATTGCCGGGTGCCAAACCAAGCCTAAATCGGGCGAATCGGGTACCGATACCATTGCCCAAACCAGCATGGCCACCAAACCCGCTACCGGCCCGGCCAACGGCACGGCCATCAGTTACAAATTGCCCGACCCTGCGGCATTTACCGGAAACATTGATGGCAAAAAAACGGCTCTGTATCTCTTGAAAGGCGAAACCATTCAGGTGGCCATCACCAACTACGGTGCCCGGATTGTGGGGCTGCTGGTGCCCGACAAAGCCGGTAACCTGACCGACGTGGTGTTGGGTTTCGGTAGCCTTGCTGACTACCAAAAGGCCAACGAGGCGTTCTACGGCCCCATTGTGGGGCGGGTGGGCAACCGCATTGCCAAAGGCACGTTCACGCTCAACGGCAAGACCTACAAAACCGCCCTCAACAACAACGGCAACACCCTCCACAGTGGCCCCACGGGCTTCCACACGCGGGTGTGGGAGGCGCGGCAGATCAACGACAAGACCCTGGAACTCAGGTACGTATCGCCCGAAGGCGAGGGCGGTTTCCCCGGCACGTTGACCACGACCGTCATTTATTCGCTGGTTGGCGAAAACGCTCTGCGGATCGAATACAAGGCCATAAACGACAAGGCCACGCCGGTGAACCCCACCAGCCACGCCTTTTTCAACCTCAACGGCGAAGGCTCCGGCACCATCAACAACCACGTCCTGATGATTGATGCCGACCGGTATTCTGCCGTAGACAAAGGTTTGATTCCGGTTGGTGAGCCGGTTTCGGTAGCGGGTACACCCTTCGATTTTCGGCAACCCACGCCTATCGGAAAGCGGGTAGACATCAAAAATGAGCAACTTACCTTTGGCGGGGGCTACGACCACAACTGGGTCTTGAACGCCAAAGTAGGTACCCTGGCCAAGGTGGCCGACCTGGTGGGCGATAAGTCGGGAATCCGAATGGCGGTGCTGACTACCGAGCCGGGGCTACAGTTTTATGGCGGTAACTTTTTTGCCGGAAACGACATCGGCAAGTATGGCCGGGCGGCGCAAAAACGCGAGGGGCTGGCCCTGGAAGCCCAGCATTTCCCCGATTCGCCCAACAAACCAACGTACCCAACGGTGGTGCTGCAACCGGGCCACCTCTACACCCAAACCACCGTCTATGAGTTCGGTCGGTGAAGTGATAACCTAAAAAAAAGGGCCGTCTCTTGCCTGAAGACGGCCCTTTTTGGCTAAAAACGGTTTTTACTTCTGCTTTTTCTCTGCCGAATGCACATCGCGGAACACGTTCATGATGCGCGACCAAAAGCGTTTGCCCGAACGATTCTTGGCCACCGGTGCTTTTGGAGCGGCTCTTTCCGGAGTTATTTTGGGGTCAGCCAGCTTTTTTTTGCTGGCCAACTTCTTAGCCGGTTCCTGAGCAATCCGCTCTTTGGGTTGCTGGCAAGCAGACGCTGTTGCCGACAGATTTGGCGATGCCAGAAACGCCGTGCTCACGCACAACGATACTATTACGTTCCGTTTCATAGGTCAATTCACAGGTAAAAGCGGTGTACTACAAGCTATGTGAAAAATAATATTGTTGCAATATATAATCTATAGACGAATCAATTGCAAAAAAGGTATGCACCCACACTATTTTTTCATCGTTGATCTGACCTTTGGGGCCGGTATCATCATCCCGCAAGGAATTATAAAGTTGCAGGTTACACGCCGGGG
>JAYUKZ010000169.1:0-13855 GCA_043763995.1 Fibrella sp.
TTCCATTGCCTTGTCCAGTAATCTCTTATCTCATCGTGCCCACTGATGTACCCCCCTTCCCAGGCTTTTGACCACTGCACGTTTGGATGCATGACCGACAGGGCGGCATCAATGTCTCTGGCGTTGAATGCTGAATAGGCACTCTCAACTAAGTCTTTGTATTGTGTACTCATGTTAAAGATTTACTCAAACACAGTGTATTCGTTTGGTACAATGGTTGCTTAACCGGCTAGGGTTCTTGGCGCGGCGGTCTACGATGTTGGCGGCGGCTTTGATGGCCTCGTTTACGTAAACCGTGGTGCGCTGCCCCCGGTTAACGTTGGTGAAGGTCCAGCAGGTTGAGATTTGCAGTTGTATCAAAATCACGAAGGTTGTGCGTAATCAGCGTCAGGCCGTAGGCCAATGCGGTGGCCGCTATGATGGCATCGGGCAGTTTTATGCGGCGGGATTTTCGCAGGGCAATCGTTTGCCAAATCACGGATTCGTCGAGGTCGTAGATTCGGCAACCCGCAACGGCTAGTCTGAATTGTGGCAGTTCAGGAAGGTTATTACCAAGCAGTTCGATCCGGCTGATAACAGACAACGCAGGTTGGTCGTCCATTACTTCATCCATGAACGCTAAAGCCGCCGTCGATACCTTACTGCCGAGGTAATCAGAAATCGCGTTAGTGGCGATCAGCTATCGCGTTCCCATTCGTCGCGGCTTTGCTGCACGTATTTATTGAACGCGTCGGCGGCTTCGGGTGAGATGCTACCACGCAGCCGCTCCGAAAGCTTTTGTTTTGGCGTATCGGCGGCTTCGGGCCGGACGACCCGGATGATGTTCAGGGCTTCCAACTCGTCCAGCAAGGTTTTTGCTTTGGGGTTGGTCAGTTCAATCGTGAGCGTTTCCATGATTAGCTGATTTTAAACGAATATAACAGAAATAGAGCCGGTTAAGATCTAACGTACCCGAACTTACGGCGCAAAAAAAGCCCGGCTGATGTCAGCCGGGCTTTATGAAACTATCAGGTACGTTGCCGGGGCTAGTACAATTTGGCGCGGCGGTCTACAATGTTGGCGGCGGCTTTGATGGCCTCGTTCACGTAGACAGTGGTGCGCTGCCCCTGGTTTTGCTGAATCATGGTCTTGTACATGGCGTAATCGGCCACGTTGGGGGCGGGGGCAATCCGGGTTGGCTCCATCACCAACACGCCGCTTTCGCCCGCAAAAGGTTTCGAGCGTTTACCGGCCTGAAGGCCAAACACGCGGCCCAACGCCACGGGGTCAACGCCCGCGCTCCGCAAAAAGCCCGTGGCCAGGCTAACGTCTTCGGCAGTTTCCACAATGGCCCCGGCTCCGTATTTCTGCGCCACGGTCTCCAGCGGGCCGGTGGGCGTACCGAGTTTAGCCAGAATCTGCTCGCCTTTTTTCTGGTTGCGCACTTTGGCCAACAGTTCAGTGCGGTAATCGGCCACTGATACCTGGTCTTTTTTGGTTTTGGCCGTCAACACCGCCACCACATACTGGTCGCCCACCTGGAAGGGTTCCGACACCTCGTTCAGATCCGTTTTGTCGTCGAAGGCCCAACGCACAATGGCGCGGGCATCGGTGAGGGCGTTCACGGTCGAGGCCGTTTCGGGCAGGCGTTCGGCGTTGGCAACCACCAGGCTCTTGTCTTTTTTGGCGTTATCATCAAACGCCTCTTTCGTTTGGCTGTTGGCCGCAAACTGGCTGGCTTTCTGGTACGCCTGGTTGGTGGTGGCCTCGCTGGCGGTGATGGTCTTGCCGATGCCCGCCACGCGGTAAAGCTGGTTGGTTTTGGCCTGGGTCACTTTAATGATGTGGTACCCAAAATCGGTCTCCACCACGCGGGGAATCAGGCCCGACCCGCTGAAGCCGAAAATAGCGGCTTCGAAGGGCTTTACCATCTGGCCGTTGTTTTTGAAATAACCCAGATCACCGCCCTGCTGCGCCGACCCGTCTTCGCTGTTGCTTTGGGCCAACGCCTCGAAGCTGGCACCGCCCTGAATTTGTTTCAGGATGCTTTCAGCCCGGCGTTTAGCCTGTGCTTTGGCCGAATCGGTCTTGGCCGTGGCCCGAATCAGGATGTGGCTGGCGCGAACCGTAAAGCTCGTGTCTTTTTTGGTTCCGCCATATTTGTAGATGTAATACGTATTGTTTTCACGGAAGGGGCCATACACGCCGCCGGGCGAAAACGTGGGGATGGAGGCCCGCAGTTGTTCGGGCATCTCGCCCGCCGTGAGGTAGAGCGGCACCGGTACGTCGCTGTTTTGGCGGGCAAACGTCGAGTCGTTTTTGGCACTGCCCAGCCCACGGGCCAACGACTTGATCTCGGTATACAGTGAAGCACTGTCTTCTTTCGACGGGTTCACGCTGAAGGTCACGTACTGAATGCTACGGCTGTCGGCACCGGGAAATTCGTCTTTGTGCTTACCGAGGTAGTCGCTTAGTTCACCGTCGGTGACTTTTACCGTTGTGTCGTTGACGGAGGCATAGGGCACAAACAGGAATTTAACGTCGGCTTTAGTGTTCTGGGCCTGGTATTCTTTCTGGGCTTCGGCGGCGGTGGTGTAGTTGGAGAGCCGCATCAGGTTGTCGAACTTCTCGCGCAGGCGGTTGGTGCTAATCTGCTTTTCGAACGAAGCCCACTGCGCCTGTTGGGCGGGGGGCTGGTTGCGCAACCCTTTGAGGTACTGCACAATCTGGTTTTTGTCGAAAACGCCGGTTTGGGGGTTGGTAAACGCCTGCCGCACTTCGGGGCTGACGTTGTTGCCCTGCACCATGTCTACCAGTTCTTCAGGCGAGACGGTCAGGCCCAGTTTATCGAACTCTTTTTGGTAGGCGGTTTCAAAAATAAGCTGGTTCCAGGCTTGCTCCCGCACCTGCGTCATTTCCTGTTCGCCGGGGGCGCGGCCCGTTTGCTGCTCATATTGGGCACGTACCTGTTCCACTTTCGCCTGGAAATCCTGGTTGTCGATAGCTCGCCCATCAATCTCGCCCACTTCCTGGTCGTTGTTGCCAAAAAGTTTGTTGCCCCCGCCCAGCAGGTCGCTGCCTACGATGAACAGGATGAGGCTGACGGCAATTACACCCACGGCCAACCCGGAGCGTTCACGTATTTTGTTAATTAATGACATCTCGGTATAGACACAAATTTAGGGCGCAAAATAACAATCTTTCCCGATGGGATACAAGATTCGGGCCAAAAACCGGGCCAGTTCCTGCGCCCCGGCCGGTTGGTTTGCCCTTTATGCCACGGCATAGCCCGTTAAGGCCCGGTACTGCGGCGGCTGGAATCCAATCACAATGTCGGTCTTTGGTACGCCCATTCGTTCCAACTCCTCGGCCACGTCGCGGTCGGTATTATTAGCCTGTATCCAAATCTTCCCATCAGGTTTAATGTCGAAGTGAAACAAGACGGCATAACTGAAGATCAGTCCATTCCAACCGGTACTAACAAACTGGTAGTGATTGTGTTTGGTATCCACAATGATTTGATTATCAACATTTTGTAAATTTATGGGCTTCACGTGGAGCCGTTCTTCAAACATCGACAGGATATACTGGCGGTACTGTTCTATCTTTCCCATGTTACAATTGTCTCGTTGATTTGATCGTAGCTCATTAACCGAATCCCTGCTTCCCGGCAGATCAGTTTTACCCCTACTACGTTAAATTTTCTGGTGTAAACCGAGTGGGGTACGGCCAGATACAGCACACGTTCCGGTTCTTCCAGCTTCATCAGGATTTTGTAGTTTGTGAACTGACCAACGGCGTTGTGCAAATCCTTCATAAACGAAGCCCCGACAAAGCTTTTGATCTCAATGGCAATTTTCTCGGTAAGGCCATTTCCTTTGCGTTGCGCACCTATTACCCGTTCCGCCGCCAGGTCAATGTCGCTTTCCACATCGAGAAGACGTATTTGATACGGGTCATCGGTTATCGTCCAACCGTCTTTTTCTAATGCGTTGCGTACTGCTTCGTGAAATAAACCCGGTTCGGCGTTCCGACTGGCCATGCTCAAAGATACCCCTTTTCAGTGGCTCCGGGTGTGTCTGGTACGCCCTCCATGCGAAGGACAGCAAAGCGTGCGAACAGCTCTTCGGAATACCATTTTCGTTGGCGGGTCATCTTCACAATTTCGCGGTGGCCGCTTTGCCGGTACGCAAACTGATCGACCAGGGCGGCGTTGCGCCAGACGCTGATGGTACACTGCTGCACAAGGGGTTTTTCGCCCGCGCCCAGGGCCAACAGCAGGTTATCTCCCTGTTCATCGATGCGTTGGCGGGCGGCAGGTACGTTGCGCCAAAAATCGAGCAGGGCACCCGTGCGGATACTGGCACGGGTAAGCACGGCCACCGGCCCACCGGGGTTGGCGGGCGGGGCCGTGGCCGGGGCGGCTCCGGCAAAGGGGTCAACGCCATCCCACCGTCCCTGCGATTTCAGAGGTTGCAGGTAGAGCGTAGTGATGGCATCGGGGGTGTTGGGCAAAAACAATCGCCAGTTTTCGGTACCGAAAAAGGCGGTGGCCTGCGGTTCGGTGTCCCAAACGCCCAGAAATACGTACCTGGAAAAATCGGGCCAAAGGCCGAAGTTTTTTCCCGTTCCCATCATTTTCTGAAACGAAAGGCCCGGTGCGTCGAAGGGCTTCATGAGCCAGCGGCCCATGTTGGCAAAAGCCCGGTAGCGGTTGCCGGGGGCAAAATTCAGAATGGTAATCGTTACAATGGCCATGACTGCTTAACGCCAACGGCGGGTTTCGGGTTTAATGTTGGCCCACCCACCGGGCCACCAGTTGGTGCAATGCGCCGGGTTCGCCGCTGATGGCCACGGCCACCTGCCCAATTTGCTGGGTGGTGGGCTGTTCGCCAAACCAGTCGTGGCGGGGATATTGCCAAAACCAAAACCCGGCCCGTCCGTTGGGGGTGGCGGGCACGGCGGGGTGCAGCAGCAGCAGGCCGCGCCCAACGGGGGGCTGGGGGCCGGGGCTGAGGGGGCCAAGTCCATGCACATAGCGCAGCACCATGCGCGGTAAATTTTGCTCGCGCACGGGCAGGGCGGGCCTGAATTTGGCATCAGCCACAAGCCATTGCGCGGGGCCTGTGGGCGGTGTCCATTCGACCAGAAAATCGGGCCGCAGGGGCATATCGGCGCGGTAGGGCATGGTGGTGCCGTAGCCCGTGGGCAAACATTCGTAGGAGACGGTGGCGCGGCTACCGTTGGCGTGAACCAGGCGGTAGTGCCCCCGTTCGGGGTGGTCGGCTTCGGTTTGGGGGTCGAACCGGTCCCAGGCGTAGCCCATTGCCTGCCAGGCATCGATCCACTGGTAGAGGCACACCAGTTCGTAGAGCGTATCCACCGATCGCACACCCACCAGCCAGTCGGGGGTTTCGGTTTGGCGGGCGGCGTTGGTGGTAAACCACGCCCGAATCTGCTGCCCGGCGCGGCGGTAATGGTCGCTGTGGTCGAAGCCCGTCAGCACGGGTGGGAGCGTGAAAGACGGTTGCCGAACGGGCAGAAACTGCCGGGCGAAGGCTTGCCACTGGCTGGTTTGTTCCTGCAACTGACTGATTTTCAGTAATAATTGCTTCTGGTACGTATGGCCCGTCCAGGAGGGGGCGGCGGTGGGGTCTGGCCCGGCAATGCGTTCGGCCAGGCCACCGAGGTAGTTGGCCACATCGGCCAGGTAGCCGTGGATGAGCCTGTTTTCAGCGGTTTCGGTACTGTTTTCCAGCGTTTCGGTCAGCACCGTGCCTACCCGAAACCAGCGGTCAGCCAGCAGAAAAGTGTCTGGGGCCTGGCCTTCGGCGAGTTCCAGGCTGGCGGGGTTGGCCAGCAGGTAGGCAATGGCCCGGTCGGTGAGCAGGGCGTGGTTAGGGTGGTGGAGCTGGTGCAGGGCGGGTTGAAGGCGCGTGAGCGGAGCCACCCGAAACAGCGGCTGCTGGCGGGTAAGGTCGGCAAGGTCGGCCTGGAGTTGGGCCAGCCGCCCGGCAGTAGAGCCATAGGGCAGGTTGCCAATGCCCACCCGCCCCAACGGCGAGGCCACGTTTACCTGTCGTTCCCAGAGGTAAGCCAGCATTTGGGCCAGTTGCTCCTGACTGGCTTTGGAACTGCTGATAAGCAACGTACCCAGCCGTTGCCGGTCGGGGCTGTCGGCGGCGGTGATGTAGAGGCGGCATTGCCCGAAGCGGTTTCGGAAGGAGGGCCGCAGGGTCAGGTTCGAGACCTCGCCCAGGGCCAGTTGCATGGCCTCGGCGGTGAGCGGGTCGCGGGCTGTATGCCAGCCGGGGGCCAGGGTTTCCAGGGGCCAGCACTCGTCGCCCACCCAGAGGCTACTGAGCGAATGGGCGGGGTCTGTTTCCAGTAAAAACGCCACAAAAGCCGTTTCGGGCAGGTTCTGTGCCTCGGCATCAGGCATAAGGAGGTAGGTTTGTGCCTGTTCCAGGCCCGGCACCCATGTCACCAGCGTTAGTTTTGGAAGCATAAAATACGTTGTTTTGAAAGGCGGGTAACTGTAGAGACCGGTACGCCGGTGCGGCGATACATCGCGTCTCAGCCGTGCGCGAAGCTGTGGGATGGAAAATAAAAGCTTCGCGCACTACCCAGACGCGATGTATCGCGTCTCTACGCAAAACCCAGCCTATTTCCCTTTGTACAGTTCTTCGAACGAATACGGTGCCCAACCGGGTAGGCCCAGCGCGGGGCGTTCGATCAGGAAACGGCCCGTCTCCGAGTCGATGATGATGGTTCGGGTGTCTTTGGCGGTGACTACCTGGTAGCGTCCATAGCTGGGGTGGGGACCGGGTTGGGCGGTGGGGTCTGGGGCGGGTTTGTGGGCCATGAGCAGCACCGTGCCCACGGCGAGAATGCCCAGGCAAAAAGATTTCAGATCAATCGGTATTGCTTTCATTGTCGAAGCGGGTTTGCGTTGGGTTGCCAAGATAACGTACCAGGCAATCTGTTTACCTTCGTTCCATGATTTACCTCGACAACAACGCCACCACCCGTCTCGACCCCCGCGTTTTGGCGGCGATGATGCCGTTCTTGACCGACAATTTCGCCAACGCCGCCAGCACGCACCCCTTTGGCGCGGGGGCCAGCGAAGCCGTGAAAACAGCCCGGCAACAACTGGCCGATCTGCTAACGTGCGACCCGCACGAACTGGTATTTACGTCGGGTGCCACTGAGGCCATTAACCTGGCTATCAAAGGAGTAGCCGAACGGTATGGGGCCGAGAAGCGGCACATCGTCACGGTGCAGACCGAACACAAAGCCGTGCTCGACGTGTGCCGGTACCTCGAAACGCGGGGATTCGCCGTAACGTACCTGCCCGTGCGGCCCCACAACGTACCTGGCGCGGGCCTGGTCAATTTGGCCGACCTCCGCGCTGCCCTCCGGCCCGATACGCTGCTGGTGGCCGTGATGTGGGTCAACAACGAAACCGGCGTGATTCAGCCCATTACCGACATGGCCCGGCTGGCCCACGAAGCGGGTGCCCTGTTTATGACTGATGCCACCCAAGCCGTGGGCAAACTCCCCATCGACGTAGATGCCGCCGGGGTTGACCTTCTGGCGTTTTCGGCCCATAAATTCTACGGGCCTAAAGGCGTGGGGGGCCTGTATGTCCGGCAGCACAGCCTGCCCCACGTACCTGACCGGAAAGTGAAATTGGAAGCTCAGTTGCACGGCGGCGGGCATGAGCGCGGCCTCCGCAGCGGCACCCTGAACGTACCCGGCATCGTGGGCATGGGCGCGGCGGCAGCGTTGGCCCGGCAGGAAATGTGTGTAGAGACGCAATGTATTGCTGACGCGAGGGAGACGCAATGTATTGCGTCTCTACGGGACCAACTCGAAACCAGTTTGCTGACTATTCCTGGTACGTCTATAAACGGTACGCCCGAACACCGGCTCTACAACACGACCAATATCTACTTCGAGAATTGCGATTCTGACGCGCTCATCATGGGCCTGGATGGTATTGCGGTCTCGAACGGCTCGGCCTGTACCGCCGCCAGCATCGACCCCAGCCATGTGCTCTTGGCCCTGGGCCTCAGCGAGCAGGAAGCCTTCTCGTGCCTCCGCCTCAGCCTGGGCCGCTTCACCACCGAAGCCGACATCACCGCCACGGTTGCGGCAATAAAGGAAGTTGTGGAAGAGCTAAGGGCGTTGGTGGGGTGAATAGTAAAGACATTCAACCAATATGAAAACGATAGCAGTTACAGAAACGGAGTATGACGGTGACCACCGACTGCGCATAAACTTCACGGACGGCACAACACAGGTCGTTGATTTTGGCCCTTTCCTACAAAACTACCCCCACCCTGCCCACGATAAATACCGTCGTTTAGCCAACGTCAAACGCTTCCGTACCAAACGCGGCAACGTAGTTTGGGGCCGCAATTGGGATTTAATTTTCCCCGTCTTGCAACTGCATCAGGGGTAGGTGGCATTGGCTATTTATTGGTTTATCTAGTACGTTTGCTCCATCTCTACCTCCATGAGCAAACGCCCACCCAACGACACGCTTGTAGCTCTGTTTAAAGACAAAACGGACTTTTTGCTTGCCCGCGACGAAGGCTGGTACCGCATCCCGACCAGTTCACGGGTGCCGACGCTGGTTCAGTCTGGTACGTTGCGCTACATCTCATTCTATTTCAAAAAAAGCTTTGGCGACTGGAAATACTCAATCCGGCACGTGGCACCAGTAACAAAAGTGGAGGTGGTGCGCCGGGTAGTACTTTTCCCCAACGAAACCCCCAATCGTAACTCCGACTCGACGTACCACAAGATTAGTTTTGGGCCATTGCAAGCCCTGCCTAAGCCCATTATTAGCCACCGGGGGCGGCAATTACTGTTATTTCCCACCACGCTGGAGAAGCTACAAAACGCCGAAGAACTGAACGACATATTTGCCGACAGTCCCCTGGAAGAGCGTCTTTGGGCCGAATTGAAGAAACACAACCTACCCGCCGAGCGGCAGTTTTTTCTGAAAACCAACGAGAATAACTGGATCTGTGATTTCGCGTTTTTCTGTAAAAACGGCACCATCGACGTGGAATGTGACGGTGATACCTACCATATGCAGCCGGAGCGGGTTGTGTACGACAAAGGCCGCAACAACGAGATAACCGCCGTGGCCAATTGGGCTGTGTTGCGCTTCACAACCCAACACCTGATGCACGAGATGGACCACACTATCCTGACCATCAAACGCAAGATCGACAAGTTCGGTGGCCTCCACTATGCCGCCGAAGACACGTTCAGGTACGTATCCAGACAAGACGGGCAGTTGGGGTTGTTTGAGCGAGCTTACCCCCTAAACTTATCCCCCCAATGCCATGCAAACGCGTCTTTGTCTGGCCAATGTTGTTGGCCGAGGGGTAGTTGGAGGGGTTGGTTTTGGAACTGGCGGAGGTTGTAGGGGCTGTTGAGGTTTTCGGTGAGGGCGGGGAGACTACCAGCGTTGTTCCGTCGAGGGCCACCACCCGCAGGCCGGAAATGGAGCGGGTGTAGTCGTACACTTTTGGCACCAGTTTCTTGAACAGTCCGCCGCGTACAAACCGGGTGTCGTCATCGTCGGCGGGGGCGGGGTTGCTATCCGTGCCAGGTACGTTCGTTTCGTTCAGCAGGTACGTTTCCAGGTCGTGCAGGTAGCTGTGGCCGCTGTTTTTCAGGCGTTCATAGTCGGCGCGGCGGGAGGCAAAAACGGGTAGGTATATTGCCGTATCCGGCGAAACGGGGGCAAAGTATCGGAAAACACGCTATTTTTAGCAACCTGCAAACAGATTCATCCCCCCCGATGCGTAAAACCCTACTCCTGGCGGCTCTGCTGCCTGTGCTGGCTCTGGCCCAACAGAAGAAGCCCAAAACCAACGTACCTGCCCTGAACCCGGCGCGGCAAACCATGCTGACTAACCTCGACGGGCGGTTTGCCGAGTATGCGGCTCTTTCCAAACAAATCTGGGATTTTGCCGAACTGGGCTACATGGAAGAAAAAAGCTCGCTTCTGCTTCAGGAGCAACTCCGCAAAGAAGGCTTCGCCGTGACGGCGGGCGTGGCGGGCATCCCCACGGCTTTTGTGGCTACCTACGGCGCGGGCAAACCCACCGTGGGTATCCTGGCCGAATACGACGCGCTGCCCGGCCTGGCCACCGAAGCGAAGGCCGATTTTACCCCCATCCCGAACCAGAAAGGCGGGCACGGCTGCGGGCATAACCTCTTCGGCACGGCCTCGGTGGCGGCGGCGGTCGAGGTCAAAAACTGGCTTAAGGCATCGGGCCACGCGGGCACAGTGCGGCTCTACGGCTGCCCCGCCGAAGAGGGCGGGTCGGGCAAAGTATACATGGTGCGCGAAGGGCTGTTCGCCGACGTGGACGTGGTGTTGCACTGGCACCCCGGCTCGCAGAACGCCGCCGACGCTGGTACGTCGCTGGCCAACAAAAACGGCAAATTCCGGTTCCGGGGCATTGCCGCCCACGCCGCCGCCTCGCCCGAACGGGGCCGCAGTGCCCTCGACGGGGTGGAAGCGATGGACATGATGGTCAATATGATGCGCGAACACGTACCCAGCGACACCCGGATTCATTACGTCATTACCAAAGGCGGCGAGGCCCCCAACGTGGTGCCGGCCTTTGCCGAAGTGTATTATTACGCCCGCCACAAAGACCGCGACATCTTGCAAAGCGTCTGGAAACGAATTGAAAACGCCGCCGAGGGAGCCGCCAAAGGCACCGGTACGCAGGTGGAGTGGGAGGTGCTGGGGGGCGTGTTCAACATGCTGCCCAACGCTACGCTGGCCGAAGTCATGCACGGCAACCTAAGAGCCGTGGGCGGCATAACGTACACGCCGGAGGAAACCGCTTTTGCCCAGAAAATCAGCGAGAGTTTCCCCGCCGAACAGCGCGTGCCCATCACCAAAGCCGCCGAGGTGAAAGACTTCCGCAACGCGCCCGACAGCCCCACCAGCGGCGGCTCTACCGACGTGGGCGACGTGAGTTGGGCCGTGCCAACGGTAGGCTTGCAAACGGCCACCTGGGTGCCGGGGTCGAGTGCGCACAGTTGGCAGTCAACGGCGGCGAGCGGCATGAGCATCGGCCAGAAGGGGATGCTGGTGGCGGCTAAAACGCTGGCCCTCACCGCGTTCGACCTTTACAACACTCCCGCTCTGATCGAAAAGGCCCGCGCCGAATGGGTACAGAAACGCGGTGCCGATTTCACCTACGAAGCCCTGCTCGGCACACGCAAACCGGCGTTGGATTACCGGAAGTAGGGGTGTAAATGGAGGAAAGGGGGAAAGGAATGGAAGAAGGGATTTTCTTGAACGGGGTGGCGGTGGCATTGTAGGGGCGGGCGGTCCCGCGTCCGGGCTTGCCTCCGCCCTGGCCGTGCGCGAAGCATTTTTTCGGTGTATTTGCATCGGCGTATTTGTACCGGCGTATTAGCATCGGCCCAGGGCGGAGGCAAGCCCGGACGCGGGACCGCCCGCCCCTACAATGCCACCGCCACCCCGTTCACTTACTTTTTTCCAGGTACGTTGTTTTTCTGCACGAAAAAAAGAAAAAACTGTCCCATTCATTGAGATTCGGTCGGTTTGTGCTTATTTGATGCCTTGCCCGGCACGGCCTTACCGTGCCGGGGTTTCGCACGTTATGCTTATGTCTCTGACTTCCGAATTGCCCTGGTCGGCCTTCCCGACTGACCTGGCTTTGCACCAACACCTGGCCACCACCGTGTTGCCAACGTACCTGAACACCTGCCGCTGGTTTGCGGGAAAAGCCCGGCAACAGGCGGGGTTTGGGGTGCAGTCGGTGTTGCCTCTGGCTGGGCCGCATCCGGCTGGTTCATTCTTCCTCACCATCATCGAGGCGCATTACACTGATGGCCCGCCAGAACACTACTTGCTGCCATTGGCTTTTTTGCCCGGCACCCCTATCGACGTACCTGAGAAGGGAATTTTGACGGAAATCACGCTGGGCGGCGGCGAAACCTCCACGGCGGGCTGGCTGGTCGATGCCATTTATGTGGCGGGCTTCCGCGAGGTGCTGTACCGCAACCTGCTGGCCAACCAAACCGAGGGGGCCGTTACCTTCCAAAAGGGTAGCGGCTTGGAACTAACCGAAACCGTTTTGTCGCGGGTGCTGCCCGTCGATTCCAGCAATTCGGCTCTGGTGTTTAACGAACAGTATTTTTTGAAGCTGTACCGAAAATTGTTCGGGCAAACTAACCCGGAGGTGGAAATGGTGGCTTTTTTGACCGAAACGGGCGGTTTCGGGGCCATTCCGGCCTATGCCGGTAGCTTCACCTGGCACCGCCCCGGTCAGGACGACATCACCCTGGGTATGATGCAGCGCATGGTGGCCAACGACAAAGACAGTTGGGCCATGACCGGCGACCATCTGAATGATTTCCTGTATGCGGTGCCTAACCGGCTCTTTACCATCAACGAGGCCGTGTTCGAGCGGGTGGCGTTGCTGGGGCAGCGCACCGCCGAAATGCACCTCGCGCTCTACAAAAAAACCACCGACCCAGCTTTTCAGACCGAACCCTTCACGGAAGAATACCGCGCTTTTCTGGCCAACCGGTTTACTGATTTGCTCCAGCGGCGGTACGAGTTGCTGGTCAACAACTATGACCGGCTCGACGCACAGGCGCAGCGGCTGGCGTGGGTGTTTATGGAAGCCAAAGAGATGATCGACGATTTTGTGGCTGATTTCCTGACCCGCCCCCTGGGGTCGTGCCGGGTACGTATCCACGGCGATTACCACCTGGGGCAAGTGCTGGCCACGCCCGACGATTACGTCATTATCGACTTCGAGGGGGAGCCGGAGTGCAGCATCGCCGAGCGAAAAATCAAGCATTCGCCCCTGAAAGATGTGGCCGGCATGATCCGGTCGTACCACTACGCGGTGTCGGCCAAGTTGTTCAATTCAACTGAAACCGAAGGTATTTCACCCGACAAATTGCAGGTCGTCTCCGACCGGTGGTACAAACTCATCCGCGACACGTACCTGGACGCTTATCTGGACACATTCGGCTCGCCGCACCCCATGTTTTACGACAACGGCGAGATTAACTACCTGCTGCTCATCTACTTACTGGAAAAAGCGGTATATGAACTGGGCTACGAAATCAGCTACCGCCCCACCTGGGTAAAGATTCCACTGAAGGGGATTGTGGATGTGATTCGCGAAATTGAAAAGCTACAGCCCGGCGGCACGCACCGCCAAATTGCCAGTGCGCCCCTGCATTTAGTGTAGTTAAGAGTTAAGAGTGTAGCGTTAAAAATTGGTACGGCAGAGTAGACTAAGTTGGCGAAGCAACTCTTAACGCTACACTCTTAACTCCTAACCCCCTTCCCCCATGACTTATTTCCAGAATACTCTTCTCATTATCACCGGTGCCGGGTCGGGCATTGGGCGGGCGTTGGCGTTGCTGGCGGCGCAGTACGGAGCCACCGTTATTGCCACCGACGTGAACCCGGCCACCCTGGCCGAAACCAACCACCTGGCCGGGGGCACCCTCCAGACCTACCCCCTCGACGTGGGCGATGCGGCGGCAATTCTGGCGTTCGCCGAAAAAATTATCCCTACACTCGACCCGGCCCAACCCCTGATTTTGATCAACAACGCGGGCGTGGCGTTGGGTAGTGGCCCTTTCGCCCAGACTGATCTGGATGATTTCGAGTGGTTGTTGAACATCAATTTGTGGGGCGTTATCCGAATGACCAAAGCGTTTTTGCCGCATATGATTCAGCACAACCGGGGGCAGGTGGTCAACATCAGCAGCGTGTTCGGCCTGGCCGGGGTCGAGCATCAGTCGGCCTATTGCACGGCAAAATTTGGGGTGCGCGGGT
>JAYUKZ010000170.1:0-1070 GCA_043763995.1 Fibrella sp.
GGTGCAGTTCTACGGAGCCACCCAAATTCTGAACAGCATTACCCTGCGCGTGATGCCGGGGCAGGTGGTAGGCTACATCGGCCCCAACGGTGCGGGCAAGTCCACCACCATCAAAACCCTCATTGGCCTCTTGCCCCACTTCCGGGGAGAGGCGCGGGTGCTGGGGCTGGACTTGCGCACCGAGGCGATGGCGGTGAAACGGCGTATCGGATACGTACCTGAGAACGCCGCGCTTTATGACCTGCTTACGCCAATGGAATACCTTCAGTTTGTGGGGCAACTCTACGAACTGGGGCCGATCACGGTCGAGAAAAAAGCCCTGGAACTACTGCGCCTGTTTGGGCTGGACACCCAGGCCAACGACCGCATGACGACGTTTTCCAAAGGTATGCGCCAAAAAGTGCTGCTCATTTCGGGCCTCATTCATAACCCTGATCTGGTGTTTCTGGACGAACCCCTGTCGGGGCTGGATGCCAACGCGGTGGTGCTGGTGAAACAGATTATCCGGCAACTAGCTGATTCGGGCCGAACCGTTTTTTACAGTTCGCACATCATGGACGTGGTGGAAAAAATTTCGGACCGAATCATCATCATCAACGGCGGGACAATCATTGCCGACGGATCGTTTGCCGAACTTCAGGCCCAACGCCAAACGGGCAGTTCGCTGGAACAGCTTTTTAGCCAACTCACCGGCAACGACGACCGCAACTCCACCGCCGAAGAGTTTATTTACACCCTGAACCAATAACACCACATGACTCCTACCCTGCTCCTGACCGACCGGCTGCCGTGGCTCTGGCGGCTGTTGGGGGTCAATTATGGCCAAATGCGGGCCATTTTAGCCGTGAAACTCCAACTCGATAATCGCCGACCGGCGGTGTTTAACCAAGGTAAAAAAGCGGGCGAATCCACCAATACGTACTGGATTTCGCTGGCTATATACGCCGTTTTCGGGCTGGTGTTTTCGATGTACCTGGCCACGGCCCCGCCCACGGCACTGGTGCTGCCCGCCGCGCTGTTTTTCGGCTACATCCTGGTCATCTGCCTCATGTCGCTCATCAGCGATTTTT
>JAYUKZ010000171.1:0-1065 GCA_043763995.1 Fibrella sp.
CCCCAGGGGGTGGGTGGTGTCTAGCGTGAGGCGGTAGATACTGCCCGGCGTTTCGTCGGAGACGGCCACGCGCTCGCGGTCGCCGTAGATTTTCAGCGAGTCGGTAAGCTGTTTTTTGGTTTTAGGCTTGTCGGCCTCAGCCTTGTCTTCTTTTTCTTTCAGGTCGAACCCGTCTTTGCCGATCAGAGCGGCGGCGGCTTTTTCCAGCGCAATCAGCTTGCCCCCGCCCCGCACCCACTCCCGGATGGCGGTCAGGGTACGGTCGGTGAGGAGGCGGCTGTAGGTGTAGCCGTTGGGCATCACCAGCACGTCCAGTTGGCTCCAGTCAACGGCTCCCAAATCGGCCCCGTTGATGAGCGTGACGGGGTAGTTCAGTTCCTGCTCGAAATAGTGCCACACCTCGCCCACCGACGTAGCCACCAGCCCCTCGCCCGACACCACGCCCACACGGGGGGCTTTGAGGGGAGACACAAAGTCGGAACCAAAATCGGAGCCTTTGGCGACCAGCCCGGTCTTCACCGCCGCCAGGCTCACCCGGTGCCGGGCGGCTTCCTGCTGCACCAACTCGTCGAAATTAGGAAGGCGTTCGTTACCGGCGCGGGTAATAAGCAACGTACCGGCGGCGTAGGGTTGCCCCTCCAGTTCGAAGGACTTTTCGGCTACCCGCACCCGAATTTTTTTCTGAAAAAGCCCGGCCAGCAACTGCACCGAAGGCAACGACTGCCAGCGGGCCAGGTAGGCGTAGGGTCGGGCGGCGGGGTCAGGAATCGGCGCGGCGGGCTGTTTGGCGGGCGCGGCCACGGGGTCTATCCGGGCCGTAAGAGCGTAGGTTTGCAGCCCATAGGCATAAGGCAACGACCAGGCCGTGATGTCATACGTGACCGAATCTTCCAGCGCAGATTTGGGTTCGAACAAAATTTTCAGCAGCGTTGATTTTGGCTGAAACGCGCTGATTATCAGGTCATCCGGCCCCACAGGTACGTTGATTTCGGTGGTTTGGGTGCTGTAATTGTAGCCACTCAGACGCGGCGTTTGCTTGCCCGTGCCGTTGGCGGGCAGTGTTTT
>JAYUKZ010000172.1:0-1065 GCA_043763995.1 Fibrella sp.
TGCCGAAGTCAGTTACGCTGGCTCAAATCAAGCGAGACAATAGATTACAAAACTGTGCGTTAATTCGTCAGTCTCGGCTGTCGGTTATTCCGCTTCGCACCGAGGAGTTTGATATTCTAATCGGATTAAGCCATGAATAAACCCACAAAAAACAAGTACTCGTTACTAACATCTTTGCCGTTTTCAGTCTTCATTTTCTGTCTTTTGGCGTGCGTGGTTCCCGAATCCAACGCCCAAACCACCAAGCGAATTGAGTTTCCCGTCGTGAATAATGACGCACCCTACCGCGTCATTCCGTTGGGTGCCAAAGGGGTGCTGGTGGCTAATCGCGGCCTCAAAAATAATTTTATCCTCAACAAACTAAACGGTGACTTTGAACGTGACTGGGGCGTGGAGGTACAATTAGAAGATGGCTTTGAACTGGTAGCTACTGACTACGACGGACAATCGGTTTTTTTGCTCTTTGGGGGTGGAAAAAACGAGTATTATCAAGTAGTGAAAGTAAACGTGGGGCCAGGATTTATCGAGAACTTTTTTCTGCAAGTGTTAGATAAATTCCAAATTACGGAGTTTAAAACCCTGGGGTACTCGGTATTTTTGGCAGGCATGGTGCGCGACGAACCCGTTTTTGTTAGCCCTGGGCCGCAAATACAGCCGCATGGCCTTGGGCGGAGTTCACGACGAAGCCGAAATCAGGGGCCACCGCAAAACGTATATCGGGGCTATGCCGGGCAAAATTGTGCAAAACATCAGAAAGTGCAACTCCTCAAATCCGGTATTTATCTTGGACGAAATCGACAAGGTAAGTTCTGATTATCGGGGCGATCCCTCCTCGGCCCTGCTCGAAGTGCTTGACCCGGAGCAGAATTCTACCTTTATGGACAACTACTTAGAGGTGGAGTATGACCTCTCGAAGTGCTTGTTTATTGCAACGGCCAACACCCTCGACACGATTCACCCCGCCCTGCGCGACCGGATGGAGATTATCGACATCACGGGCTACACGGTGGAGGAGAAAGTGCAGATCGCCAAAAAGTACCTGATTCCCAAGCAGCGCAAAGAACA
>JAYUKZ010000173.1:0-1065 GCA_043763995.1 Fibrella sp.
GGATGGCCCAGTATAGCCTCGCGCTGTTTGCCGTGGGAATGGGTACTGAAGCCGGTAGTCCCGTGCGGCAGGGCGGTGGCTACCTCACCGACGAGCAGGGCCAACTGGCCTACACCCGCCTCAACCGCGACTTTCTGACCGCCCTCACCCAGCGGGTACAAGGCCAATATGTAGCCCTGACGGACCATCTGGCCAACGATCTGGCCAACGCGCTGCGCAACTTGCCGGGCCGCACCATCAACCAACGGCAAGTGTTGCTTTCAACCAATAAATATTACTATTTTCTGGGAATAGCTCTCTTCCTGCTCCTGCTCGACGTGCTCATTACGGTTCGTACCCTGCGCCTGTAACATAGCCCGCACGGGCACCTGATAAATGCTTAATTTTGTGCCAAGTATGACGCTGTTAATTCCCCTCTTTACCCTCTTCACGTTCACCAGCACCTGGTTCGATGCCGCCCTGGGCAGCACCCGGCTGGGGTTGGTCACGCGCCGAAACCAGACCCGCAGGCAGGCCGTGCGCCAGGTGCAGACCGGTCAATACGCAAGAGCATTGGCCAGTTACCGGTTTTTGGTCAGCACCAGCAGCAACCCCTCGCTGGCCGAGCGCATTAACCTGGGGCACCTCTATTACCGCACCGGAAACGTTGCCGCCGCCAAACAGCAGTATGAGCAACCCGGTAACCTGGCTACCCCGGCCCTGGAAGCCACCGCCGCTACCCAGTTGGGCCTGTTGGCCATTTCCCAGACCAAAGACACGGCCAACGCGCTGAGCTATTTCCAAAAAGCGTTGCTCAACGACCCCGACAACAACGCGGCCCGCGCCAACTACGAACTGCTCAAGCTACATTTTTCGGGCAAAAAACCCAAAACAAACCTGCCTAAAACTGCCCCCAAGCCAACCCCCGCCGCCGGGCAACGTACCCAGCAAACCGACCAACAACGCGACCAGCTTACCCGCCAACCACCCGACGGCCTGACCACCGAAGAAGCCACCCGGCTGCTAGATGCCCTTCAGGCCGACGATTTACCCTACATTCTGGCCCAACGCCGCGCCAGCAAACGC
>JAYUKZ010000174.1:0-1062 GCA_043763995.1 Fibrella sp.
GAACCGAATCTGAATATTGCCCGCTTGCACTACTTCCTTCTGCCCCGGCAGCACCCGTTGCCGGAAAAATAGCGGAATGCGCCCCCGGCCTACCTGCACCGAGTCGGGCAGGGTAGTGGCCAGGTCTACCAGGTACGTTGTTTGGCCGTTGCGGGTGTAGGCGGGGGCAAGCAGGGTGGTAGTGGCCCCCTCGAACAAACGGGCGGGAGGCGGCGTACCAACCAGCCCCCGGACACTGATTTTCAGCAGGTTATCGTCGGGCGTGAGGGTGGCCGTGGGTACGTCGATGTGGGTGGGGAGGGGGTCAATAACGGCGGTGGTGAGGCTGTCGGTGGCGGGGGCGGCGGGGGGGGGCGCGGGCGTGGCTGCGTCGGGCAGGATGGTGAAGCGGAGGGTGGCCGAATTTTCGTAGTTGTCGAACAGCGTAATGCTTACTTCGTGGGGTTGGCCGTCGAGCAGGGGTATGCGGCCCCGGTAGGCGTTGGTGTGGTAGAGGGCCAGTTGGTTGCCGTCGGCCACGTAGGCGCGGTGGTATCGTTGGCCAGTGAGCTGTTCAGCCTCGTAGTTCATGTGTACGTTGATGAACCGGGTCTGTTCGTGGGGGAACATGTTCATGCTGTACGCAAAGGTCTCGGCCCCGTCGAGCCTGATTTCCACGCAGTTCAGTCCGTTGCGGTAGGGCGAACCGTTGGCTTTGTCGAAGGCCAGCAGTTCCAGGCCCAGCAACCCGGAGGCGGTAATGGGTTGGCTGATGGTATAGCTGCCGTCGGGGCGGCGGGTGGGCGTAAAGACCAGCCGTTGGCTTTCGCCGTTGAGGCGCGACGTAGGCGTGAGGGTACGCAGGGCCACCCGCTCGAAGTAGGGCGGAATGTTGTCGGTCAGTTCGGAAAAACCGTACAGCAACGGGTTCAGCAGGTTATCGTTTGGGTCGCGCACTTCGAAATGCAAATGCGGCCCGCCCGATCCGCCCGTATTCCCCGACAGGGCAATAACCTCGCCTTTGGCTACGGGAAAGGCGTTTGGCGGCGGGCGCAGGTCTATTTCAAAGGTTTGTTTGGCGTA
>JAYUKZ010000175.1:0-1060 GCA_043763995.1 Fibrella sp.
CGGGGCTGGCGAGACAGGGGCCGGGGCAACTGGCTGTTGCGCGGGGGCTTGCTGGTAAGGCTGGCCGGGCATACCCATTTGCCCTTGCGGGGGGGTAACACCCTCCACACTGGTAATGTAGTACTTGGTATCGCCGTTCCAGGGGAGGCGCAGAATTTTCTCTTCGTAATGCAACGTCACCCGTTGGCCGGTTTTCACGGCATCGGTAATGCGCTGGGCCACGGCATCGTCTTTCACCGAAAAATCGAAAAACGAGGGGGTCAGTGAGCCGGTCTCGCCCGAAAAACCGCCTACGTTCAGCACGCCTTCATAGGTTTTGAAGACGTAGCCCCGGCGGCTGAATTTAGAGATGGTACCGGCGCGTTCGCCGTCAGAAAAACTCCAGCCAGTTGCCAGATAGAGCACACCCAGAACCAAAAGGCCAATAACAAGCAGATAGGTGAAAAAACGCATGGGGGGTAACGGTTAGTTAGTAGGCACAAAACAACACTATTTTTGGCTAATCTTGCACACCCATAACAAGAAGGCCCGCCACAGGGTTTAAAAACGCACACCCTCGCCCCCGCCGTGAACCACCTCTTCGCCTATTTCGACCGCACGCTGATTCACCCCAACGTTACCATTGCCGAGCAGGACGAAGCCCTTGACGAGGTAAATCAGCTTGGGCTGGCGGGGCTGGTGGTGGCCCCGTTTTGGGTGAAAAAGCACCGCCGCGATCTGGGCACGGCCCATCCCGCTACCCTCACCGCCACCGTGGGTTTCCCCTACGGCTACCAACGCATGGAGGTGAAACAACTGGAACTGGAACTGGCCCTGACCGATGGGGCCAACGCCGTGGAGGTGGCCCTGAACACATCGGCCTTTTTTTCGCCTTCCTCGGTTTGGTTGAAAATAGAACTCGCTAAATTAGTGGCCCTGGCTCACGCCCGCGAAATACCCCTGACGGTAGTGCTGGAAACAACCTTCTTCACCCCGGACCAATGCCAACGCCTGATAAAACTAGCCGCCGATGCCGGAGCCGATGGCTTTAAAAACAGCACGGGTGTAACGGCAGAGGCTT
>JAYUKZ010000176.1:0-3710 GCA_043763995.1 Fibrella sp.
GACCCAGACGGTGCAGAAAACCGCCGCCACCCTGCACCAATCCCTGAGCCTGAAAGCGTTGCCCACCGGCCTGTACCTGATTCAGGTGCAAACCACCGAGGGCACCCAAGTGCGGAAGGTGCTGAAAGAATAGGCGACCCTCAGCCGCCACATTTTTACTCAAAACGCCCCATCTGCTCTGTGCCAGACGGGGCGTTTTTTTGCGGGAGTTATCGGCCCCGGAAACGTACCTGAGCGGTACTTTCGCGGTATTCTGGTGTGCCCCGAAAGCACACACCGGTTCATTTTCGATGGCTACCCGTACTCAGTCATTTTTCTGGTATACGCAGTAGCTTGCTCAACGGCCTACGCGGGTACGTTCACCGGGCCGGGTACCTTGCTGAGCCAGTGGGCGTAGGCTTCCTGGGTGGCGGGTTGGGCGGCGGGGTCGGGCAAAAGAGTTTGCACCACGCGCAAACCGCCAAAGGCTTCGTGGCGGTTGGTGTAGTGGCCCAGGCCCAGCCCGGCCCCCCGCGCCGCGCCCGCCGCCCCGTCGGTGTTGTAGAGTTCCAGGGTGGCCCCGGTTATGTTGGCGAAGGTTTGGCCAAACACCGGGCTGAGGAACATATTGGCGTGGCCCGCCCGCACGGTGTTCAGCCCCACGCCCAGTTGCGCCATCACCTGCATCCCGTAATAGAGCGCGAAGACGATGCCCTCCTGCGCCGCCCGCACCACCTGCGGCAGACCGTGGCGGGTCAGGTCGAGGCCCTGAAACGAGGCTCCCGGCTGTTGGTTTTCCAGCACCCGCTCGGCCCCGTTGCCAAAGGGTAAACACACCAGCCCCCCCGCCCCCACGGGTGCCTGCGCGGCCAGGTGGTTCAGTGCTTCGTAATCTAATTGCTTCTGAAACAGCGTGTTGCGTAACCAGCCGTAGAGGCTCCCGGTGCCGTTTACGCACAGCAACACCCCGTAGCGCGGGGCGGCGGCGGTATGGTTGACGTGCAAAAACGTGTTCACCCGCGAACGGACATCATACGTGGCCGCGCTGCTGACCCCATACACCACCCCCGACGTACCTGCGGTGGCGGCCACCTCGCCCGGCTCCAGCACGTTGAGCGACAACGCGTTGTTGGGCTGGTCGCCGGCGCGGTAGGTGAGGGGCGTACCGGCCACCAGACCCAGTTGGGTGGCGGCGGCGGCGGTTAGCTGCCCCTGCGGCCCGAAAGTGGGGCACAGCGGTGGCATCAGCGCGGCATCGATGCCGTAATACTGAAGCAGAAAATCGGCGGGGCGTTCGGCCAGAAAATCCCACAGAATCCCTTCCGACAGCCCCGGCGCGGTGGTGCGCACCTCGCCCGTGAGGCGGGCGGCCAGGTAGTCGCCGGGGAGCATGAAGTGGGCCACGCGGGCGTAGGTGTCGGGTTGGTGTTCTTTCACCCAGGCCAGTTTGGCGGCGGTAAAATTACCCGGCGAATTGAGCAAATGGCGCAATACCCGCGCTGTTCCCAACGCCTCCAACGCCCGTTGGCCGTAGGGAACGGCCCGGCTGTCGCACCAGATAATGGCCGGGCGCAACACGTTCAGGTACGTATCCGTGACCACCAGACCGTGCATTTGGTACGAAATGCCAATGGCCCGCACGTCTGCCGGAGCCACGTTGGCCGTGGCCAGCACCGCCCGCACGGCCAGCACCGTGTGGTGCCACCACTGGTCGGGGTGCTGTTCGGCAAAACCGGGTTGGGGCGCGTCGATGGGCATCTCGGTGGGGGGCGAAAAGGCCGAGGCCACGGCCACGTTGGTGTCGGCATGGAGCAGACAGGCTTTTACAGACGAGCTGCCGAGATCGAGGCCAAGAAAGTACATATCGGGCGGAAGAAGGAGGGTTGTATGCCGTTTAAATGCTAAATTCGGCTGTATTTACCCGCTTCGATGCACAAACAGGCTGTTTTTATCGGCGACGTTCACGGTCGCACCCACTGGGAAAAGGTGGTTCAGACGTGGCTCGGTGTGGCCGACCAGATTGTTTTTCTGGGCGATCTGCTCGATTCGCACGAACCGGACATGACCACCGCCCGGATCGATGCCAACTTCCGGGCCATCCTGAAACTGAAACAAGCCCATCCCAACAAGGTACGGCTGCACCTGGGCAACCACGATTTTTACTACGTGCATAACAACCCGCTCTACATTGGGTCGGGCTACCGCGAGGATGCCGCCGACGAGTGGTACCGGCTGTTGAAAAAGCACATTGGCCTATTCCGGTTTGCCTCTCAATTCGACCAGACGCTGGCCAGCCACGCAGGGTTTACCAATTGGTGGGTGGCGCAGTTTCAGGCCGTTTACCGCCAAAAAACCCGGCAGGAACTGGATATGAACAACCTGGTACGTGTGCTGAACGAATCGGTGCTGACGGTGGCCCCCGACGCGTTTCTGAACGTGATTGCCACCGTGGGCGGGCGGCGCGGGGGGCTGGGCCAAACCGGTGGCCCCATCTGGTGCGACCAGCGCGAACTCCAGGCCGACCCGTTGCGGGGGTTCAACCAGACCGTGGGGCACACCATTCAGCCCGGCGGCTGCTACACCCAAACCCTGGCCCCCGGCGGCGAGTGGCTTACCTTCAACGACATTGGCGAGGCCCTCATCAGCCAGCCGTTTGTGCTGCTCTATACCACCGCCGACTGACGGCCCGGCCTGCTGTCAACCCCCCGTTTCGTTTCGTACTTTTGCCCCGGCAACACCCTTTTCCATGCAACAATACCACGACCTTCTGCGGCACATTCTGGCCAACGGCACCCGCAAAACCGACCGCACCGGCACGGGCACCCTCAGCGTTTTTGGCTACCAAATGCGGTTCAACCTGCAAGATGGCTTTCCGCTACTGACCACCAAACAGGTGCATATGAAGTCTATTATCCACGAATTGTTGTGGTTTATTAGCGGTGAAACCAACATTAAGTACCTGAAAGATAACGGCGTAAAGATTTGGAACGAATGGGCCGACAAGAAAGGCGAGCTTGGCCCGGTCTACGGCAAACAGTGGCGAAGCTGGACGCATTATAAGGGCGGCAACGTAGACCAGTTTGCCCTGATTCTGAAGCAACTCCGGGAAACGCCCGATTCGCGTCGCATCATTGTCACGGCCTGGAACCCCGCCGACGTACCCAACATGGCCCTGCCGCCCTGCCATTTGCTGTTTCAGTTCTACGTGGCCCCGCCCGATGCCGAACGCGGCCAAACCCGCCCCCAACTCTCCTGCCAGCTCTACCAACGCAGTGCCGACGTGTTTTTGGGCCTTCCCTTCAACATTGCCTCCTACGCCCTGCTGACCATGATGATTGCGCAGGAATGCGGGTTCGATGCCCACGAGTTTATCTGGACCGGGGGCGATACCCACCTCTACCTCAACCATTTGGAGCAGGTTGACCTGCAACTGAGCCGCGCCTTTCGGCCCCTGCCCACCATGATACTGAACCCGGCCATTCGGTCTGTGTACCGGTTCACCTACGCCGATTTTACCCTCGAAAACTACGACCCCTGGCCCGCCATTAAAGCCCCCGTGGCGGTGTAAGCGACCCCCCGAATGACCATCCATCTCCACACTACGCCTGCCCCCGCCCAGGCCACCATCTGGCCCGTGCTGAAAGGGCAACCCCTGCCCGCCGTGGCCCACCTGGCCCAGGCCGATTTTAAGGGTGATTTGCACGAAACGCTGCTGCTCTACACCGCCGATG
>JAYUKZ010000177.1:0-1056 GCA_043763995.1 Fibrella sp.
GCCAGCCGCCGAATTTTTTTGACGTTACTTTTGGCCACGGTGTTGCCCATCGTGGCCTGTCCGTCGGCACCCAGAGCCACTTGCCCGTTGTGCCGAACGCCCACTACCGTTGTTGCGTGAATAATCATGTTTTCGTTGAAATAAGTATCGTTTATCCCACCCGGTCAGAGCAGCCGTTTCATGGTGTTTTCGGTCAGGTACGTGCCGCGCCATTTTATGGCGGCTATTTCGGTGGAAAACGTCTGGAAACCAGCGCGTTCGTAGAGTCGTTTAGCGGGGTTAGTGGCCACCACGGTGAGGTTTATTTGTTCCATACCGGGCAGGGTTTTGGCTTGCGCCACCACGGCCTCCAACAGGCGGTTGGCCAGCCCCTGCCCCCGGAAATTTGGCGAAACGTACATCCGGGAAAGTAGCCCTTTGTGGCGCAGTTTCACCCGGTTGCTACCTTCGCGCTCGAAACTCACCACGCCTGCCAGCGTTTCGCCCACAAACGCCCCCAACGTGAAACTGTCGGGGCGGTTTTGGGTCGGAAATGGGGCCTCGGCCTCGTCTTCGGGGGCCAGCCGGAAGCTGTCGGCATCGGTATCGAGGCCGGGCATCAGCAAGGCCCGGTAGAGGGGCAGGTCAACGGGGGTGAGAGGCCGCAGGTACGTATCCGGGGCGGAATCGGGCATCAGGAGAGCGCGGCTTCGGTGAGGTAGGGCAAATACGGCTCTAGCTTATCGGTTGATGTAAAGGCCGTTACCGCATTCACCTGATTATTACAGGCATCGTGGCGCACTTCCACGTAAAAACTATCCAGGCTGTAGAGCAGGTAAATAAACTCGTCTTCGTATCGATTGGCCAGAATGTGCCCCTCAAAATACAGGGCGTTCAGTTGGTCGGTGGTGTCGAGGCCGGTAAAGTACGGAGCGGTCATAGGCATAGGTTTTTTCCCGACGAAGATAGGCGCGGCCACCGAAACGGCAAGGCCATTGCCCCCAATCCTACCGGCTTTCGCCCGAATAATAATTCATTTTAATACCTCAATCCAGCCTTTGCACTGGTTGCCGCCGG
>JAYUKZ010000178.1:0-3705 GCA_043763995.1 Fibrella sp.
GCGCTCAAACGTCCGGTCGCGGCCCTGTGCCTGGCGTTCCTGCGCGTCTTGAATCAGTTTCTCGTAGCTCTCCTGGTGGCGGGTTTCGGCTTTCTCAGCGCGGGCGTGTTCGCGTTCCTGTTTGGCCTGCCGGGCTTTCTCTGCCTTCGTCTCGGCCTCCTCATAATTCACTGGCGCGGTTGGCTTTGGTTTGGGTACAGCAGGTTTAGTTGGGGTGGGGTTGCCATCACCCAGATAATCGCCGCTTAATCCTGCTTTCCGGGCTTCCATTTTCACAATAGCGTCATTCTGTTCCCGTACTGCCGCCTGATCGGCGGCTACCTCCGCTGTGGTTTTTGGTATAACCACTGAGCCGCCACCCATACCAGCATAGCCCGGAGCGGTCTGCACCACTTTAGTGGCGCGCCCCCGTTCTTGTGTCAATCCTAGTAGCTTAGCTTTGGCATCGGCCAGTTCTTTTTCCGTGTCAGCCAACATAACCCGATTCGTATATTTCAGCACTTCTTTTTGTTGCACGATGTACGCTCGTGCCTTATCGGTGCTGATCGCCATAGCGTTGCCCATCGCGTCGAACTGGGTCACGGCCTGCGGAATGCTGCCCGCAACGGCCTTAATAATCGTGTTCAGTTCGGTTTGCTCGTCGGTGCTCAGGCGGGTTTTGGTCTTCAGTTCATCGTAGCGTTTCAACAGCGGCGCAGTGTCTTTTTCCAGCCCCCGCACCGTATCGCGCTGCCGCTCAAAGGTTCGGATGCTTTCTTCTGCTGCCGATGTTAGTCCGAGCAGTTTGGTTGTCGCGCTCACCAGCCATTCAGCGAACGCGGGCAGCACCGACCGTTGCAGCAATACGCCAAACAGTTCGCCCAGCTTTTTGAGGTTCACGGCCAGGTCGTAGTTTTTTTTGTTAAACTCGCCCATCACACTGTCGGTGCTGCCAATGGTTTCGCCCGCCAGCTTTATACGCCGTTCCACCACATCCGTGTTGCTGGCCAGCTTCATAAACACCTCCATCACGCCGTTCCCTTTCAGGTCCATGTCGCTCAGTTTTTTGGCCATGCCCGTCGCGCTGGTGTCGCCCTCCTTAAACCCCCGCACAACCGCCATCAACGCGCCCATCATGTCGGTGTTGACCAGGTTGGCAAACTCTTTCGTCGAGAGCTTACCACCATCAACCCCCCGCGCATACTGGGCAAACGTAGCGGGGGCTTTGGCCATGCCGTTCAGAATATCCACTGTGGCGGTGCTGCCCCGTTCCTGACTAACCTGTAGTTCCTGCAACGCCGCGCTCAGGCCCAGCACCTGCGGGGTGGTCAGGCCCAGTGGTATGGCCACGCCACCAATGCGGGTGGCAAAATCGGCAATGACCGGGGCCGTGGCCGCGCCTGCACTTTCCAGCGCGTTTATGCTGTTGCCAATGTGCAGCATATCCTGCCCCACGTCGTCGGTTTTCAGGTCGTGGAACACATTGCGCAGGCCCGTCATCACCGTGGCCACCTCTTCGGCCCCGTTAAACTGGTCGCCCAGGGCCACGTTCAGCCGGTCGGCCTGGGTCACAAACCCGGCCACCTGCTCTTTGGCAATGCCGAACTGCCCCGCCACCACCGCCATCTCGCGCAGGTTTTCGGTGGGGGTTCGGGTGTCCAGCCCGCGCAGGGTGTCGTTCAGGCCCTCCACCTCCCGGTCGGTCATGCCGGTGGTTTTGGCAATGTCGGCCAGGCTGTCGCGCAGTTTTACGGTGCGGTCAATGGCCAGCGGTATCAGACCCACCAGGGCCTGTATGCCCATCGTGGCCAGGTTGCCGCCCAGCACCCCGGTCATCATACTCCCCGCCTCCTTCTTAAATGTACTCCACCCGCTCACGCTGGCTTTCAGGTTGCCCGCCATCTGCGCCGCCGCCGCGTCCAGTGCCCGCACCTCGGCGGCTTTTTTGGCGTAGGCCTGCGGGTCGTCGGCCTCGGCCATGCGGTTAAATTCCTTGCGGGCATCAATGGCTCCCGCCTTAATCTCGCGCAAACTGGCTTTGGCCTGTTCGCCGTTAATGACCAGGTCAATGACCGCTTTTTCGGTTTGGGTTGCCATCGTTATATCGTTCTGTTAACAGTCAGGTTCAGCGCACTTTCCACAAAATTCAGGGGCAGGTCAACACCCAGGTTAGCCATAATTTCGCGGAGTTTCTTAATCTCGTGGGTCTTAGTTTTGGCGTACCAGGCGCGGCGTTTACGGCCTGTGCCGCCCTCGCGCAGTTGGCGGTTTACCAGCCGGTCGGTGTGGCGGGTGCCCTTGCCCACGCCCATATCCACAAACCGCCCGTACTGCAAAAATTGCAGCACCACGCCGCTCTCCGTGGCCGTGCGCCACCAGTTCTGTTTCAGGTTGCCGGTGGCGTTTTTGTTGGTGGCGCGTGTACCGGTGCGCGTTGTCCGCACCCGGTACACGCGCCTGTCCAGCGATTGCCCGAATCGGTCTACTGCCACGCGGCTCCAGGCATCCAGCACCTGCTTAAACTCTATTTTCTGGTTAATGTCCAGGTCGGCGTAGGTCATAGCAGGGTGTAGTCGTCGCCGGGGTCGGCCTGGTAGGTGTAGGTGCGGACAATCAGCGTCAGCACGATGTTTGACTGCGCTGTTTGCCGAAACAGCAACGGCACCGTGGCCAGCGTTTGTCCGTCAGTCCGCACTTCATATACCGTCACATATTCCAGGTAGGCAGGTTCTTCCACCACCGACACCGCCGTAGTGGGCATTGTCATCTGTTTCACCACCCGCACCCCCACGCTGATGGGCACGGGCAGCGTGGGCACCGGCTGAGTACGGTTCCGGTCGGCCCACACCCGCACCCGCGCCACCGCCTGTTGTTCAATGGTTTGTACGCCCGGCTGATACGTTGTTTTGGTTTCGGGCAACGGGGTTAGCAGTACCTCCAACCACACCGGTTGGCCCACCGGCGTGTTGCCTTCGGCCAGGCTCACGGGCAGCGTCAGCAGGTCTAGTTTACAGGCGCATAGCCCATCATCGCCGGGGCTTTCCGCCCGGATGCGATCCAGCAGGTAGCGCGTGTTGCCTGCGTTGTCCAGGTTCAGCCCCACGGGGCGGCTCAGTTCCAGCCTGGCCAGCACCGCCACCGGTAGCCGCACCGCCACCGCCACCGGGCGCGTCTGTTGCCGAAACCGGGCGTAGGCCAGCAACTGCCGTTCCCACAGGCCCGTGGCTCCGATCAGGTTCAGGCCGGTGTCGCCCATCACCTCACCCCGCGCATTGCGCACCCCCGCCTGCGCCAACGGGTAAGGTTGTCCCATGCTGTCGGGTTGCATTCCCCGGTAGCGCAACAGCCGCAGGGGTAGGGTGGTGCGCAGTTTACCCTCCACGTCGCGGGCGCGGTCGCTGGCCAGGTAGGCGGTACCCTGGGCGTTTCCGGGCTGTTGCACAGTGGGCACCAGCCACCGGTTTTTGTGGCTGTTCAGTTCCCACACCTGTTGCGTGGTGCTGATGGGCAGGCTCGTACTGGCTCCCTCGGCGGGCGTACCCAGTTGGCGGGCGGCGCGGGCGGTCTGGATGGGCCTGCCCCGTGGCCCCGGCATCTGAAACAGTTCGTCGGCGGTGTCGCGGCCTTCCTCTACCTGCACGCCCTTGTTGTCGACCTCTTCCACGCCCCACGCGCCGGTCAGGTAGGGTTGCAGGTTCTGCACGGGGCTATGGCTGGCCACCGCCC
>JAYUKZ010000179.1:0-13581 GCA_043763995.1 Fibrella sp.
CAACAGCACCGAGCCAAAAGCGGCTTCGGCCAGGGCCGTACCGGCTACTGCCGCCGAGCCTTTCAGCGAAAACAAACCCGGCTTCGCGTTCCGAAAATCGAATGCGCCAAGCGAATTTTGCTGGATACGCAACGCTTTCATAGAGGGAACCGCCCCGCCAAACTGCGAATCGTCCATGTACAGGGCCAGTTCGGGGTTGGTAAAGTACTGGGCAAACTGCAAATCATTGTAAGGCGTGGTGGCGTTCCACTTGTCTTTCATGCCAATAGGAATGATGGCTTCATTCACCAGCGGGTTGCCCAGGCGAGATACCTGAACCCAGTTGCCCGTGAACGCTACCGTGCCGCTGGCATCCAGCGTTTTGATCTGCTTCCGGCTGGCCGAAGCCCAGACACCAATCACGAAGTCTCCATCCAGAATGTTGGCGGCTTGTGTCACGTTTTTGCCGTCTTTCTGCAACAGATTGACCGGAATTTTCAGGGCAATTGAATGCACGTTGAACCGGGCAAGACCATCTTTAGGGGCGTTGGTCACGTTACCTTCCGGGCGGAAATTACCCACATCGAAGGCACCGGCCAGGTCTACAAAGAACGGATCGTCGGAGGGACCGCAGAATACTTTTTCGCCCGTGGTGGCCGTGGCAATGGCCTGTTGAGCCAGCGCATCGTAGGAAGCCGCTTTCAGGCCCAGTGTCTGATCTTCGATGGAACGCGGCCCCACGTTGGCGGGCGGCACCACGCCACTAGCCACAATGGTAGTGAAATTGGCCCCGCCGTCGGTGCTTTTCTCACACACGTAGGTCGTTTTCAGGTTTTGCTTGCCCAACCGGATATAGAAAAACGTGGTTGGATCCTGATTCGTGTTTGCAAACGTGAACCGGTACGTTATGTCGTCGCCAGTGGTCGTTGTTTTGTTCTTGATATGAATCTCGTACCGGATGTTTGGCCCGAAATCATAATAATTGGGGCCACCTTCGGGCAGTTGAAATGGAATGTAGTTGGCAATGATCGTGATGGTGTTCGGGTCGTCGGGACTCTTGAACGCATACACATCGGTGTTGTCGGCCAGCGGGTCGTTGGAGATCAACGGAGCCTCGCGGTGGCTGGACGCATAGCTGGCACCGGCTACGGTCAATAAAAGTAAAAACAGGGTGCCGCAGAGCCATTCCCGGCATAGTAGACGTAGTCTGTTCATCAATGTATTGGTTTGAACGAGATGTAAAAAGATCGATTAACGGAGAAGCTGCACCGATGTTGTCGGGCAACTAAAGCAGAAGGGCAGTGAACGGAAACTACAGGGTAGTCAGCGTGTACTTGACAGTGGTTCCGCCCGCTTTCTGACTAGCCATTGTGCGGGTAAGCACCAACTCGGTATCATTAACGGAGTTGATCACAAAGTCGATGGTGCCGTTGGTACCCGTGGGTTGGGGCATCAGCTTAACCAACGTCAGTTGCGTATTGCTAGGCACCAACCATTCGCCTCTGAACGAATTCGCGTCAAAATCGCGCAGTACCACGTTGTTCGCATCGCTCAGATCGAGCCTGAACGTACCGTATCCGGGGCGGATGTTGGCCGTACCCCCTCTTGTGTAGACCGTTACCCCGTTTTCCTCCACAGAACGGGCCGTAAACACCTTCATGACCAGCCTTGAGGCAGGTTGGGCACGGTGATCCTGACAACTGATGGAAACAACCATCATTAGCAAGGCAGCCATCAATGACACTGTAAATTGTCTCTTCATAACCCAACAAATTGATTTAATATGTAAAATACTGACCACCAGCAACAAGCCGGTTGCCCAAGCGAAAGTGAATACAGCACTAATTAACAGTTGACAGTACAGTACACAGCCACACCTACGCGGAGGGTTGAAAAATAGATTTACTGATGCTGAAATTATTTTTGGCAGTGGGTAATAGAAACCCATAGGCCTAAATAAAGCAGTAAATTGGCCGAGCAGTTGACGTTGAGTAGCTGACGATTGCAATGGCTACACAACCGGTGATGGCTGCGTTATGTTTATTTTTTCTGAACGAAAAAAACCAATCGGCCAACGGCGAAACGGGTTCGTGCGGAGCCAGGTACGTTGTCGGGCACAGTCAGTTGGGGTGGCCTGTGGCTACAAGTCGAAGACAATCTTAGGATTCTTGAGCGATTTCATGGCTTGCCCTAACCCGCCCAGCGTGAGGGGGAACATGCGGTTGTTGGCCCAGCCACGCAACAGGGTGGTGCTTTGGGTGAATTGCCAGTAGCCAGCCGGGTTGGGGTTGAGCCAAACCAGGTGCGGGTATTGGGTTTTGAACCGGTCGAGCCAGGTCAAACCGGCTTCTTCGTTGTAGTGCTCCACGCTGCCACGCGGCTCGGTCAGTTCGTAGGGCGACATGGCGGCATCGCCCACAAAAATCACTTTGTATTCTTTGTTGTATTTATGCAGCACCTCGTAGGTTGGCACACGCTCCCGGCGGCGGGTGTTATCTTTCCAGAGGGTTTCATACACGCAGTTGTGGAAATACAACATCTCCAGGTGCTTGAACTGGTAGCGAGCCGCCGAAAATAGCTGGCTGCACATCTCAATGTGCTCATCCATGGAGCCGCCCACATCGAAGAGGATCAGCAATTTAACCCGGTTTCGGCGCGAGGGGTGCAATTTAACGTCCAGAAATCCACCGTTGCGGCTGGTTTCGGCAATGGTTCCGTTTATGTCCAGTTCATCGGCCACGCCTTCGCGCGTCAGGATTCGGAGGCGGCGCAGGGCCATTTTCAGGTTGCGGGTGTTGAGTTCAACGTCGTCGTCCAGATTTTTATAGGCCCGGTTTTCCCATACTTTGGTGGCTTTCCGGTTGCCCTGCCCCGCCTGTGGGTCGCCCATACGAAAGCCTTCCGGGGCGTAACCCGCCGCACCAAAAGGGGACGTACCTGCGGTGCCAATCCATTTGGAACCGCCTTCGTGCCGCTCGTGCTGTTCGTCCAACAGGGTGCGCAAGCGTTCATAGAGGGCTTCCAGGCCCCCGGCGGCTTCCAGCGCGGCTTTTTCGTCGTCGGTCAGGTGTTGGGTCAGCGCGTCGCGGAGCCAATCGGGGGGGATGGTGGGCAGGGGCGGCGGAGCTACGGGCGTTGAACCGGCCACCCACTGCCCAAAAAGCCGGTCGAACAGATCGAGATGCTGTTCGTGCTTGACGAGGGTGGTTTTGCTCAGGTAATAAAAATCGTCCACGGTAGTGCCACCTGCTTCTCCTCTCAGACCTTCCAGCAGGGTCAGGTATTCGGGCAATGTGACGGGCAGGGCGTGCTGACGCAGCAACAGAAAAAACGAGAGAAACATAATCCGGCTTTGTTTACGATCCGCTCTTACCGGCCTTTGGTGCGCAGGGCCGCCAGCAGGTCGGAATCCTGTTCATTCTTAAGCAACGCGCCCAAGTAGGGCGGTACTTCGCGCAGGTTTTCCAGGTCGGTCAGGTCATCGTGGGTCACGCCCGCCGCCATTAGCAACCGAATCCAGTCGATGAGTTCGCTGGTGGAGGGGCGTTTTTTCAGTGCCCGCACCTCGCGGATGCCGTAGAACACCGACAGGGCTTTGGCCATCAGTTCGCCCGGCAGGTTCGGAAAATGTACGTCCACGATGGTCTGCATCGTGTCGCGGTCGGGGAACCGGATGTAGTGGAAAAAGCAGCGGCGCAGAAACGCATCGGGCAACTCTTTTTCGTTGTTGGAGGTGATGATGACCACGGGGCGGTGCCGCGCCGAAATGGTTTTCCGCAGCTCGTAGCAGTAGAACTCCATCCGGTCAATTTCCTGCAACAAATCGTTCGGAAACTCAATATCCGCCTTGTCGATCTCATCAATCAGCAGCACCGCCGATTCGGGGGTCTCGAAAGCTTCCCAGAGTTTGCCTTTTTTGATGTACGCCGCCAAATCGCCTACCTCGCGGTCACCCAATTGCGAATCGCGGAGGCGCGACACGGCATCGTATTCGTACAAACCCTGTTGGGCCGAAGTCGTCGATTTTACGTGCCAGGTAAAGAGGGGTTTGTTCAGGGCGCGGGCTACTTCGAAGGCCAGCAGCGTTTTTCCCGTGCCGGGTTCGCCCTTAATCAGCAATGGTTTTTGGAGTTGAATGGCCGCGTTGACCGCCACGCTCAGTTCGCGGGTGGCCACGTAGTTTTCGGTGCCCTGAAACATAGGTACAGTAGACGAATGAGGACGAAATAAATAGAAACGGTGGGTAATCGGGTCAGGTACGTTATTCGTCGTCTACCTCGTTGCTGGTAAACGAAAAAAGCGTCTGATCGAGTTTGACGGTACCGGCGTTAAACTCGTTGACGAATTTTTCGACCACTTCGTCGGTAATTTCGTCCACATTCAGGCACACGTCGATGCCGATGCCGTACTCGAAATCGTGTTCCAGGTCCAGGTGTTCCTGCACTTTCACGGCCTCGGTGTCTTCCAGTTCTTCAATCAGTTCGGTGAGCAGTTCCTCAATTTGTTCGTCTTTGGCCCCGTCTATCTGGTAGCCGGGCTGGCGGTCTTCGGGCGGCACATATTCGGGGTGGCTCTTCCTGATCTGCTCCACGGCCTGTTCATATACCGTGCTGGAATGGTGCAGCCGGAGGGTATAAATCAGCCCGTCATAAATTACTTCCTGCCCAAAATCTTTTCCAACAAACTGAATGTGAGCACACTCTCCCGATTCGAGCACGTCCAGGTCTTCATCTTCAATATAGATAAAGGGCATACCGGCTTCGCGGCATTCTGCTTTCAGCCCGTCTATTTCGGTGGGGTCATACCCCTCGTTTCTGTACTCCATGTGTCAGGTAATAAAGTGTGGCGCAAGTTAGCGAAACTGTTGGTACCATCGGCCCACCACGGCCACGGCCAGGGCAATGGCGGTCTGCATGGGCCGGGGGTCAAGGTGTTCCGGCGTGTCGTCGGGGCGGTGAATGCGGGGCATGGTGCCGTTGGGGGCCAGCGCACAAAGGGCCAGAGTGGGCACACCCGCCCGCACAAACCACACGCTGTCAAAGTCGGCGGTGTGCCAACGACCTACCTGCGCGTGGGCCGCAAAATCGGGTTGCCGAATCATATCCGTGGCCAAACGGGTAAGGTCGTTTTCGTACCGAATCACCTCCACAGTACCGGTCTGCTCCACCACCGTTAGTTTGCCCGCGCCCAGCGTGTCGAAGTTGATGACGATGGTTTTTTGGCCGTTGGCGGGCCATAGGGGGCGGTTTTTACGCAAATAGGCCAACGCACCCAGCATCCCGGCTTCTTCGGCAGAGGGCAACATCACCTCTACCAACGTACCTGGCAACATCCCCCGGCGGCACTGTTCCTGCACCGCAACGGCGGTCTCGATGGCCGCCACTACCCCCGTGGCGTTGTCGCTTGCTCCGTTGGTGTAGCCTTGCGCCAGGTAGCCAACGGTACCCACCACGCCCTGAATAACCAGGTACGTTATGACGGCCCAAAGCCCCCAGAAAACCAGCGGCCCCCGCAGACCCGACGTGTAGGCCACGGCCAGCAAAAACCCCACCGACATGACTGCCAACGACAGGATGAGCGAAGCCCGAAACGTCTTTTGTTGCTGTTGGCCGTAAAGGGCCGACACGGGGGCAGTGTCGTAGTGGGCCATCAGAATCACGTGCAGAGCCACCGGTACATTGGCGGGTAAGGGCCACTGCGCCAGCACGTTAACGGCTTTTTTCTGGGCGGGCAAGGTCGTCACCATCGCCGTGCGCCAGTTGAAATACAGCCACGCCTGCACCAGGGCCAACCCGCTGATAACCAGCCCCAGTTGGCCCACCAAAAAGCCGCCCGTGAGCACTAGTCCGAAGCCCGTCAGCAGCCCGCCCAACAGCCAGTAAACCACCGTGGCGTAGGTTTGCGGGGTCATAAACCCTTCCAGCCGCACGGCGGCACCCCGGCTTTGCAGGTGTTCGGCCAGGAGCCGGGCGGCGGTACGTTCGTGGGGCGTGGCCGCGCCCCGGTGGGGCAACCGGCAAAGGGTTTCGAGTAGCGGGTGGGGCATTGGTTAGGGGTGGATTACTGACCTGTTTCAGAGCCATCCATGCGCTTTTGCTCTTCCAACAATTCATCTATTCTAAGCACATCGTACAGATCTTTTGGCCGTCTTGCCAGGATTTTAGTCTCCCGTAAGTCATTGATATCCAAGAAGTAAGCCTTGTTTCCGGCTTCGCTCGTCCACAATTTGGCCCGATTCCGACATTCGTCGTAGTTTAAACGATGATGCACCTGGGTAAGTACATCAATTGGCCCTTCAGAGATCCGAACGATTTGAGGCTGGGTAAAATCGGCTGCCCGGAGAGCAACCAAGTCGAATTCTTCATACCCCAAATCGAGCATAATTTGCAAAAAACGATCCCGGTTCTCATTGGTTGGTTGCATCCAAACATCGGCATCCTGCGTGAACCGGACTACCCCGTTGAAAAGCAAAGCCAGCCCGCCAATGAGCATATATTCCAGGCCGTAGCGTTCGGCGGCAGCAACAAACGTCAGAAAATCACGATTCTCTACATCCATGACGGGCGTGAGATAGAAATTGTCCGGGCAGGTTGCGGCGTGTTTCCCATCAACCGGCTGTACAGGCCTCTCAGCCCGACGTAAACCGTCCACAACTCCTCCGGGGTTTTGAGGCCATTTTCACGGATCAACTCCCGGTCTGGCTCGCTCATATCCGTGTATAAAGTAATGGTGCGCTTCTTTTCCATAACGGCAAGGTAGCTAGTTTTTTGCGTTCCCGCCTACTTCACAAACAGCAACTCGCGGTATTTCACCAGGGGCCAATCTTCGTCATCGATCAGCAGTTCGAGTTTATCGACTTCGTAGCGAATTACGTCGAAATAATCCTTTACCTGCGTGGCGTAGAGGTGCGCCATTTGGGCGGTGTCAGGTACGTTGTTGGCACGTTTGCGGGCCTCAATCATGCCTTCCACGTTCTTTTTGATGGTCACGACCCGCGCCGACAATTCGCGGATGATGGCTTTCACGGGTTGGGCTTCGTTTATCATGTCCAGATCCACCAGCGATTTGGCCGTGGTGGCCAGTTGGTTCATGTATTTCAAGGCCGTTGATACCACGTGGTTGATGGCCAAATCGCCCACCACGCGGGATTCGATCTGCACGTTTTTGACATATTTCTCCAACTCAATCTCGTACCGGGCGGCCACCTCGGCGTGGTTCATCACGCCCAGCCGGGCAAACAAGTCCAGCGAGTCGGGGGTCAGGTACGTTCGGAGCGCGTCGGGGGTGGCTTTTACGTTGGCCAAACCGCGCCGTTGGGCCTCGGCTACCCATTCGTCGGCATAGCCGTTGCCCTCGAACAAGATTCGTTTCGAGTCGCGGTAATACTGCTTGAGCAACTCCACTATGGCCAGTTCTTTTTTCTCGCCCGTCTCCAGGCGGGCTTCCAGGTCGCGGCGGAAAAGGATTAGCTGATTGGCCACAATCGTGTTGAGCACCAGCATAGTAGAGGCCGAATTGGCCCCGCTACCCACCGCCCGAAACTCGAATTTATTGCCCGTGAAGGCAAACGGCGAGGTACGGTTACGGTCGGTATTGTCGCGAATCAGGGCGGGAATGCGGTTCAAGCCCAGTTTATAGTAGACGTTGTCGCCTTTGCTGAGCGAGATTTCGGATTTGGTTTCCAGGTCGTCGAGGGCGCGGGTGAGGGTTTCGCCCAGGAAGACCGACATGATGGCGGGCGGTGCTTCGTTGGCTCCCAGGCGGTGCTCGTTCCCCGCCGAGGCAATGCTGGCCCGCAGCAGGTCGGCGTGGTCATGCACGGCTTTGATTACGTTGACCATGAAGGCAATGAACCGGAGCGTTTCTTTGGGTTTACTGCTGGGAGCCAGCAAGTTAACGCCCGTGTTGGTGCTCAGCGACCAGTTGTTGTGCTTGCCCGACCCGTTGATGCCCGCAAACGGTTTTTCGTGGAAAAGCACATGGAAATGGTGTTTGGCGGCGGTCTTTTCCATCACATCCATCAGCAGCGCGTTGTGGTCGATGGCCAGGTTGACTTCTTCAAACGTGGGGGCTACTTCAAACTGCCCCGGTGCCACTTCGTTGTGCCGGGTACGTACCGGAATGCCCAGTTTGAGGGCCTCGAACTCGAACTCGACCATAAACGCGTTGACGCGGGGCGGAATGGTGCCAAAGTAATGATCGTCAAGCTGTTGGCCCCGTGCGGGCGCATGACCAAACACCGTGCGTCCGGCCATAACCAGGTCGGGGCGGGCCACAAACAACGCCCGGTCGACCAGAAAATACTCCTGTTCGATACCCAGCGTGGGAATCACTTTTTCGATATTTCGGTCGAAAAACTGGCACACGGCGGTGGCAGCTTTGTCCAGTGCCGCCAGCGATTTTAGCAGGGGCGTTTTGTAGTCCAGGGCCTCGCCGGTGTAGGAGATGAACACCGACGGGATGCAGAGCGTTTTGCCGCCCGCGCCGTTGTCCATCAGAAACGCGGGCGACGACGGGTCCCAGCCGGTGTAGCCCCGCGCCTCGAAGGTGTTGCGCAACCCCCCGCTCGGCAACGACGACGCATCGGGTTCCTGCTGCACCAGAGCCGAGCCTTTAAACTTCTCGATGGCCGTTCCGTCGCGGTCAAGATCGAAAAACGAGTCGTGTTTTTCGGCAGTCGAGCCGGTCAGGGGCTGAAACCAGTGGGTGTAGTGGGTAGCCCCTTTGCCAATGGCCCAGGCCCGCATGGCGTTGGCCACCTCGTCGGCACTGTCGCGGTCAATGCGGCCATTGGTGTCGATGGAGCCGGTGATTCGTTTGTAGCTTTCTGCCGAGAGCAGCGACCGCATCACGTCTTTGCTGAAGGTATGTTGCCCGAAATAGTCGGCAACCCGTTCGGCGGGGGCGGCCACGGCGAGCGGCAAGCGATTTTGGGCAGTTTGCAGGGCGTTGAAACGAAGGTGGGCCATGAAGGGGCAGCAAGGATTCTATTTTATCTTCCAAAGATACAAAACGGCTCGCCATTGCTGACGGGCCGTTTCGGGTGGGGCTAGGTACGTTGTTTAACGGCACACCAAACTGCCTGAATGTTCCGGCTCTGTTATAGCCATCAAACTTTACCAGTTCAGGTAGTTGTTATCGTTGAAAAAAAACGACTCTTAAGCGTAAAACCTATGCAAACGCCAGCACTTAGTAACCTGCAATTAGAACTGCTACGAACGTACACCAGGCAGATTTCGGACGATGACGTACTGGCTATTCGCAAGCTGCTGGCAGACTATTTCGCCCAAAAAGCAATGAATCTGGCCGACGAAGCGTGGGATAAGAACAACTGGAGTAGTGAGGATGCGGTACGACTTTCAGCCGAACATACGCGTAAATCCGTATCCTGATGCGGGTTGTTATTGACACAAACGTCCTGTGGGTTTCCATTTCCCGGCGTTCATCGTCTCATTGGCTATTTGAGGCCATTTTAAACGGAACACTTACGCTATGTGTCACGACCGAAATTCTGGAAGAATACGCCGAAATCATGTCGCAAAAGCTGGGAGCGGCAGCTTCAGAGGCAGTGCTGAGTGTGTTTGACAACTTACCGAACGTTGAATACATCACACGCTATTATCGCTGGTATGCGATCACACAAGACCCCGATGACGACAAGTTTGTCGATTGCGCTGTTGCGGCTGGCACTCTCTGCATTGTGACTGAAGACGGGCATTTTAATACACTCAAGAAACTTTTATTCCCTAAAATAGCGACGATGACAATCGCAGAATTTAAGTTGTTCTTCGGACAGTCTCAGTCGATTAATAGCGATTAGCCACAAAACGGCCCGCCATTGCTGACGGGCCGTTTTGTGGGGGGCCAGGTACGTATAAAACCTACGCCATTTCGGGGATGACCGCCGCTTTCACGGTTTTGATGATCTCGGCGGCTACCTTGTAAGGGTCAGCGGCTGAGTTGGGGCGGCGGTCTTCGAGCCAGCCTTTCCAGCCGCGCTGCACCGTGGCAATAGGGATTCGGATCGACGCGCCCCGGTCAGAAATGCCATACGAAAACTGGTCGATAGACTGCGTTTCGTGCTTGCCCGTGAGGCGGAGGTGGTTATCGGCCCCGTACACGTCGATGTGGGCCTTGATGCGCTCGGCGGGGGCAAAGGCCTGGCAAATAGCGTCGTAGGTTTCTTTGTTACCCGCCTCGCGCAGCACCGAGTTCGAGAAGTTGGCGTGCATGCCCGACCCGTTCCAGTCGGCATCTACGCCCAGGGGTTTGCAGTGCCAGTTTACAGCTACGTCATAGCTCTCGCCAATGCGCTCCAGCAGGTAGCGGGCCACCCAAATCTGATCGCCGGCTTCGCGGGCACCTTTGGCAAAAATCTGGTATTCCCACTGTCCCGGAGCCACTTCGGCGTTGATGCCCTCCACGTTCAGGCCCGCATCGAGGCACACGTCCAGGTGCTCTTCCACAATGTTACGGCCAAAGGCGTTGTGGGCACCCACCGAGCAGTAATACGGTCCCTGCGGGCCGGGTTCGCCGGTTTCGCCGAAGCCCAGCGGCTTGTTCAGTTCGGTGTCGTAGAGGAAATATTCCTGCTCGAACCCAAACCAGAAATCGTTGTCGTCGTCTTCAATGGTGGCCCGGCCGTTGGTGGCGTGGGGCGTACCGTCGGCGTTCATCACCTCGCACATGACCAAAAACGCACTTTTGCGCTGCGGGTCGGGGCAAATAAACACCGGCCTCAGCAAGCAGTCTGACGAGCCACCAACGGCCTGTTCGGTCGAAGAGCCATCGAACGACCAAACGGGGCAGTCGTCAAGATTACCGGAGAAATCGCCTTCAATTTTGGTTTTTGAACGAAGGTTTTGGGTGGGCTTGTTGCCGTCGAGCCAAATGTACTCTAGTTTAGACTTTGTCATGGTAAGGAGCGGTCGGGTGATGGTAAAACTGGTGATTGGTGAATACGCTAACAGACCCAAATATATAGGTCGTTTTCCAAAGAAAAATGGGTGATTATTCAGTTTAACAGGATTTTATACGGATGAATTTATTTGATTACAATTATTATTTGTTAAATACAATTTTAGCCAGACGATGTTCGCAATCATACGTACCTGGGCGAGTCGGTTGGCCTCGGCGGGAAGATACCGGCAACTATTTTGGGTATAACTTGCCGCCACCATGCTCACCGCCACTCGTTTATATAAGGCTTTTTCCGGCCAGTCAGTCCTCCAAAACGTCTCGCTTGCGCTCCACCCCGGCCAGCTTGTGGCCCTGGTGGGCGTTAGCGGGTCGGGTAAAAGTACGCTGCTCAACCTGCTGGCCGGGCTGCTCGATGCCGACCGGGGCGAGGTTCGGCTACACGGGCAACCCGTGGCGGGGCCAGCCAACACGCTGGTGGCCGGGCACCCCCAAATCCGGCTGGTACACCAGGAATTTCAACTACTGCCCAACATCAGCCTCCGCGAAAACATCGACTATGCCCTTCGTGCCTATGACCCCGCCTACCGCGAAGCGCGGGTCAATTACCTCCTCCGGTTGTGCCGACTTGAGGCCGTGCAACACCACAAACCCCGCCAGGCATCGGGCGGCGAAAAACAACGCACGGCCCTGGCAGCAGCCCTGGCCCAGCCCGCCGACGTGCTGCTGCTGGACGAACCATTTAGCCACCTCGATTTGCTTAACAAGCTGTTGTTCAGGGAAGTACTGCTGGCCCTGGTTCGACAAGCCAACCAACCGGCCCCACCACCGGCCTGTTTGTTCGTCACCCACGACGCGACCGATGCCCTTTCTGTGGCTGACCAAATCGGGGTGTTGGATCGGGGTAAACTATCGCCGCTGGTGATGCCGCGTGACCTGTACGCTAACCCCGGCTCGGTGCTGGCGGCCCGCCTCACGGGGTCGGTGGCGGTGTTTCGGGGGCGGCACCTGCCCGCGCTGGGTCTCTCCCCCGCCCCCACCCCCAATGCCCTGCACGGCCTGCGCCCCGAACACGTCTGGCTCGGCCCCAACGCCCCCCTGGAAGGCCGGGTGACGGGTGTGTTTTTTCAGGGTGCCCGCACCGAACTGGCTATCACCCTCAACCGCTACCTGACCCTCTTCGCCTACACCTCCCGCGCCGACGTTCAGCCCGGCGACCAGGTACGTATCGGCATTGACCCCGCCGGGCTGATGACCCTCTGACCACTCCCAAACTTGGGTCTTTCCTCACAATACCTTATCTTACCCTCACTGCCAGGACAAACCCGCCAATTACCCCATCACTCGACCGCTTATGCCTCAGTTTACCCTCGGAATCGAAGAAGAATTCCAGACCATCGATCCCCACACCCGCGAACTGCGCTCGCATATGTCCAAGCTCGTTGATGGCGGGCAGATTATTCTTCAGGAGCGGGTGAAGGCCGAAATGCATCAGGCCGTGGTGGAGGTGGGCACCAACATTTGCCATAACATACAGGAGGCACGGCAGGAAGTGACGTTTCTGCGCCGCGAGATCATGGAACTGGCCGACCGGCAGAACCTGCACATCGCGTCTGCCGGTACGCACCCCTTTTCCGACTGGCAGTCGCAGCTTATCACGCCCAACGAACGCTACGACCGGCTCATCGAAGAGATGCGCGACGTGGCCCGCTCGAACCTGATTTTCGGGATGCACGTCCACGTGGGCATTGCCAGCCGCAACGAGGGCATTCAGATTATGAACGCCGTGCGGTATTTTTTGCCCCACATCTACGCCCTAAGCACCAATTCGCCGTTTTGGCGGGGGCGCAACACGGGCTTTAAATCGTACCGCTCCAAAATTTTCGACAAATTTCCCCGCACCGGCATCCCCGATTTTTTCAGCAGTGCCGCCGAATACGACGAATACATTGCCCTGCTGGTAAAGACGGGCTGCATCGACAATGGCAAGAAAATCTGGTGGGATATCCGGCTCCACCCCTTCTTCGACACCATCGAATTCCGCATTTGCGACGTACCTATGCGCGTAGACGAGACCATCTGCCTCGCCGCCATCATGCAGGCTCTGGTGGCCAAAATCTACAAGCTACAACGCCAGAACCTCAACTTCCGGCCCTACCGGCGCATTCTGATTGCCGAAAATAAATGGCGGGCCGCCCGCTATGGCATCGAAGGTAAACTGATTGATTTTGGCAAGCAGGAAGAGGTGCCTACCCACCAACTGATCTGCGAACTGCTCGATTTTATTGACGACGTGGTTGATGAACTGGGTAGCCGCGAGGAATGTAATTACGTGCATCAGATCATGAAAAATGGCACCGGGGCCGACCGGCAACTGGCGGTTTTCGAGGAAACCAACGACCTCAAAGCCGTGGTGGATTACATTGTCCGGGAAACTTCATTCGGGGTCAGGTAGTTAAATCACTATGAAAATTGCGATTCTGGATATGTACCACAACGCCGCCAACGAGGGGATGCGTTGTATTCTTCACGCCATTCGGCACCTGGAACAGACTGAAGGCGTGGCCCTGCCCTACACCATTTTCAACGTCCGGGCCCAAAACCACTTGCCCGACCTTTCCTTCGATGCGTATATTTCGACCGGCGGGCCGGGGTCGCCGTTGCCGTTGGGCGAAGCCTGGGAAA
>JAYUKZ010000180.1:0-1050 GCA_043763995.1 Fibrella sp.
CGGGTATAATCGGCCCCTTGTGCGCTATAGAGCTGTGACCCCACAATGCCCTGCGCCAAAAATCCGGCCAACGTAATGAACCCGCCAATCTGGTGCAGGTTCAGCATCGTGCGCCGGATGTTTAGTTCTTTCTCGCGGCCTGCCAGCGTGAGCGGAACCACGTTGGTGATACGCATCAGCCCTTTTTTGCCCCAAAACATCCGTTGCGAGAGCAACATATGGTCGGGCAGAAGTTGGGCGGGCGGCAGGGTCTCGGTAAGGCTGCCCAGCAAGTCATCGGCGGGCGGGGCGGCGGGCAGCAGCGTGTCGGGGTTCGCCAGCCGCGTACTGTCTTGCGCCTGCCCCGCCCGGAACACCAGGCAGAGCAGGAGACTCAGATAAAGAACGTGACGCATGGCTAGGCTTTAACCTGAAGGTTGTTGCCGGTGGCCGTTGCCGAGTAAGCCGTTACGGCGCGGGTGGGTGGGCTTTGTTTCACGGTACCATTAACATTGAACAGGCCCCCATGAACATCGCACATTAGGTCGTTCGATCCTGACCGGAACGACAAATTCCCGCTGGCGTGGGTGCAGATGCGGCCCAACGCCCGGTACGTACCTGCGGCATTGAACACAATAATATCGCCCACGTTCACAAACTCACCGGCTGTTCTGAGTTTGGTGAAGTTAGCGTTGGTCAGGTCGATGGTGAAATCAATGGCCCCGGCACTGGCGGTGGCGTTGCCTGTTACACCCGTGCTGGTGCCTCCGGTGCCGGTGCCCGAACCGGGGGGGGTAGGCGAAATGACCACTGGGGCCGGGCCTGGGTTGGAGCCGGAGCAGGCCGACAACGTGCCGAGGCAGTAGAACGACATCAGGGCGGCACTGCTCATACCAAGCGTGCGCATGAATTCGCCACGGGTAAGGGTAAGGGGCTGGTCAACCAGGTTCTGGTTGGTAGATACAGGGGGGGCAGGTGTTGGTTTCATTGGTTCGAAAGGAAATAGATGTATCAACATGTATTCAACGCGGGGCACTCACGTTTTAGTGCTAAGCGAAGGTAAGGCTTGCA
>JAYUKZ010000181.1:0-1048 GCA_043763995.1 Fibrella sp.
GGCCAGGGCGGCGTTGGCTTGGGCGGGGCTGAGGCCGTGGTGGGTGGCCAGGTACGTGTGGGCGGCGGGGCGCAGGGTGTGGGTGTACCAGGCCACAAAGTCGGCGGCATTGTCGAGCAGACCATCGGGTTCGGGTTCCAGGTCGAGGTGAAGCACCTTGCCCGTGGTTTGGCGCAGGTGCAGCAGATCGGAAAGCACCAACAGCACGTTTTGGGTGGCCAGGTACGTAGCGCGGTCACGGGCGGCGGGAGTGGGCCACCAATGGCGGTAGGAGAGGGGAGAGGTAGAGATGCCGCCCGCCGATTCAGATTCGGGTAGCAGTTGGGCCAGCAACCGAAACAGCCGGATGGTGTAGGCCACGCGGTCGGGCGTTGTCCAGTCGGGGGTGTGTACCTGGTCTTTCACGGGCTGGTTGTGAAAGCCGCCATAGGGAAACCCATTGATAGTGAACACGATACAACCCGTTTGGGCCAGCCATGCCCGGAATTCGGCCAGGGCGGCGGGTTGCTGCAAATCCAGACTGGCCTGGTTGGCCAGGCGCAACCCCAGCGGCAACGGGGCCGTGGGCGAGGCGGCGGCTTTCACGGCGGGCACCTGCTCACGAAGGTGCCGGAAATGATCGTCCCAACCTTCGCCGGGGTGGATGTTGGTGCAGTAGCCGAGGTACATGGGCCGGGAGGGAAGAGCGGGCGGGGCGTTTTTTTTGCGCGGATGCCTTTACTTTGCGCCCCCACAGTGGTCAAAAGTAGGTAAAACAACCAATCGGAATGAAAATCAATCGCGTCAATACGCTGCTCATGCTCTGGCTGCTGGCCGGGGCCGCTCAGGCTCAGGATTCTACCGTCAACACACCCCCCCGCCCCGCCACCACAATGGATCGGCTGGGTGGTTTTCTGGGGAAAGTGCTCCAGCCCGCCGCTACGTCCGGCACCGGTTTGTCGGCCAACGAAATTGCCACCGGGCTGAAAGAGGCTCTGCGCGTGGGCATCGACAAGGGGGCTACCCAGGCATCGGCTTTGGACGGGTACAACGGCAATCAGTTGATTCG
>JAYUKZ010000182.1:0-1048 GCA_043763995.1 Fibrella sp.
GGCGGGCGCGACCATAGCACCGTCATTCACGCCGTGCAGATCGTAAACGATTTGCTGAAAGAGAACGGCCAAACCAAAGAAGACATCACCAAGCTGAAAGCCTATTTTCAGTGATAATAACCTGACAACGTTGTTGTTAGCCTCCGGCCATGCTTCGTTTTTTTGCTCGCGGTCAGCTTGATGTGGCCGCCTGGGAAGCCTGCGTGGCGGGGGCACACAACGCCCTGCCCTACGGCCACGCTTGGTACCTGGATGCCATTTGCAACGTACCTGGCCCCGGTGCGCCGCGCTGGTGCTGGGTGGGGTTGGTGGGGCTGGACGAGACCGGTGCCTACCGCGCCGTGATGCCCGTGCCGTTGCGCCGCCGCTGGGGGCGGTGGGTGGTTTATCAGCCGTTGTTTTGTCAGTTTCTGGCCATTTTTTCGGCCCGCCCGCAAGACCCCGCGCCGTTTATCCGGGCCGTTTTCGAGCGGTATCGGCACGCATCGGTTTGGCACCTGCACCTACCCCGGCCCGTGGGCGGGTTGCCGTCAAGAATTCACCAACAAATTGGCTACACCCACACCCTGCGGCTGGATACCGAACCTGCTTACACGCCCGACCGCCGCCGAAACTTGCGTTTAGCCCGACAACGAGTGGTCGAAACAGTAGACTGGCACCTGACTGAATCGACTGACTTTGAGCCACTTATAGAACTTTTTCGTGAAAACCCGATCGGGAGCGCATCTTTCTAGATCGAAATGCTTCAATCGCGTGGTATTTCCGACTTGCTGGCTGCTGAGAAGAAAGCGCAGGAACTGATCGAGGAAGCTCGCAAACGTAAGTACACTGTCCGGGACAAGTGCGCGCGCGACGTCGATAGCTCCCTCGTAGGTAAAAACAAACGTATCAAGGACGCTCAGAACGAAGCCAAAGCGGAGATCGAGCAGTTCAAGGCGGAACGCGAACGACGCTACAAAGGTCTGGAGCAACAGGTGAGTTCCGGCCGCATGCCATCTACCGGACGATTGACTTTCTGTTCGAACAGCAACTGGGCAATCGCACGCAG
>JAYUKZ010000183.1:0-1048 GCA_043763995.1 Fibrella sp.
ATGCTCTCCATCTTCATGGCCTCGATCACAAACAGGGGCTGATTTTTGGTGACGGTTTCGCCCGCTTTCACCAGAATCCGGGTGAGGCGGCCCTGCAACGGGGCACCCACGTCGGTGGGGGTGGTAGCTTTCTGGTGTTGGGCTTTCACCACTTTCTGCGCCTTGTCACGTACCTGCACCTGTCGGCTTTGCCCGTTCAGTTCAAACGTGATCGTGCGCATGCCCGACGCATCGGCTTCGGAGACAAACAGCAGCCGAACCAGGATATTTTTGCCCTCGGCAATGGGCACCAGAATCTCCTCGTTGGGTTTCAGGCCGTAAAAAAATGCGGGTGTCGGAATAATGCTCACGTCGCCGTAGAGTTCGTTGGCGCGGTAATACTCGGCATACACGGCGGGGTACATCTGGCAGGAGAGGTAATCCAAAAACCCATCGGCAAGGGGAAATTTGGCCTGAAACGCGGCAAAATCGGCCTCGAAATCAAGGGGGGCCAGGTGCTCGTTGGGGCGGCCCGTGAGGGGGGCCTCGCCCCGCAGAATGACCCGCTGAATGGCTTCAGGGAAACCGCCGTAGGGCTGGCCCAACGTACCCTTCATCAATTCCTTCACTGATTCGGGGAACGTCAACGAGTCGCCCCGCGCCAGTACGTCGGCGGCGGTGAGGTTGTTGGCGGTCATAAAAATCGCCATGTCGCCCACCACTTTCGAAGAGGGCGTGACCTTGATAATATCGCCGAACATCTCGTTGACGATGGCGTAGTTTTTCTTCAGCGTGTCGAACTTATCGCCCAGGCCGGTAGCCACGGCCTGTGGCCGCAGGTTGGAATACTGCCCGCCGGGAATCTGGTTGTCATACACCTCGGCACTGCCCGCTTTCATGCCGCTCTCGAAGGGGTAATAATACTCCCGAACATCTTCCCAGTAGTTGGAATAGGCGTTGAGGCTGGGCAGGTCTACCGGGCACTCGCGGGGGTGCCCCTGCATCATGGCCACCACCGAATTGAAATTGGGTTGCGACGTAAGGCCCGACAATGCCCCCAACGCGCAGT
>JAYUKZ010000184.1:0-1046 GCA_043763995.1 Fibrella sp.
CAGAGTTGCGGCCTGAGCCGTAGCCGTAGCCAGTTCCGCCCGTAAACGTGCCACCTCCGCCGTTTGGGCGTTCAGGCTTTCCAGTTGCCCCGCCGACACTACGCCGACTTCGTAGCCTTTTTCGGCCAGTTCAGCGTTCAGGGCCTCCACCTGCGCCTCCGTAATGTTCTCTGCCGAAACCCCGGCAATGGCCGTCAGGGCGGCCAGTTTCACAAATCCAAGCATCTTTTTTTCGGGTGTTAGTTCTGTTTCATCATTCGGTTTGGGTAAAGTCCGCACCAGCGCAACCGCCGCCTCCAGGGTGCCAATGCCGTCAATCAGGCCAATACTCAGCGCGTCGGTGGCCGAAAATATCCGGCCCTTAAACGGGTCCATGCCCGCCACCGCCGTCAGCGCATCGCCCCGTTGTTGGGTCACAAAATCAATCAGGTTCGTGCAGGCTTCAGTGGCCCACGCTTTCAACAGCGAAAAATCGCCGCGCTCTGCCGCTTTATTTTCTTCGTTTTTCTGAGTCGATTGCTCCGCGTAAATCTCCTCTTGTTTTATCCCCGCCTTCTCAAACATCCCCTTGTAACTCTGCCAGGTGATGTAGGTGCCAATCGAGCCGATCTTGTCGTGCCCCCGGCTGGCCATAATGGCTCCACACGCCGCCGCCACCCGGTAAAACGCCGAACAGGCCATTCCATGATCTACGTAGCACACAACAGGTAAAGGGTATTCGGCCATAAACGACGCAAACCGTTCCCCCGCGTTGGCATCGCCCCCCGGCGACGAAGCCCGCAACACCACGCCCGTCACGTTGGGGTCGGCAGCAACGCGCCGCAACTGCTCCATCGCGTAGCTAACCGACCAACCGGCATAAATCACGCCCGTAAAATCAACAATGGCCGTGCTATCGGGGTGTAGAGCCGTGGGGTAAAACCCATACTGCCAGTCGTAAATGACCGACGTTTCGGGTACGTCTATTTCCAGGTTGCCCGCCAGCACCGCCGCCTGCAACGCCGCGCCTGCTGCCGGTTCAATCAGCCACGTGGCAGAGGCCAGGG
>JAYUKZ010000185.1:0-13448 GCA_043763995.1 Fibrella sp.
GCCGCCCAGTTTGGCCTGACACCTATTCTCTGCGGGCGCGACGAGGCCAAACTTCGCCCCCTGGCCGAGCAATTTGGCCTGACTTACCTGGTTGCTGCCCTGACCGACCCCACTGCCCTCGACGCGGCCCTGTGCAACGTACCTGTGGTGTTGCACTGCGCCGGACCTTTCTCGCAAACAGCCTTGCCTATGCAACAGGCCTGTCTGCGCAACGGCGTTCATTACCTGGACATTACGGGCGAAATAGCCGTATTTGAACAAGGGGCCGCGCTGGACGGACAAGCCCGCAACCAAGGCATAATGCTGATGTCGGGCGTGGGGTTCGATGTAGTCCCGACCGATTGCCTGGCCCAATACCTGCACCAACATCTGCCCGATGCCACCCACCTCGAACTGGCTTTTGCCAATGACGGCGGTGCGCTCTCGCACGGCACGGCCCAAACCGCCGCCGATGGCCTGGGACAGGGCGGCCTGGTACGTATCGACGGACAACTTAGGGCGGTGCCCTATGCCCATAAGGTGCTGGAAATCACCTTTGCTAACGGCAAAACGTTCCCCTGCATGAGCATCCCCTGGGGCGATGTGTCTACCGCTTTTTATACCACGGGTATTTCCAACATTGAGACGTTTATTGGCAGCACGGCCTGGGGTATCCGGCTGGCGCGGCTGGGCAACGTGTTTGGGTGGCTGCTGCGCAAACCGGGTGTTCGGCGGTGGGTGAGCGGGCAAATTACCCGGCGCATTACCGGCCCCAACGAAGCCACGCGCAGCCAGGCAAAAACTCAGGTTTGGGGGCGGGTTCGCAATGAGGCCGGTGAGACTGTTGAGGCCCGGCTTACCACCCCCGAAGGCTATACCCTCACGGCTCTGACGGCCTTGCTCATTACCCAAAAAGTGCTTCAGGGGCAAGCCAAAGCCGGTTTCCAGACCCCCGCCGGGCTATTTGGGGCCGACCTGATTCTGGCCATCGACGGCGTTACCCGCATAGGCTAAGGCTTCGCGCAGGCCTGCCGTAGTCCGTCGAGGATGGGTACGAAAAACTTCTTATCTGCCGAACTGGTGCCTCTGCTCTCGTTGTGTGTTTGCAGCACAAACGGCTCCTCGTCGGGCGCGGTGATCCGAATCACGGTGGCCACGCTCACAATGATGGGGCCGCCTTCGGTGTAAGTAGCATCGAAGAGGTAAGGGCCGTTATACTGCATATTCTCGCCGATGTTGATCTGGTTCTGCCCTTTGGTGGCCCGCACCCGCGCCAGGGTAGGGTTGGCTTCGGTTATTTTGTAGCCGTTGTCGGTCAGCAGTTTAGAACATCGTTCCACAAACTGAGTTCGGCTGATGCTACACGGAATGGTCATGGGGCGGGGGCGCGTGTTGATGCACCCAGCCAACAGCAGCACACCCGTCAAGAGGGCGGCGGCTTGTTTGAGCAAGGAAGAAATAGTCATGCGTAGGGTCAGAAAAAGATGAAAAACTGCGTGATAAGCTCCGATTTGCGGTCAACAATCCGCATGCCGCCTAGCCCTTCCTGGCCAGGTACGTCGTTGGTGGCTGCCGAATAGATGGGGCGGGCGCGGTAATGCATGGTAATCTTGGCGTTGTGACCGGCTAAAATCCAGTTCATCCCGCCCTCAACCAGGTTGTAAGGTTCGTTTAGCCGTTCAAAACTAGCCCGGCTGTAGGACATATAGGGCTGAAACTGACCAAATGTACGGGTCCAGGCGCGGGGAAACATGTAGCCCGCCTGAATATGAAACACCCGCCCACTGCCCCAAGTGGGGTAGGTGGTACCTGCTCCGTTGAAACTCTGCGGGGCCGAGCCGGGCTGGGTGGGGGCGTTGGCCAGGTTCATGGTACCGGCGTTGCGCACGTAGTTGGGGCCATAATCGAACCAATAATGGGCGGCATAGGCCGTGAGGGCCGAGCGGCGTTCGCCCTCCGGGCCGAAAGGCAATTCCAGAAAACTATCAACGGCAAAGTGGCGCATGGCCGTCAAGGTGGTGTCTACGTTGGCCACCTGAAGGGCAATGCGCTGGGCTTCGGGCAGGGCCGCAAACCCGGTAATGGCCGCCGGATACCGCCCGGCATTTATCTCGGTGGTTTGTTGGGCCGTGAGGCTCACGCTACCCGGAATGGTGGGGGCAGCTCCTCGTTGCGACCGGTACCACATGGCTTCGGGCTGAATCATGAACCCGGCCCCGATGTTAAACACTTTTTTGGTGCCCAGATAAGATCCCACCATGAAGGGCAATGTCTGGCTTTCCTGCTCAAAAAAATCGTAGGTGGTGTAGAGCTGATAAATGGGCTGATTCAGGATGCGGGAGTTATACTGCGCAATATTATAGGCATTGGGCATACCCGTGAGGCCGGCGGCCCAGCCCGCGCCGCGCCCCGGCAGAGTAGTCATGGGCGAGGCCCCGGTACGTTGCGCCACGGTGTAAGGCGTAGTCCAGCCGGTGGCGGCTTCGGGGATGGCGAAGGGTTTCGACAAAATGGCGCGGTAGCTGAGTTTGCCAATTTCGCCTTTGGCGTATACGCCCAATGTACGGGCAAACTGGTCATTGGCATCCAGCATAGCCCAGCCATACAGCGGCGAATCAATGGTCATGAAGTTCAGCGTGGCCGCGCTCGACAACCGCGACAAGCCCGACCAGGTGAGTAACCCCGCCCCGAACGACAGGGCACGGCTGGCTTTGAATTCCGTCCAGGCATCGTGCACGAAAACCGACTGCCGCTTACCGTCGGTCACACCGTCGGGGCCGGTAAGCAGACCACCCCCACCCGTGTTGAAGGTTTGGTTGTTGGCCCCGATGATCCAGAAAACCAACAGGCGGGGCGTAAGTTGACCGTGCATCAGAATCCGGCTGCGGCGAATGCCCACATCCCAGGTGCTGGGTACATTGTTGTTGCCGTTTATGCTGGTGCCGGGGTTTTGCTCCTGCGCCCGCAACCAAATCTGCGACCACATCAACAGCCGAATGAAACTGGTGCTATCTTTATTGAGGTACAGTCGAAGGCCATTTTTGTAGTTCGACCCTGCCCAGAAGCCTTGGGCCGCTGCTTTGTGGGTGTAAAGGCCAGTTGTGGCCAGAAGCAAACAAATCACTGCCAGTCGGCGAGACGTAGAACCACTTAAATGCATAAGTATAATTGTTTTGCACAAGTTTTATTTAAACTTGCACAAATATTAGTTTTACTATTATATACTGTCAAATTGATTTTATCTATGATACGCATTATCTTTCCCGCAGGTAATTGTCAACCTCGTAACCAACAGGGCAATACCATACCGAAATACGTATTTTTATCAGAATTCAATAAGTATATTTACGGAAAAAAGGTCATCTACCAACGTCAACGCATGTTACTACGTCAGTTAGAATATATACTTGCGGTGGATACGCACCGCAACTTCACCAGGGCGGCAGATGTGTGCTGCGTGACGCAACCCACGCTGAGCCAACAGATTAAATCGCTGGAAGACCATCTGGATATTGTTATTTTTAGCCGGAACCGCGCCCCCGTCGAACCCACGCGGGAGGGGGTACTGCTGCTCGAACAGGCGCGGGTGGTAGTAAGCCACGCCCGCAAACTGGAGCTACTGGCCCGCCAGCTAAAACACGACCTCTAACACCCTCCTGACTGTGGTCAGGGAACGGCAATAGCTGCCGCCACTGCCGGGGGCAAAGTGGCCATCGGGGCCATGTCCGGGTCGGTAAGCGGGGTATTTTGCTGCCCAGTAGCCTGCTGAATCTGCACACTGATGGGCGTATACTCCACCTCGCAGGGGTAGCCAAACAGGCAATTCTCTTTAATTTGGCTCACCACCCCGGCGGGTACCATGCTCTCCCAGCCGCCCTCGCCCGCCTGAATCATCTCCAGCACATGGTCGGTGGAGATGTGCAGATTTTGCTCGTTGAAATCGGTGATATCCTCAATTTTGTCGTTCTGTTTCAGATACTGAAACAGCGGCTCCAGGTGGGGCGGCAACTGAAACTGCGCACAGGTATAAATCTCGCCGTGGCGCAGGGTGGGGTAAACAAACAGTTTCACTTTTCGGCTAAAAAGCGTGGCGAACGATTCCAGAATGCCGCCCGGCAGGAAACTGTAATGGTCTTCCTCGAAAATATATTCCAGGTTCGGAATGCCCATGATGAGGCCAATTTTCAGCCGTGTAAGGCGCGAAAGGTAGGCCACCAGCCGGTAGTATTCGTGGTAGTTGGAGATCATCACGGTTTGCCCCAGGCTACACAGAATATCGACCCGATCCAGAAAATCTTTCTCGTCGATGCCCCGTTCGTTGGCTTTCAGGTTGTGCAGCGTCAGTTCGGAGAGCATCGTCACGCGGTCGGGGTCAACGTCGGGTTCCTCCAGAAACTGTTTCAGCCCGTTGTCAATCATATCAAGCTGCACATTGGTCACGGGCCGCAGCCGCCCGCGCATGACCAGGATATTTTTTTTGTAGAGGGCTTCTTTGGGTTGCAACACGCTGCCGCCAGGGTCGAAGATGGCGGCATCGGTGAACCCGTTTTTCACCAGGTACAAACTCATCAGCCGGTTATCGACCCGTTCAAAATCGGGGCCGCTGCACCGGATGGTATCAATCTGCACTCGTTCGGGCGAAAGGTCGTCCAGGAGCGAGAGCACCAGCGTTTCGGGGGCTTTGGCGTAATAGAAACAGGCGTAAATCAGGTTTACGCCCACCACGCCCAGGGTTTGCTGTTGCAACACGTTTTCGTTATCCAGCAGCCGCACGTGAATCACCACGTCGTTGAAGAGGGCCAGGGGGTCGCTTTGGAACCGGCACCCCAGCCAGCCGTGGCCCTCGTTGGTTTTCTGGTAGTTGAGGGCCACCACGGTGTTGGCGAAGGCGAAAAACGTGGTGTCGGCCCCGCGTTGGGCCGAGAGGCGTTTTTCCAGCAGGCTATACTCCTTGTTGAGCATTTTCATCAGCCGCGATTCCACCACGTACCGCCCGCTGACTTCGGTGCCGTAGATGGCATCAGAGAAAGTCATGTCGTAGGCCGACATGGTTTTGGCCACCGTACCCGACGCGCCCCCGACCTTGAAAAAGACGGCGGCGGTTTCCTGCCCCGCGCCAATTTCGGCAAAAGAGCCATAAATCTGCCGATCCAGATTCAGGCGCAGGGCTTTTTGTTTGGTGCCTAAGTTTTTGTCGTACATGGTGGTCTGGTTTACCGTGGATGAGCCAAAAATACGGGTTTTGCGCCAATACCCGACCCCCGTGGCCGGGTCAGAACTGATTCAGCACCCGCTCTACGCCAGGTACGTAGCCCGCCCCAAACAAATTGACGTGTACCAGCAGGGGGTACAAATTGTAGATCGCTACGCGCTCCTGAAAGCCGGGTTCCAGCGGAAACAGTTCTTCATACGCCTGGTAGAACCGGGCCTCGAACCCGCCAAACAAGTGGGTGAAGGCCAGTTCGGCCTCGCGGAAGCCGAAGTGAACCGCCGGGTCAACCACCAGCGGCTTGTTGGCCTCGGTCACAAGCACGTTGCCCGTCCAGAGGTCGCCGTGGAGCAGGGCGGGGCGTTCGGGCGGGAGCAGGTCGGGCAATTTATGGCGAAGGCGTAGCAGGGCTTCGTAGCTGCGTTTAGGAAGCAGCCCGTCGTAGAGGGCTTGCCCCGCCTGTGGCAGCAGCCGTTGCTCGAAAAAAAAGTCGTAGCCGCTCTCGGTCAGGGGGTTAGCCTGGGGTAACGAGCCAATATAGTTGTCGCGGTCGAGGCCAAAGCGGGGTTGGGTATGAGCGTGCAACTCGGCCAACTGGTGGCCCAGGTACGTCCAGTACGTGTCGTTGGCCTTGCTAAGCCCATTCGGGGCTTGCTCCACGTAGGCCAAAATAAGATAGGCTTTGTCGCCCTGTTGGCCGTGGCCAATGGTAGTGGGCACGGCCAGGGTTTGGGTTCGGCGGAGGCAAGCCAGGCCGTGGGCTTCGGCGGCAAACAGGTCGCTACCTTCTGCCGAGCGGCCATCGGGCGTTTGGCGGGCAGCATCGCCGTTGCGGGCGTACGTCCATTTAATAAAAAATGTTCCTTCCGATGTAAACACCCGCGCCGCCGTGCTGATGTCGCCGCCGCTCAGAAACTGGGTATCGAGCACGTCGGCGGGCTGGCCCAGATGCTGGTATAAGATGGTCTCAAAAAAATCGGCCTGTTCGTTTCCCCAAAACATGGCAGTGTGGTTTGGCGGTGAAATGAAAGCAACAGCTCCCAAAAACCACCCAAAACTAGCTTTTTTTGGGCAACCTCCCGGCTCCGTTCCCTGCCGCCACAACATGGCCGACTTGCCTGACCCTGCCTGATGGTTCGGTGCGTATCTTCGCCGGGCATTGCCTGCCTACGGGCGGGCGTTTCCCCAACGTACCTGATGAAATACCTCCTGCTACTGTTGCTGCTTCCCCTCACGGGCGTGGCCCAAACCATGGATGCCCAGCCCCAAGACGAGGTGGCCATCATGGACGTGATTGATGCCCTGTTCGAGGGCATGAAAAAGGCCGATGCCGGGCTGGTCAGGAGCGCGTTTGCCCCCGCCGCCACGCTGCAAACGGTGGTGAGCACGGGCGGAGTGGTAAGTTTGAAAACCGAATCGGTGGAGGGGCTGGCCACGGCCATTGGCAAAGCCAAACCCGGCGACCTGAACGAGGTGATTGACCCCTACCAGATTCTGGCCGACGGCGATCTGGCCACGGCATTTATTCCCTACAAATTTTACCTCAATGACCAGCTACACCACTGCGGGGCCAATGCCCTTACGCTGGTGCGGCTGGGCGGGGCCTGGAAAATTCAGGCCGTGATAGACACCCGCCGCCCCTGTCTGTAGATCGAAAAAAACGTGTTCTGCTTAGAAAACCACGTTATCAATCAGCCGAACGTTGCCCAGTTGGGCGGCCACGCAGATGGCGGTTTGGCCGGGGGCACCCCGGCCCGGAAGGGGCATGAGGGTGTTGGGGTCAACCACGGCCAGATAATCGAGGGTAAAAGCCGGTTGTTTGGCTATGTATTGGCGAGCCTGTGCTATTGCCGATTCGGCAGATTGGCCCGCCAAGAGGGCGTTTTGGGCCAGGGCGAGGGCGGCAAACAGGCGGGGTGCCCAGGTACGTTCCTGAGGACTGAGGAGGCGGTTGCGGGACGACATAGCCAACCCGTCGGCCTCGCGGATGGTGGGGCAACAAACCAGTTCGAGCGGAAAGGAAAGGTCTGTTACCAGCCGCCGCACCACGGCCACCTGTTGCAGGTCTTTTTGGCCGAAATAGGCCCGATGGGGTTGCACCATGTGGAATAACTTGCTCACTACCAGCCCCACCCCGTTGAAATGGCCGGGGCGCGAGGCTCCCTCCAGAACAGTTTCCAGGGGGCCAAAATCGAGCCGCAGCGCAGTAGGTTGGGGGTACATTTGGGCCACGTCGGGCGCAAAGATCACGTCCGTTCCAACGGTTTCCAGCCGGGCGGTGTCCTGTTCCAGCGTGCGGGGGTAACGGGCCAAATCGGCGGGGTTGTTAAACTGGGTAGGGTTCACAAAGATGCTGCACACCACCAGGTCGCATTCGGCTTTGGCCTGGGCAATGAGGCGGAGATGGCCCGCGTGGAGGGCACCCATGGTGGGCACCAGACCAATGGTTTTTCCGGCCTGACGGGCGGGAAGCAGGTGCTGGCGAAGAGCAGGAACGGTGGTAAGCAGGGGCATGAGCAAGGGGGGTAAACCGGCGAAAAAGGTGATTACCGGTGTACTATTTTTGGACAAAAAGTATGGAAATGTGGCGTTTTTTTGCTTAATTTTGCAGGTTTTTACTGTGAAGCCGTCCAAAACAACTTCCTTCCACCTGTATGAGCAAACTTCGCATTTTGTACGTAGCCAGTGAAATTACGCCTTTCCTGAAGACGACCGACGTGGCCGATTTCGTGCGAAATCTGCCGCAGGAGATGCAGGAACGGGGGATGGAAATCAGGATTTTGGTGCCGCGCTTTGGCCTCATCAACGAACGCAAAAACCGGTTGCACGAAGTGGTTCGGCTGTCGGGCATCAACATTTCGGTGGGCGACGAAGAAAAGCCCCTCATTATCAAAGTGGCCTCCATTCCTACGGCCAAACTTCAGGTCTATTTCATCGACAACGAAGATTATTTCCACCGCAAATACGTATTTCACGACAAAGAAGATCGTTTTTACGACGACAACGACGAGCGGGCCATCTTTTTTTGCAAAGGCGTGTTGGAGACCGTGAAGAAACTGGGCTGGTCGCCGGATATTGTGCATTGCAATGACTGGATGACGGCCCTTATTCCGTTGTATTTGAAGACGACCTACAAAAACGACCCCATGTTCAAGGACACCAAGTCGGTTTTTACGGTCTACAATAATTCGTTTGAACATCGGTTCAACGCCATTGACCTGGTTGAAAAAGCCCGGATGATGGACATTGACGATGACATGCTGACCCACCTCCAAACGGGGGATTTCGACGGGTTTATTAGAATCGGTTGCGCCTACGCCGATGCTGTTGTTAACGCGGGCAAAACCGAACACGATAGTTTGACTAGTATTCTGAATGAAATTGCCGAACACAAACTGGACCTCACCCAGGCCGAAACCGACGTTAGCGAACGTTATTTTAACATCTATACGCAACTGGCCAGTTAAACTGGCTTTCATGGCCACGGTACTGCTCACGGCCCTGGCCTGCGAAGAACCCAAAGAAATTGGCCTGGCCCCCACCACCCCCCTCGACGTACTCTATACCGACACGCTGACCATCTCCCGCACCACCCTCCAACTGGATTCGGTGCGGAGCAACGACCAGAGCCTTGCCCTGGTGGGCCGCTACACCGACCCCATTTTTGGGCAGGTACAGGCGCAGGCGTTTTTGCAGCTACAACCCACGCGCACCTTCGCCGTGGTGGATTCGGGCACCACCAACCCCACCAACCCCGACCGAATCATTCTGGATTCGACCAAAGTGCGGTTTCCCACCAATGGGGTGCCCAGTTCCCCCTCGTGGGGCGTATATCATGGCGACACCACCACGAGCCAGGAACTGATACTTTCGCGCCTGACCGATTCACTCCGTACCACTGCCAACTACGACATCAGCAGCCCCGGCCCGGCAGTGGCGGCGGTGGTGGCGCGGCGTACCATCCGGCCCCGGCCCACGGTCTTCGACACGCTGGCCTACTCGACACCCAGCCGGGTAGACAACGCCCTGGGGCGTGAACTGCTGGCCCTGGCCAACACCGATGCTGCCCGGTTCACGGCCTTCGGGACGCTGGTAAACCCGGCGGCGTTCCGGCGGCTCGTCCCGCGCGATTTTGTGCTTACGTCCAACAGTTCGCCACAGGCGGCGGTGCTGGGTCTTTCGCCGCAAGAAGGGGCCGTCATTATTTATTACCACATCCGGGGCGAGGCCACGGGGCAGGCGTTCCTGTTTCCGTTTGTGGGGAAACGCTTTAATCAGATTACCACCAACCGGGGCGGTACGCCCCTGGCCAGTTTGCGGCCCGGCCAAAGTCTTGCCCCCACCACCACCGGACGTACCTACGTGCAGCCGGGCACAGGCATCACCACGCGCCTCCAGTTTCCGGGCCTGAGCCGCTTGCTGGCAACGGGGCGGGTGGCCATAAACAGGGCCGACCTGGTTATTACGCCCACCCCCACCGACAACCCTACGCGCCGCTTGCCGCCCCTTTTGGCCCTGACGGAACTAGATGGTCAAAACCGCCTCACCCGCTCGGCTACGGCCACGGGCGTACCATCCCTCTTGTTTACGGTGCAGCGTACAGGCCCGCTCACCCGGTTGCCCACCGGGTTTACCGACCCGCAGATTGCCGTGCTGGATCCGCGCACCAACAGCTACACGTTTCAGGTGGCGGGCTATTTGCAATCGGTGGCATCGGGCCTCAGCCCCAACAACGGCCTGGCCATCCTGACCCCCAGCAACGTGTTGGTAAACCAAACCCAGGGTGGCCTCAGCGATCAATCGCAGGCGGTATTGACCGACCGGGTGTGGCGACTGGTGCTGGAAGGCAGGGCAAGTGTGAAGCTCTTGCTGTTTTACACAAAATCTAACTAACTTTCCTGAACCCCGCCCACCTGGCGGGGTTCACTTCGTTTAAATCTGTTGGTGCTATGTGTGGAATTGTTGCTTACGTGGGGCACCGGCAAGCCTGCCCCCTGATCCTGAAAGGACTCAAACGCCTGGAATACCGGGGCTACGACAGCGCGGGGATAGCCCTGCTAAACGCGGGCAGCGCGAACGAAAACGAGCTGGTTATTTATAAAAAAAAGGGCAAAGTAACGGCTTTGGAGCAGGAACTGGCCGGTAAACACCTGCCCGCCACCATCGGGATGGGCCACACCCGCTGGGCTACCCACGGCGAACCCAACGACGTGAACGCCCACCCGCACTACTCATTTCACAAGAAACTGGCCATTATTCACAATGGTATCATTGAAAACTATGCTGCCATAAAAGAGCGGCTGTTACGAAAAGGCCACACCTTTGCCAGCCAGACAGACACCGAGGTGCTGGGGCAGTTTATTGAAGAAATTTGGGAAAATACTGCCGATGGCGCACAGCCAGGTACGCTGGAAGAGGCCGTTCGGGCGGCGTTGCAAGAGGTGGTGGGGGCCTACGCCATTGTGGTCATGAACGCCGCCGACCCCACCCAACTGGTGGCCGCCCGCAAAGGCAGCCCCCTGGTGATTGGCGTGGGCGAAGGCGAGTTTTTCTTTGCCTCCGATGCCTCGCCCATCATTGAGTACACCAAAGACGTGGTCTACCTCAACGACTATGAAGTGGCCACGGTGAAGGCCGGTAAACTCAGCATCGTCACGCTGGATAACACCAAAACGCTGCCCTACATCCAGACCATAGAACTGGAACTGGAAGCCATTGAAAAAGGCGGGTTCGAGCATTTTATGCTCAAAGAAATTTTTGAGCAACCTCGCTCTATTGCCGATTCCATGCGCGGGCGTGTGAACGCCGATGCCGGTACGTTGCAACTCGGCGGTCTGCGGGATTACATGGACAAACTGGCCAAATCGAAGCGGATTATTATTGTAGGCTGCGGCACCTCCTGGCACGCCGGGCTGGTGGCCGAATACATTTTTGAAGAACTGGCCCGCATTCCCGTCGAGGTAGAATACGCCTCGGAGTTTCGGTACCGCAACCCGATTATTAAAGAAGGCGACATTGTGATTGCCATCTCGCAATCGGGCGAAACGGCGGATACGCTGGCCGCCATTGAACTGGCGAAACAGAAGGGGGCCACCATTTTCGGGGTCTGCAACGTGGTGGGGTCGTCTATTGCGCGGGCCACCCACGCGGGGGCCTACACCCACGCCGGGCCGGAAATTGGGGTGGCCAGCACCAAAGCCTTCACTGCCCAGGTAACGGTGCTGACCATGATTGCTCTGGCCACGGCGCAGCGCAAAGGAGCCATTTCGGACACGCTTTTCCGGCAATTGCTAGCCGAACTGGAAACCATTCCGGCCAAAGTGGAGCGGGTGTTGCAGAGCGCGGCCAAGATTCGCGAGATCGCTTATATCTTCACCTACGCCCGCAATTTTATCTACCTGGGCCGGGGCCTGAACTTCCCCGTAGCGTTGGAAGGTGCTCTTAAACTGAAGGAAATCAGCTACATACACGCCGAGGGCTACCCCGCCGCCGAGATGAAACACGGCCCCATTGCCCTCATCGACGAAGATATGCCGGTGGTGGTGGTGGCCACGCAGGATAGTTCGTACCAGAAAGTGGTGTCGAACATTCAGGAGGTGAAAGCCCGCAAAGGCCGCGTGATTGCCGTAGTGACGGAGGGCGACACCCACCTGCCCACGATGGTCGATTTTGTGATTGAGATACCGAACGTTCACGAGATTCTGATGCCCCTGATTTCGGTCATCCCGATGCAGTTGCTGGCCTACGACATTGCCGTGATGCGGGGCCGCAACGTAGACCAACCCCGCAACCTGGCCAAATCCGTCACCGTCGAGTAGAGACGCAACACTTGCGTCTCAGACCAGCGCGAAGCCACACGCCGGTTTACACTTGCAACTCAGACCAGCGCGAAAGCCATACGTCGAAACATACCCAGGTACGTATAACGCTAACTCATTAACCAACAACGCGATGCAACTTCTCGAACGAATCCTTTCATCCGCCGACTTCCGGGCCATGACTTTCGGCCCGGAGGAAGAAAGTGCGTATGTTTTTGAACTGATCGAGGGCGAAATTATGGCCAAAAACCACCCCACCACCACCCATCAGCGTGTACTGTCGCGGCTACACTTACTTATTGGCAATCTTTTGGCTACCGACAAACTCGGTGAAGTATTTTTCGCGCCGTTGGGCGTGGTGCTGGGCGAGAACAGCGATGTGCAACCCGATCTGTTTGTGGTGCTGGATGCCAACCTGCCCAACCTGCGCGAAGATGGCTATTACGGCACCCCCGACCTGATTATCGAAATCCTCTCGCCCTCGTCCATCAAACTCGACCGGCGCACCAAATTCAAGCTCTACGAACGTACCGGCGTGGCTGAATACTGGATCATCGACCCCAAAAACCAAAGCATTGAAGTCTATGGCCGCACCGAAGGCGTATATGACCTGACCGCCTTTGCCGTGGAAACCGGTGCCGTTACCTCTATTGTGTTGCCCGGCCTAAGCATCGACGTGGCGGCTCTTTTTGCGTAGCGCAACCCATCTACCATACCCATGACCTGTTCGGCTGACAAAACCGGGCAGGTCTTTTTTTGCCCCCCAGGCAACCCACCTGCTCCTTTGTGTATTTATGGTTGTGTAAGCACGTTGTTACGCACCCCTATGCTCCAATCACTGATTGACCAATGCCAGCGCGGGAATGCCTTTGCCCAGCGGCGGTTATACGATCAGTATGTGCATGGGCTACATCGGGTAAGCGTCAGGTACGTTCGGCACGAACCCGATGCCGAAGAAGTGCTGATGAATGCGTTCCTGAAAATATTTCGCGGCCTGGCTTCCTTCACCTACCGCGATGAGGCGGGGGTTGAGGCCTGGATGCGCCGGATTGTGGTTACTGAAGCCTTACTGCACCTGCGAACCGGCCGGGCGTTGCCTCTTTTTCAGGACGATGACCGGGCCGAAGCACAGGCAATCGGTTGTCAACTGGCTGATAGTGAACTGAATGCCGAACAAATTTACGCGCTGATTCGGGAGCTGCCGCCGGGCTACCGAACCGTGTTTAACCTGTATGCCATTGAGGGCTACTCGCACCGGGAAATTGGCGAGCAACTGAACATCTCCGAAAACACCTCGAAATCACAGTTAAGCAAAGCGCGGGCTATGCTGCAAAACTGGCTCACATCGAACGGTTATGAACGACGTACAAAACAATCTTTTTGACCGGCAAATCAGGCAAGCCCTCAATTCGCTGCCCGGCAACGTACCGGCACCAGGTACG
>JAYUKZ010000186.1:0-1042 GCA_043763995.1 Fibrella sp.
ACGCGCCAGGCGTGGCCGGCCAGGTATCCCCGCACCACCATCTCCACGGGGTAGGGCTGGCAGGCCCGCCCCGCGCTTACGCAGGGGTCAGGTACGTGGGTGAGCCAGTTAGGAACCAAATCGGCAGTGGCGGCCAGAAAATGGGCGGCGGTTTGGTTCAACACCTGCCCCTTGTGCGGAATGGGCCGGGGCAGCACCACATCAAACGCCGAAATCCGGTCGGAGGCAACCATGACCAGCATTGGCCCGCCGGAGTGGTTGGCAAACGAATATACGTCGCGCACCTTTCCCCGGTAAAAACCCGTTTGGCCGGGGAATGTAAACGGTACTTCCTGAGCAGATGGCATGAAAAACGAGTTAGTTTTTTAGCTAACGAATTATGAGTCAAGACGTTCCAGGATAATAGCCGATGCGCCGCCCCCGCCGTTGCAGATGCCAACGGCCCCGTAGCGGCCTCCGCGCTGCTGCAACACGTTGGTGAGCGTGGCCACAATGCGGGCACCCGACGCGCCCAACGGATGGCCAATAGACACGGCCCCTCCGAAGACGTTCAGTTTTTCCTGCGGTACGTTCAGGGCCTGGCTGAAGGCGAGCGGCACCACGGCAAAGGCTTCGTTTATTTCGTAAAAATCAATATCGTCGGTGGTGAGTCCGGCGCGTTGCAGGGCCAGCGGCACGGCTTTGGTGGGGGCGGTGGTGAACCATTTTGGCTCCTGTTCGGCATCGGCGTAGGCCAGAATGCGGGCCAGGGGTTTCAGGCCCAGTTGGGCAGCTTTGGCGGCACTCATCAGCACCAGGGCGGCGGCTCCGTCGTTGAGGGTCGAGGCGTTGGCGGCGGTGACGGTACCGGTGGGGGTGAAGGCGGGTTTCAGCGTCGGTATTTTGTCGTAAAACACGTTGCCGAACTCTTCGTCGCGGCTCACCTGCGTGGTGCCTTTGCGGCCAGGTACGTCTACGGGCACAATTTCGGCGGCAAACTCTCCCGATTCGGTGGCGGCTTCGGCCCGGCGGTACGACTGCACGGCGTAGGCATCCTGCGCCT
>JAYUKZ010000187.1:0-3652 GCA_043763995.1 Fibrella sp.
GGCGACCCCGAACTGAACATTCTGCAAAGCGCGTACATGAACATTGCCACGGCGAAGGTCTCGACCTCGGCGCAGGAGGCCCGCGAGATGAACTACCTCTTGCCCTCGGCGCAGATTGTGCTGAACCGAAGCCGCCAGATTGCCGAAGCCAAGCAGGTGGCCATTGAACTGGCCGAAAACGGCTACACCCAACCCAAACCCCGTACCGACATTCGGGTGCAGGGCAAAACGGGCATTGCGTTGTTCAAAGCGGGTATCACGGCCATGAAAATGGGCCGGTTCATTTCCGACCACGACCTGAAAATCGCCGACAAGTTGGCCTACGTCATCTGCGGCGGCGACCTGAGTGCCCCCCAAAACGTGACCGAAAAATACCTCCTCGACTTGGAGCGCGAAGCCTTCCTCTCGCTCACGGGCGAGAAGAAAACCCTCGAACGCATCCAAAGCCTATTGCAAGGCGGCAAGCCACTGCGGAATTGATTTGAACGCAGATCGGGGCAGATGTAGCTGGTTTGCGCGGATTGATTAGGTTGCAGAAAAGGGCCATTCTTGGGTAGGGGTGGTTCTTTTTTCTTATTTTCGCTGGTGATAACCTACTTACGTAGTATGGGTAACTTCTGCTTTATATGAAAACGATCAGACCGTTAGTAGTGCGTGAGGGCGAAAAGACGAACAAACGCCGTAAGAAACGTAGTTTGGATAACTCGTCTCTGAAACCTCTTTTTGGCAAAGGACCTGAAAATATCTGGGATAAAGACATCCATACCGGAGAGGGTAATTTCAGTTTCTGATGGACGAGATCATTCTTGACACCATCGTATTCGACTACCTGACCCGCAACCAAAAAGCCCTGTCAGTCACTGCTCGTAGGCAGATTGAGCAGGCCGACACGGTTTATGTAAGCGTAGTAAGCATTTGGGAACTGGCGAACCATGTTCGTGAAGGCCTGATAGTCCTGAACGCTGATTTCGACAGTTCATATCAGAAAGCGTTGCAGACCTTGGGTATCACACTGCTCGATACACAATGGTCGGCGCTCAGCTACTTGGCGACATTTGACTACCAGATTATCAGCAAACCCTGGCAGCGGACAGTTAACAAGGTGACTACCACGGGTGTAAAGCAGGAACTCCACAAAGATCCTTTCGACCGAATGATTATTGCTCATAGCCTTGCCATGAATCTGCCCGTTGTATCGCCAGACACACTTTTTCCCCACTATGTGGACAGGGGTTTGAAAGTTATTTGGTGAGTTGAGTATACCCCCCCATCCAGGGTGCATTCAAAGCCTGTTGCAAGGCAGCAAGCCACTGCGGAACTAGATTGATTAAACGCAGATTGGGCAGATCGGGCAGATTTACGCGGATTGGTTAGGGTACAGAGAAAGGCCATTCCTGGGCGGGAGTGGCCTTTTTTTGTCGTTGATTGTGCAAGGGTATGTAATCACACGAATGTTAGCATTTTGTTAAATCTATGCTGTGACTATCTCTGGATAGAAAAAAGAGCCTTTGAATGTGTTTACCCAAAACCGGGAAGAGACAATACGTATTATCATCAACCATTAACAGGGCTGAGTATGAAAACGATACCGTATGTAGGCATTGTGGGAGTCTGCTTAGTGCTGAGTTGCACCAAACCGCAACCAGCCGATGGGGTTGTAGTTATGCCCGGTGATAGTTCTAAGAAAGATACTGTCCGAGTTTTCAAGTACAAAATTGGGCAGGGCGTGGAAATATACAACGCCAAACTTGATTGGGTGTACGAACCTAGGCGCGTCTATTCGGTGGCTACTATCACAGACACGATACCAGCAGTACGTTATGATGATTTACTAACGTACCAGTATGATCGTAGCTCGCGGTGCCCACTGTTTATTTTCACCCAACCTGGCGTGAAGTTTTTGACGATGAGGCCAGCCCCACCCATCATTACTAATGTAGGCTACGTGGTCACGGTATCCAGAGTCCCTATCTTTAATACACTCTTGATCAACGGTAGTAGTGGTCTTGATGATAAAGGGGTTCATTTGTGGTTGCCTATTGATTGGGAAAGATCAAACCTCAAAGGTTTGCCACAGAATTCGGTAGTGGTTCAATGGGATAGCCTGCTTTACAGCACCAATCCACCCACGCCGCGTAACCTGCCCGATCCTCGCTATGATGCCCGACTAATTCAGCGGCTTAAACAGGATGGCAAGTTGGTCAATTTTTAGCCGATAAACTGGCCTACGTCATCTGCGGCGGCGACCTAAGCGCCCCCCAAAACGTGACCGAAAAGTACCTCCTCGACCTGGAGCGCGAAGCCTTCCTCTCCCTCACCGGCGAAAAGAAAACCCTGGAGCGTATTCAAAGCCTGTTACAAGGCGGCAAGCCATTGCGGAACTAGGAGTTGAATAGAACGCGGATTGAGCAGATGTAGCTGACTAGCGCGGATTTCAAAAAGACCTTTTTGCTTAAACGCCTGATTGTCAACGCGATATTTCTACAACCAATTGATACACTTATTTTGTTTTACATTTGTTTTACAATTAATCTTGTAAAGTTATTGCACAAAAGCCCCCTGTTCGTTAGAACAGAGGGCTTTCGGTAAGCATGGGCTACTCACGGATGTCGATGGTAGTTCATCAACATATCGAAGGCAGTCCGTATCAGCGTAGCGAGCGCATTGAACGCAGGCTGGTACTTTTTGAGCTTGCTTAGAATTCGTAGTTCTAGGCTTTGCTTGTTTGACTTGGCCATAATATTGGTTATGGTTTAGTAAGACAGAGTGACACGCTCTCCGCGCGTGACAACGGTTAAAAGGGCTGCTTCAACAGCCCTTTTTCTGTTTGCAAGATAGTAACTGCTTTTGGGCAATCATTCATATCAGATGAGTCACCGAGGGCTGTTGCCATGTGTATAGACTTTATTCCAGCATCCATGCACGACCCGCCGCATCCCGGCGAAATTTTAAAGGAGCTTTATTTAGACGGTGCTGACCTGAGCGTTACGCGGGCGGCGAGTGCGTTGGGGATTAGCCGCAAAACGCTGTCGCAGATCATCAATGGCCATGCGGGTATCAGTGCGCAGATGGCGTTGCTGCTGGCGAAGGCGTTCCCGACAACCACGCCGCAACTGTGGCTGAATCTGCAACAACAGTATGACCTCTGGCAGGCACAGCAAAAGCCGGTTCCGGTCATTACGCCGCTTTGGAAACCGCAAGCCAAATCAACGGCTGTGGGGCGATAATCATCGGATACACAAAAGGGCTGTTTCTGTCCAGAAATAGCCCTTTTGTGTGTCTTGACTATAGTAACTTATATTCACTTAGGAACACGAGCAATAGCCGTTCTTCCCACAATTTATCACCGACGATACAGGCAATCGGACCGCCGTTATCTTGCCGATTATAGATCATAAGAATCTTTGTACACCTACTTAAGTAGTTATCAAGTTATTTGGGCAACGAAAAGCTCAGTACGTGGTTCCAAAAAACGCCTCAACGTACCTGAATACCACATACTGAGCCAGATTAAATGTAACATAGACTTTGGTCCGTATACTCAGCAATTACTTACGAAGTAGGCGTCCCCGATTGAAGTTCGTGTTGCGGTTAATGAATCACCACAATTTTTTTTACCTGTTTGGCATCGCCTGCTGTTAGTTGCAGGAAA
>JAYUKZ010000188.1:0-1038 GCA_043763995.1 Fibrella sp.
ACTCCCCGAATGTACTATGACTGACGGTTAGCCTGTCCATCTTGTTCAGATTTTTTCGTTTGGACAAAACAAGGCAAAATAAAAATCAAATGCAAGTGCCTGCTTCTACTCTTGTTCAGCCAACGTACCTAGCCCCGCCAGCACATCCGCCTGCGTGATGCGCTCTTGCTCTAAGCGGAGGTTGCGTTGTTGGAGGAATTGGAAAACGGGGCGTTCGTCGGGCAGGAGGTTGGGTAGGTCGGGGAGGTTTTTGTATGTGCCCGGCACCCAGAAGGCTTCGTAGCGGTGCAGGGTGGGCGCGTCCATGAGCCAGGCCATAACGGACGTGTGAGGGAAGTAGCCGCGCAGTTGCGAGAGCATCTCAAAGCCCTGCACGTCGAGGTCGCTCCAATAGAACAGGCGTTTTTGGGCCAGCCAGTCTACGGTTTTCAACGTACCCAGGTCGAAGCCTTTGCCAAACAGCACCAGCGTATTGGGCCGGGGCGGGAAGGTCAGGAAGTTGATCTCGTTTTCGATGATGAACACGTCGCGTTCGGGCAGGCTCAACTGGCCAAACGTGGATACGGGTACGCTCATTTCCCGCACCGGCCCGGCACTTGTGGTCAGCGGCTCGCCCACAAACCGGATGCGGACGCTGGATTCTTTCTCCCGCAGCCCGAACCGGCGGTAAAAGTCGGTTTCGGCCTCTTGGTCGGGCGGGAGGGTTACGAGGTGGTTCAGCAACTCGTGGAGGAGCGGGCGGTTGGTTTCGATGAACTTGGTATGCACCGCCACCGGCAGTTCGCGCACGTAGCAACCGGGGGTGGGGTTGTGCCGGAAATACTGACAAACGCGCAACAGGTCGGGCCAACCGCCGTGGCTGGCAACAACCTTCAACGGCTGACCGGCGCACCACTCGCGCAGGTCGGGGAACGTACCCAGCAACAGGGCCACGTCGGCGCGGAACAGGTCGGCTTCGGCGGCTTTGCCCACAAACCGCAGGTAGTCCGGCTCGGTCGGGAATTGTACGGCTTCGATCTCGTCCTGCTCGTTGTGGTG
>JAYUKZ010000189.1:0-1038 GCA_043763995.1 Fibrella sp.
ACTCCCCGAATGTACTATGACTGACGGTTAGCCTGTCCATCTTGTTCAGATTTTTTCGTTTGGACAAAACAAGGCAAAATAAAAATCAAATGCAAGTGCTTGCTTCTACTCTTGTTCAGCCAACGTACCCAGCCCGGCCAGCACGTCCGCCTGGGTGATGCGTTCCTGCTCTAAGCGGAGGTTTTGTTGTTGCAGGAACTGGAAAACGGGGCGTTCGTCGGGGAGGAGGTTGGGGAGGTCGGGGAGGTTTTTGTACGTACCCGGCACCCAGAAATCTTTGTAGCGGTGGAGGGTGGCCGCGTCCATGAGCCAGGCCATGATGGGCGTGTGGGGGAAGTAACCGCGTAGTTGCGAGAGCATCTCGAAGCCCTGCACGTCGAGGTCGCTCCAGTAGAACAGGCGTTTTTGGGCCAGCCAGCCCACGGTCTTTATCGTACCCAGGTCGAAGCCTTTGCCCCACAGTACCAGCGTATTGGGCCGGGGCGGGAAGGTCAGGAAGTTGATCTCGTTCTCGATGATGAACACGTCGCGTTCGGGTAGGGTCAACTGGCCGAATGTGGATACGGGTACGCTCATCTCCCGCACCGGCCCGGCACTGGTAATCAGCGGGTCGCCCACAAACCGGATGCGGACGCTGGACTCTTTCTCCCGAAGCCCAAACCGGCGGTAAAAATTGGTTTCGGCCAGTTGATCGGGCGGGAGGGCTACGAGGTGGTTCAGCAACTCGTAGAGCAGCGGGCGGTTGGTTTCGATGAACTTGGTATGCACCGCCACCGGCAGTTCGCGCACGTAGCAGCCGGGCGTGGGGTGGTGCCGGAAATACGCGCAGACCCGCAGCAGGTCGGGCCAATTGCCGTGGTTGGCCACAACTTTCAACGGCTGACCGGCGCACCACTCGCGCAGGTCGGGGAACGTACCCAGCAACAGAGCCACGTCGGCCCGGAACAGGTCGGCTTCGGCGGCTTTGCCCACAAACCGCAGGTAGTCCGGCTCGGTCGGGAATTGTACGGCTTCGATCTCGTCCTGCTCGTTGTGGTG
>JAYUKZ010000190.1:0-13234 GCA_043763995.1 Fibrella sp.
GCGGCCCCCACCATTCTGGCCAGCACCGACAAGGTGTGTGCCGGTGGTGTGGTAAGCCTCACGGCAACCGGTTGTGAGAATGGCCAGATTTACTGGTCAGACAATGTAATCGGTACGGTACGCACGCTGACGATTACTGCCCAAACGCAGATCAGAGCGCAGTGCCGCATCAATAACTGCTACAGCCAGTCGACGGAGAAACTGATTCAAGTGGGTGGCAACCTGCCCAAGCCAACGGTGGTTTGCAGCACTACGGTGGTGTGCCCCGGCGAAACAGTTGAACTCTCGATTGAGAATTGCGCAGGAACCGCCAAGTGGAGCACCGGCGAAACGGCCCGTACCATCTTCGTACAACCAACCCAGGGTAACAGCAGTTACTCGGTGCAGTGTACCAACGGTGCGTGTGTTAGCCCCCGCTCCGACGACTATACGATTCGGGTGGTGCCGGTCAACAAACCAACGGTAACGGCCTCGGCCACGTCGGTTTGCGAAGGCACCCAGGTCACGCTCACGGCCAGTGGCTGCGAGGGTGTAACCACCTGGAGCAATAACCAGACGGGCACCAGCATCCGGGTATTGGTATCGGCCACGGCCAGCTACAGTGCCTACTGCAAGTACCGGTCATGTGTAAGCGACCCATCGGAATCGGTGACGATACAGGTAGGCAAGCCAACGGCCCCCACCATCCGGGCTATCCCGAACACGGCCATCTGCTCTGGTGAGTCGGTGACGCTAACGGTAGCCGACGGTTGCGCCAACGGAACGGTGCGCTGGATGCCGAGCGGCATCACGGGCAACACCATTGTGATGCGCCCCACGATGAACACCGACTTCTCGGCTGTGTGCATCACGGCGGGTTGCGAAAGCTCACCCTCGAACATGGTGAAGGTGATTGTGAAAACCGAAGGGACAGCCCCAACGGTGGCCGCATCGAGCCTGGCGGTATGCAACGGAGCCTCGGTAACACTCACGGCGGGCAACTGCCCCAACGGCACGATCATCTGGTCGAACGGCATGGGCGGCAACTCGATTGTGGTGATGCCAACGGCAACGGATAATACCTACACCGCCACCTGCAAGCAGCCCGACAAGTGTGGCAGTGCGCAGTCGAAGAGCATCGCCATCAACGTGACCAGCACCCCACCCCCAACGGTGGTTTGCAGCACTACGGTGGTGTGCCCCGGCGAATCGGTTGACCTCACGGTTCAGAACTGCACCGGCATGCCGATGTGGAGCACCGGAGCCGCCGACAACGGCAAGGCTACCATCACGGTGATGCCCACGGTAAGCACGGGTTACTCTGTGACGTGTGCCAACGGCGGTTGTTTGAGTGCCCCCTCGCAGGTCTACACCATCAAGGTGCAGCCGGTGGTGGCCCCAACGGTAACGGCCAGCCAGACCGAGATCAGCCTGGGCCAGAGCGTAACGCTCACGGCCACGAACTGCCCCGGAACGGTACGGTGGAGCAACAACGACACCGGCAACACGATTGTGGTCACGCCAACGGCGGCTATCAGCTACTACACGGCCACGTGCCGCTTCCGTAGCTGCACCAGCGATCCTTCGGTCACAATCACGATTCGCGACAAAACGCCGCTGCCCCAAAACTGCACGGCCAAAGCCGGTACGCTGGTGGCCGCCAACAGTTCAGTATGTAGCTCTACGATGACCACGGTAACGCTCACCGCCACCGAAAACGGTGGACGGGTAGTGCCCGCCGGGTTCCAGGTACGTTATGTGCTGACCAAAGGAGCCGGGTTGGTGATTCAGCAAACCGGTACGGCCCCGTCCTTTACGGTGCCTGCCCAGCAAGCTGGAATCTACACCATCCACACGCTGGTCTATGACCCCGCTACCCTCGACCTGTCGGTGGTGGTGCCGGGTACGACCACGGGTGCCGATGTGCTGAACCTGATTCAGAGCCGCAAGTTGTGCGCTGATCTGGACGTAACCGGTGCCCGCACCACCATCAAGTTTGTGCCCAAGCCAGTAGTGCTGGGGCCACACATGAGCATCCGCTGCTACGGCGACGTAGTATCGGCCACGGCCACCGGCTGTGAGAACGGCAAGGTGATGTGGAGCAACGGAGCCGAAGGCAGTGTGCTGTCCTTCACGATGGTATACGACATGTGGTTCAGTGCCACCTGCACCATTGACGGTTGCACGAGCGAAAAATCAGAGATGTTCGATGTCTACATCGCCAACCCCAAAGTGCCGACCATCGGCATCGACAAGCCAAGTGTGTGCGCCGGTGATCCGGCCACCCTCACGGCCCAGGGTTGCGAGAACGGCGGATATCTCTGGAGCACGGGTGCCACCACGGCCAGTATCACCGTGACCCCGCAGGAAAGCATGACCTACGCCGTGAAGTGTACGGTGGGTTCGTGCCAGAGTGCCTGGTCGCCAACGAGCAAACTGACGGTGGGCCAGCCCGGCACGCCAACCATTACGGTCAACAATTCGACCGACAACGTGACGACCTGCTTCGGTGCGCCGGTCACGCTGACGGCCAAAGGTTGCCCTGCCGGTACGCTGGTGGTCTGGAGCAACAACCAGGTGGGCAGCAGCATTACGGTGAACCCGGCCTTCGTGGCTACCTACACCGCGCAGTGCTGCACCTCAAACAACTGCAAGAGCCGGCCATCGAATGGTATTCAGATCGCGGTGTTGGGCAAAGTGCCGCAACCTGCCGTGGCTGACCTGACCAACGCCTGTCCGTTCCTGTCGGTGAACCTGGCCAACGGCGTAAAATCGTCGGCCAGCGCGGGTGGCAGCTTCGAGTACTACACCACCAGCACGTTGGCACCGGCCTCTAAACTGGCCAACACCAACGTGACTGAGTCAGGTACGTATTACGTGGTGGAGAAAACGGCGCAGGGCTGCTACAGCCTGCCCGCCATGATCCAGGTCAGCATTCAGGGTTGCGGAAGTGCCCTGCCCTGCGAGACCAACCCCGTAACGGTTGATGCCGGTCAGGATGCCAGTGTGTGCGCGGCCAAGACCTACAAAGTCTTGGGCAAAGCCACGGGCAACAACCTGACAACCCAATGGTCGACCAGCGGGTCAGGTACGTTCGACAATGTTTTCAGTGCCGCCGCTCTGTACACTCCGTCTCTGGCGGATGTGCAGGCCGGTCGGGTCACGCTGACATTCTCGGCCAAGACCAACAACACGGCTTGTGGTACCAAATCCGATGCCCTGGTGCTCAGCCTGCAAGGGCCTAAAGAGCAGCCAACGGTAGCCGTGATTGGAGCCACGCAACTTTGCTTCGGCGATTCGGTGAAATTACAGGCACCCGCCGGTTTCACTTACCTCTGGAGCACCCGCGAAACCAGCCAGTCGATTATGGTGAAGAAGGGCGGTGCCTACAGCGTTCAGGTCTTCGACCAGAACGGCTGTAGCTCCGTACCCTCGGCCACGGTGGCCATCAATGTAGCTGCCCCCGTGGCCGCGCCGCTGGTTGCCAACCTGCGCAATGTCTGCCCGGCCAACACGGCCAGCCTCAGCACCGCCCTGGGCGGTCTGGGCACGGCGGGCAGCACGTATGAGTTCCGCATGGGCGAGTCGGCTTCGTCGGCCCTGGTGATGAACCCCGGCCTGGCCGGAGAAGGCACCTACTACGTTTTCGAGCGCACTGCCGGTCAGTGCGTGAGCCTGCCGGGTAAGGTGCTGGTGAAAGTGATTAGCTGCACGCAGGATAACGGTAAGTCTGCCGACCTGGCCATTACGAAACTGGTGAGCACCACAGCGGTGAAAGTAGGGGAGAGCCTTACCTACACCCTGCGCGTGACCAACAACGGACCCAGCAAGGCCTTCAACATCGACATTCGCGATGTGTTGCCCCAGGGGCTGAACCTGGTCGTGCCAAACTCGCCAATCTCGTACACGGTCAGCAACGGTGCCATCACCAAACGCTTCGACAGCCTGGCCGTGGGTGCCTCTGATTCGGTTGTGTTCATGGCCCGCCTCACCAAGAAAGGCGGTGTGATGAACACCGCCAACATCACCTACAGCGACGTACCGGATGCCGTGGCGGCCAACAACACCGCCAGCGTGACCGTGAGCGACAACGCTCCGTTCAAAGCGGGTATCATTGGTTTGGCCAAAGAAGTGGTGGGCACGCCCCAGTTTGTGAACGACAGCACCCTGGCCGTGTCGTACCGGTTTACGTTGACCAACTACGGCGACGAAGACCTGAACACGGTGAGCGTGACGGATAACCTGGAAACAGCCTTTGTGGGTGGAACGGTCCGCGAGGCTAGCCTCAGCACTACTGATGCCGCCAGCAAACTGGTGTTGAACCCCGCCTTTACGGGCACCGGGGCCAACACCCAGATGCTGGGAGCCAGCAGCACCCTTGCCGCCGGGCAAACGTCAACCTTCATCCTGAAGGCCACCGTTTACTACAACCCCGCCGACACGGCTGCTCGCACGGTTGCCAACACGGCAATGGCCACGGCTATGAACGCCGCCGGTCAGGTAAGTGATGCCTCGGCCAGTGGTGCCGATGCTGACCCCGACAAGGACGGTGATCCGACCAACAACAGCGGCAGCACCACCTTCCAGGTACGTAAGCAGACGGCTCCGGCCTCGGCCACGGCCCAATTGGGTGTGTCGATGGCAGTTGCTTCGGTGGTTCGCCAGCCCGACAATAGTTTCAACGTGACCTACCAGGTCTTCGTGAAAAACTACGGCACCACGGCCCTGACCAACGTCAGCCTGATCGACAGTTTGGCCCGCACCTTCGCCAGCCCGGCCACCTATTCGTTGGTGAACGGGGTAACAGTGAACGCCGGTAGCCAACTGATTATAGCCAGTGAATTCGACGGCAATGGCGCACCCTACTACCTCAATAGCGGGATGAGCCGCCTCGGCGCGGGGAAGCAGGATACGCTTACCTACACCGTGAACGTGAAGCCAAACGGCAACAACGGGCCGTTCTACAGCCAGGTGATTGCCACGGCCAAGCCAGAGGGTACTACCCTGACGGTGTCTGACCGGTCGAATACGGGTACGGTCATTGACCCGCCCAAAGACACCCGGACGGTGGTTCGTTTCGATCTGCCATCGGCGTTGCTGGGAGTAGCCAAAGCCGTGGGTACGCCCGTGAAAGTGGCCGACAACGTCTGGGACGTGCCCTACAGCATCAAGCTGTGTAATTTGGGTGAGGCTGATCTGAAGCGGGTACAGGTCATTGACGACCTCTCGAAAACGTTTGGCAACGGGGCGCAGGTAAGCAGCGTTACGGTCACGGCAGATGCCGGTCTGAAAGTCAACACCGGCTACACCGGCGTGGGCTTGCTTACCAACCTGCTCGACACCACAGCCAGCACCCTGCCCGCCAAAACCCTTCGGTATGTGCAGTTGGTGGTGCGCGTAGATGTGTCGAAAGCCACGTCGCTGAGCTACACCAACAGTGCCATCGGCCAGGCCATGAGTGGTGCCGTGCTGGTGAGCGATACGTCGAACACCGGGTCTAACGTAGACCCCGACAACGACCTCGACCCCCGCAACAACAACGGCGGTACGCCGGTTGTGCTGAACAGCCTGCCCGGTGCGCCCCGCATTGGCGTGGCCATGACGGTGAGCGACACCGCCCGCCAGGCCAACGGCAGCTACAACGTTACGTACCGAATGGTGGTGAAGAACTACGGCACGGCCCCGCTCAGCAGCGTATCGCTGTCGGACAGCCTGCTGAACGTCTTCAACAAACAGGTGGGAGCCAGCTTCACGGTTCTTGGCACACCAATTGCTTCAACGGGTAGTAAGCTGATGGTCAACACTGGCTTTAACGGCCAGACGGACACGCGGCTGGTGCTGGGCGACTCAACGAGCCGCCTCGGTGCCGGTGCCTCCGACACGCTGACGCTGAAGATCAATGTGATGAGCAGCGGGCAGACAGGTACGTTCTACAACACGGTTTACGCCGTGGCGAAAGCCGGTCTGGAAACGGTGCGCGATGTGTCGACCAACGGCCTGAACCCGGATCTGAACGGAAATAACAACCCGTCTGACCCGAACGAGAGTGAGGCTACGCCGCTGAACTTGCCCCTGAGTCTGCTCTCGCTGTTCATTCCTGAAGGCTTCTCGCCCAACGGCGACGGTATCAATGACACCTTCGTCATCACCGGCGCACAGGGCCTGACCATCAACCTGGAGGTGTATAACCGGTGGGGACACCGGGTTTACGCCAGCGAAGATTACAAGAATGACTGGGACGGAAAAGCGAACTACGGCGTGCGGGTGGGTAACACCACCAACGGCCTGCCCGATGGCACGTACTTCTACGTCGTGAAGCTGAGTGATGGCCGCGAATACGTTCGCTACATGACCATCAACCGGTAGTAAATAAGGTCGGTGCGGCCCGCCAATGGGTGGCGGGCCGCCTCAACTTAGACTATACCAAAGCAGTTTACCTGATATGTGCAACAAACACACCCTCAAACGTTCGGCAGCCGTGTTGCTGTTGGCTCTTGCCCTCGGCAACGGGCATGTCCAGGCTCAGCAGGACAAAATGTTCTCGCAGTACATGTTCAACATGATGGCCCTGAACCCAGCCTATGCGGGTAGCCGGGATGTGCTGAGCATGACGGCCATGTACCGCTCGCAGTGGATTGGCCTGGAAGGAGCACCCCAAACGGCGACCTTCACCGCCGACATGCCCCTGAACCGGGAACGGATTGGGGTGGGTTTGCAACTCTACAACGACCGCATTGGCAAGCAAACCGAAACGGGGGCCTACGCCTCCTACGCCTTCCGGTTCCGGGTGGGGCAGCGGTCTACGCTCTCGTTGGGCCTCAACGGCGGGGTATCGGCTTACAGCAACCGCCTCACCGAAGTCGTGACCTCGCCCGGTCAGAGCGGCCCGGTAGACCCCGCCTTTGCCACGGATGTGAACAAGATGCTGCCCAACTTCGGAACGGGTATTTACCTCAGCAACGACCGGTCGTATATCGGCCTCTCGGTGCCGCGTTTGTTGCGCAACAACCTCAGCGATTTCAACGCGCCGGGTATCCGCTCGCGGCAGGCCCGCCACGCCTACGCCATGGCCGGGTTCGTGATTGGCCTCAGCCCCATGCTGAAACTGAAACCATCTATGCTGGTGAAATACGCCGAAGAAGCCCCCCTGGGTTTTGATGGTAACGTGAACCTCTGGATCAACGACCGCGTGGCCATTGGCACCTCCTACCGCCGCAACCAGTTCTACACCTTCTCCAACCAAACCGACGATGCGCTGGTGGGGATGCTGGAAATCCAGATGAGCGACCAGTTTCGGCTTGGTTACGCCTATGATTACACCCTGAACGGGCTGCGGAAATTTGCCCCCAGTTCGCACGAAATCATGATCCGGTACGAACTGGGTTTCAGCAAAAACAAGATCCTGACACCGCGCTATTTCTAGCCGGTAGTTTTCGGCAAAGTATTTGCTATCACGTGGGTATGTTCGTCAAGCTGGCGGACGTACCCACGTTTTTTTATAACCCAGACCTCTGTCACCGTTGCGTATGCTGTCCCGTCTGACTACCACTACCCTCTCTCTGTGCTGGCTGCTGTGGCTGCTGGCTGAAGGTGCCCTGGCCCAAACGGCCACCAAACGCGCCGACCAGCAGTTTGCCCTGTTGGCCTACGCCAAAGCCGCCGAACTCTACGAACAGGCCCTGAAAGACGCGCCCGCCGCACCGGCCAACCCCGACGATACCCGGCAACTGCGCTACAAACTGGGCTACTGCTACCGTCAACTCCGCGACTCGCCCAACGCCGAACGTACCTACCGCGACCTGATTGCCACCGGAAACCTCCCCGCCGACTATTCGGACGCATACCTGCATTTTGCCCAGTCGTTGGCGGGCAACGGAAAGTATAAGGAAGCGCAGGAAGCCTACGAGACCTACGCCGCTAACCAAACTACCGATAATCGGGGCAACCGCTTCTCTAAGCTCTACCAGGATGTGAGTGCCCTTACCGCCGGTGCCGGTAACTACCGCGTCGATTTTCTGGATCTGAACACCCGGCAAGCCGAATTTAGCCCCATGCTCTATCAGAACGGGCTGGTTTTTGTGACTTCCTCCCGCGCCGATAACGGCATCAAACGTGTCTTTAGCTGGGACAACACGCCCTTTCTGGATCTGCATTTCGTGCCCGAACTCAGCACCGTAAAGAGCACCGAACCCGCCAGCCTGGGCGGTAGCAAAACCAAACGCCGCACCAGCAGCACCCCCGCCTACCGCCAGCTCGGCCGCGACGATTTCACGGCCAGCACTTCCAACGACACCCGCACCGTAGGTACGTATGGCGGCAGTCAGGTGGCCGCCGGCGAAGGGTACAGTCAGGTACCGGTGTCCGAGTCGGATCAGTTCAGCCAGACCCTCAACAGCAAATACCACGAAGGCCCCGCCACGTTTAGCCAGGATGGATCGCGGGTGATTTTTACCCGCAACAACTACAACAACGGGCAGTCGGGGGCCAGCCGCGAGGGCATCAACAAACTCAAACTCTACACCGCCCGGCAGGTAAACGGCCAGTGGAAAGACATCGAAGAATTGCCCTTCAATAGCGACGAATATTCGACAGGGCACCCCGCCCTGAGCCGCGACAACCAACGCCTGTACTTTGCTTCTGACCGCCCCGGCGGCTTGGGCGGCACCGATATTTACGTGGCCACCTGGCAGGGTACCCGCTGGTCGGAACCCCTCAACCTGGGGGCTGCCGTGAACACCAAAGGCAACGAACTGTTTCCGTTCGTGGACGAAAAAGGAAACCTCTACATGGCCTCTGACGGGCAACCCGGTCTGGGCGAACTGGACCTGTTTTTTGTGGCCCTCGACCCCACCGGCAAAGCCGCCGCCGTGCGCAACCTGGGCGAACCTATTAATTCGCCCAAAGACGATTTCGGTATCGTGACCGACGGCAACCGCAAAGCCGGGTATTTCAGCAGCAACCGCAAAAACGGCGGGGCCGACGATGATATTTACCGCTTCACGCGGGAAGGGTCGCTCTACCCCTGCCGCCAGCTGACGGTAAACGTCTTCGACCAACGTACCAAAGAAGCCCTGCCCAACACGCTGGTGGTGTTGCAGGGCGGCGAGCCGGGTAACGACCGCAAGGAACTCCAGACCGATGCCAACGGCAACATCAAAATTTGCCTCGATGCCGACAGCGAGTTTACGTTTGTGGCCATGCACGACGGCTACGTAGACAGTAAAATTGGTTTCGGCACCCAAAACCTTCAGGACGACCAGCCTTCGCGCCTCGAAATTGCCCTCGACCGGCCCTACGCCGCCACCGCCACGCTGGGCAACGTGACCGGGGCCGTGCAACGCCAGCAGGGGAAGGTCGTTAACCAAAAAGACCAGACCCCGGTGGCCGCCGCCCTCATCACCCTCACCAACACCTGCGACAACACCACCCAACAAGTCACGTCTGACGCAAACGGCCTCTATGCCTTCACCACCGTGGTGGGCTGCGAATACCGGATTGATGCCACCCACGACCGCATGGCCAGCCTCGGCGGCCGCATCAACCGCGACGGTACCGGCAGCCCCGACATGGCCCTGTTCGGCGCGGGCGACGTGATGCGGGTCGATAATATTTACTATGATTTGGGCAAATCGGCCATCCGGCCCGATGCCGCCCTGGAACTGGATCGGCTGGTGGCCATGCTGAACAAGTACCCCGCCATGACCATCGAACTGCGGTCGCACACCGACAGCCGGGCCACCACCAGCTACAACAAAACGCTCTCGGCCAGCCGCGCCAAAGCTGCCCTAACGTACCTGGCTTCCAAAGGCATCCAGAAAAAACGCCTCCGGTCGGTGGGCTACGGCGAGTCGGCGTTGGTAAATGGCTGCGCCGACGGGGCCACCTGCACCGAAGAACAACACCAGCAAAACCGCCGCACCGAAATCAAGATTCTGAGCATGGAGTAACGTACCTGTGTTGATGTTACGGCCCATTCCGGTTGGTTTTCCAGCCAGAATGGGCCAATTTGCGTCTGTTCCTAGCCCCTGTGCCCATGTCTGTCTTCCGCCGTTTGTTGCTGTTGTGTTGCCTGTTGGGCGTTTCGTTGGGCGCAATGGCGCAAAAAGAGGTGCTCTACACCCAATACCTGGTGAACCCCTTGGCCATCAACCCGGCTTTTGCCGGTGTTCGGCAGGATTTTTCCATGATGCTGGCGTTTCGGGGGCGGCTGTTCAGTTTCCTCAACCAGAACGCCCAGCAAATTGCCACGCCCATTACCCAGACCTTCGCCGCCGATGGCCAACTGGGCGAAGGAAAATTCGGGCTGGGGTTCCAGGTGCTCAACGACCGCAACAGCACCCTGGGCAACGTGGGCTTATCGGGCAGTTTATCATACCGAATTGATTTGCCCAACTTGGCGCGGCTGTTTTTGGGCGCACAGGCGGGCGTAAACATCCTGCCAATTGTGGGTACCGGCACGGCCTTTGGCGGTAGCAGTGCGCTACTGAGCTACGGCTTGGGGGCTTTCTACGAGGCCGACCGTTTTTTTGTGGGCCTTTCCATGCCCGAACTCAACAGCCGCACCTTCGGCTTCGGCGGGTTTCAGTACCGCCAACCAACGTACCTGAACGTGGGTGGCAAGGTTCCCCTCACCGACGAGTGGCTCGTTATGCCCTCGGTGTTGGTGTCGCGGGCGGGGGCCGAACCGCTGGCCCTGGACCTGAACGCCCGGCTCTGGTACCGGCAGCGGGCGGCGGTGGGCGTGTCGGTCAGGAGCAATAATTCGTTCACCAACGGCACTTTCAGCTACGTGCAGGCCACGGCAGAGTACCAGCTTTCGGGCAACATCCGGCTGGGGTATCTGTTCAACTCGCTGGCCCCGGAGGCCCCCTTCACGGCCCTGCAACGGAGTATGCATGAGGTGGTTTTTCGGTACACGCCTAACCCAACAACGGGCAAGTTTTCGTACTTTTAGCCCCCGTATGCCCAACAGCCGCCTTGTTAAAAACCTGTTTATTCCCCACGATTTGGAGCGCGAATTTCCGCTGCCCGCTCACTTCGTGCAGACCTTCGGCGAGTACCCTAACCATCTTTTTTCCCACGAATCCTACAAACCCGCCATCCACGAGTGGTTGCTGAGCCGTGGGTTCAGCCTCATCCACCAGTCTACGCGGTTGACCAAAGAGGTGCCACGGATTACCCAGCGGATTTACCAGCACCCCGACGAGATCATGATCAGCGCGGATTTCATGGCCGATGATACCTGCGGCATAGCAGGGTATTACCGCAACCAGGAAGCCATGTTGCGCAGTATGGTCGGCCATGAGGCGTTCATCTGTGAGCACGAACCCGAAAAAACCCATATCTACCTCATCCAGAATACGCCGGGCGGGCTGCATACCGAGCGGGTGGAACTGGAACCGCCCCAAATTGACCTCAATACCCACTACAACGACGGGTTCCCGGAGGTACACAACCGGCTGGTGGAGGTGCTGAACCGCCCCAAATATAAGGGCCTGATTTTGCTGCACGGCGAACCCGGCACCGGCAAAACCACCTACATTAAGCACCTCAGCGCACAGGTGAAGAAGAATATGCTCATCCTGCCGCCTTACATGAGCAACATTCTCACCTCGCCCGACCTGATTCCGTTCTTGCTCGAACAACGCGATTCGATTCTGCTCATTGAAGATGCCGAACGAATTTTGCAGGCCCGCGAAGCCGGGGGCGATACCAACAGCGTGTCGAATATTCTGAACCTAACCGATGGCCTTCTGGCCGACTGCCTTCATATTCAGATCATTGCCACCTTCAACGCCAACAAAAGCCTGCTCGACAAAGCCCTGCTCCGCAAAGGCCGCCTCATGGTCGATTATGCGTTTGGCAAACTGGCCACGCCCAAAGCCAACGCCCTGCTCACCAGCCTGGGCACCACCCACCGCACCACCGAACCCATGACCCTGGCCGATATTTTCAACATCGACGGGCAGACGATCTCCGGCGAACGGGCCGAGGATGGCCGCAAGGTTGGTTTCTGAACACCGCACACACTGCTCATGGACATTCGGAAATCAGACCGGCTTACCTACCTCAAGTACGACATTCGGGGGCCGGTCTACGAAAAATCGTTGGAACTGGAAAGTCAGGGTTACAAAATCATCAGCCTTAACATCGGCAACCCGGCGGCGTTTGGGTTCGACACGCCCGACGAAATTGTGCACGACATGATCCTGAACATCCGCCAGGCCCAGGGCTACGCCGACTCGCGGGGGCTGTTTGCCGCTCGCAAGGCCGTCATGCACCACACCCAAACCCTGGGGTTGCCCGGCGTGAGCATCAACGACGTGTTTATTGGCAACGGTGTGAGCGAGTTGATTTTGCTGGCCATGCAAGCCCTGATAAATGAGGGCGACGAAGTGCTGGTGCCCTCGCCAGATTACCCCCTCTGGACAACCGCCGTGGCCCTTTGCGGGGGTAAACCCGTGCATTATGCCTGTGACGAAGCCGCCGACTGGAACCCCGACCTGGCCGACCTGGAAGCAAAAGTTACCCCCCGTACGCGGGCCGTGGTGCTCATCAACCCCAACAACCCCACGGGGGCTGTCTACGAAAAACCGGTGCTGGAGAGCATAGCCCGCCTGGCCGAAAAACACCAACTCATTGTTTTTGCCGACGAGATTTACGACCGAATCCTCTACGACGGGGCCGTGCATCACCCCATGGCCCGGTTCGTACACGAAACGCTGTGCATCAGCATGAGCGGCCTGTCGAAAAACTACCGGGCGGCGGGTTTCCGGGGCGGTTGGCTGGTGCTGACCGGAGCCAAACACCGGGCCAAATCGTATATCGAGGGGCTGACGCTGCTGGCCAGTTTGCGGCTCTGCGCCAACGTACCTACGCAATTTGCCATCCAGACCGCCCTGGGCGGCTACCAGAGCATCAATGACCTGGTGCTGCCCACGGGGCGGTTACACCGGCAAATTATGCTGGCCTATGCCCGCATGGTGGCCATTCCGGGCATCAGTTGCACTAAACCCAGGGGTGCGTTGTACATTTTCCCCCGAATAGACCTGACCCGTTTCGACCTTGCCGACGACAATGCGTTTGTGTATGATTTGCTGGTGGAACAAAAGGTGCTGGTTGTGGCCGGGCAGGGCTTCAACTTCGCCACCCCCGACCATTTCCGCATCGTCTGCCTCCCCACCCTCGACGAGCTGACCATCGCCCTGGACCGGATCGAGACCTTCCTCGAAAGCCGCCGCATCGGGTAACGTAC
>JAYUKZ010000191.1:0-13227 GCA_043763995.1 Fibrella sp.
GAAGTGAAAGGCGTGATCTCGCAGACGGGTCGCCCCAACGACGGCACCGACCCCACGGGTTTTTTCAACAACGAATTTTTTGTGGATTTATACCCCAAAGAAGAGTGGGCGCGGGGGCTGACCAAAGAGCAGCTTATTGGCCAGATGAAACAAAAACTGGCCCGGTTTCGGGGCGTGACGTTCGGTTTCTCGCAACCCATTTCCGACAACGTGGAAGAAGCCGTATCGGGCGTGAAAGGGTCAATGGCCATCAAGATTATTGGGCAAGATCTGAACGTGCTCGACAAAGAAGCCACCAAAGTATTCAATGTCATGAAAACCGTGCGGGGGGTCGATGACCTGGGCGTGTTCCGCAACCTGGGCCAGCCAGAGTTCCGCATCACGCTTGACCCCCAAAAACTGGCCCTCTACAACGTACCTACCGACGTGGCGCAGTCGGTGATTGAAACGGCCATTGGGGGCAAAACCGTGAGCCAGTATTACGAAGGGGAACGTCGTTACGACATCAAAGTCCGCTACGACGAACGCTTCCGCTACTCGCCCGAACTGATCGAAAACCTGTTGGTGCCCACGCGCTCCGGGGCCAAAGTACCCTTGAAAGAGTTGGCCAACATCAGCACCAAGTCTGGCCCGGCGTTTGTGTACCGCGAAAACAACGCCCGGTTCATTGCCATCAAATTCTCTGTTCGGGGCCGCGATTTGGGCAGCACCATTGCCGAAGCGCAAAAAAGCATTGGCGAAAAGGTAAAGCTCTCGGAAGGCTACCGGATGCGGTGGGCGGGTGAGTTTGAGAACCAAACGCGCGCTCAAAAAACGCTGCTGGTGGTCGTACCCATTTCCATCACGGTCATTTTTCTGATCCTGCTTTTCACCTTCGGCAGTGCGCTCGATGCCACCCTGGTAATCCTGAACGTGCCCTTCGCGCTCATTGGCGGGTTCATGGCCCTGTGGCTCACGGGCATCAACTTCAGCATTTCGGCGGGGGTGGGCTTCATTTGTCTCTTCGGGGTGTCGGTGCTCAACGGGGTCATTCTCATTAACCGGTACAAAGAAAATCAACACCGAAAAATGCCCATCCTGGCCGCCGTCCGCGAGGGGTCCATTGCCCTGGTACGTCCCATTATGATGACCGCCCTCATGGCTTCGTTGGGGTTGTTGCCCGCCGCCCTGAGCACGGGCATCGGCTCGGAAACGCAGAAACCCCTGGCTACGGTCATGATTGGCGGGTTCATTACCAGCACCCTGCTCTCGTTGCTGATTCTGCCCGTTATCTACGGCCTGATCTACCACCGTCGCGACCGCCGCAAGCAAGCCCTGCGCCAAGCGGCCGCCCCGATTGCTTGAAATGACTCATGGCGGATATGACTTTGGGGTAAGAAATGCCGCCATTGGCGGTGGGCGTGTAAGATTTTACCATACCTTGCCCCAGAAAGTCAGTCACTTCTCACACCCGTTCGTTCACCCGTTTGGGCGAGTTAGTACCTTCCGGCAAGGAACAGACTCTCGATCTTATTCCGTTTGACCGAAACGTTCAGCTAACCGATGAGCCATTCCCATTCGGGTGAGACTGAGTCAACCTCAACTTTCCCTGACTCCTATATCGACACGCTGGGACCCGAAGAGGCCCGCTATTTATCGTTTCACCAGGCCCGCTTCACGTACCTGGCAACGGAAGTACTTCGGCTGGCCACGCTACACAGCCACCCGCAAGTGCCGGTCTCGGTGCTCGACATTGGGCCGCACTTTCAGACAACGTTATTTCGACAGGCGTTGGGGCGGTCAGCAACCATCAACACGTTGGGCTGGGAAAACGCCGAACGAATTGTGCCGCCGGATGTGGTGAACGCCCATTACCTTTTCGATTTGAACGACAGCCCCTACCAGGAACGATGGATTGACGGGCCACAGCACGACATTATCGTGATGGCCGAGGTGTTTGAGCACCTCTACACCGCCCCCGACTATTTTCTGGGTTTTCTGCAAAAGCACCTGAAACCGGGGGGACACCTGCTCATTGGCACCCCCAACGCTGTGTCGCTGGATAAACGACTGGGGGTCTTGCGGGGGTATAACCCCTACGAACGCATTCGGGTAACGCTCAACAACCCCGGCCATTTCCGCGAATACATCCCCGCCGAACTAACAGCCTATGCCCAAGCCACTGGCTTTAGCGTTACCCAGACCACACTCTCCGATTTCTATGCCAGTTCGCCCGTCAAAGGGTTCATAAAACAGGTATTGCCTACCCTGCGGGACTGTATTCACATTGTCTTCCAAAAAACCGACCAATCCCACCAGCCCGTCAACCTGACCATCTGGTAGTTCCGGCAACGTACCTGATCCTCGGCACCGAGGGGGTGTACCAGACAGGTTATTACGTCAACAATCAATAGCCGAAAATGATAGACACCACTAAACTGTACGATGTAGTGGCCCTGACTAAGCATCTCTCTGAACTGCACCTTCGCCGTGGCGACGTGGGCGTAGTGATTGATATTGGCCCAAACGGACACTACCTGCTGGAATTTGCGGACCGCAATGGCGTTCCCTACGCCACTACAACCATCGCTGCTAATGGCCTGATGAAGGTCTATCTCCACGCCGATATGATGGAATAACGGTCTATTTCACGTCCTCCACACGTACCCAGCCGTAGCCCGCTGGATCGTGTCGTTGCAGATGTGCCAGCACTGCCAACCGGAATGCCCGCCCGTCGCCCGCCGTTTTGGGGTGCCGCGCCCTGATTCCCGCCAGCATCAGGTTCAGTTCGTTGCGCTCTCCCGACCATGTCAACCACAGCCGGGAGCTTAACTCATTGTTTATCAACCTCCTCAACTACCACACGCTTCGCAATCGTCCTGGTTATCAATGGAGCAGACCATGGCGGCGTAGGCTTGTTCGGCTTCGCTGATGGGCTGGGGGTTCAGGGCGGCGTGTTCGCGGGCGTACCCAACATAGTCGAGCGGAACTTCGACGGGGGCGGTTTCGGCCATAGCAGGCTGAAGCTGGGCTTCGGCCTGCGGTTGCACTACGGTAAACTTCACGGCATCGGTAGCGGCTTTGGTGCGCAGGTAATACATGCCCGTTTTCAGGCCCGCCCGCCAGGCGTAGAAGTGCATCGACGTTAGCTTGCCGAAGTTGACATCCTGAATGTGAATGTTCAGCGATTGCGACTGGCAGATGTACGCGCCCCGGTCGGCGGCCATGTCAATGATGTGCTTCTGCTTGATCTCCCAAACCGTTTTGTAGAGGTCTTTCAGGTTCTGTGGAATATTGGGAATGTCCTGCACCGAGCCGTTGGCGATGATGAGGTTGTTCTTCATCGCGTCGTTCCAGAGGCCCAGCTTTACCAGGTCGCGCAGGAGATGTTTGTTCACCACCACAAACTCGCCACTCAGCACGCGCCGGGTGTAGATATTGCTCGTATACGGCTCAAAACACTCGTTGTTGCCCAGAATCTGGCTCGTACTGGCCGTGGGCATGGGAGCCAGCAACAGCGAGTTGCGTACCCCGTGCTCCATCACTTCGGCCCGGAGTGCGTTCCAATCCCAGCGATTTGATTTTGGTGTTACGCCCCACATATCGAATTGGAATTGGCCCTGCGAGATAGGTGAGCCTTTCCAGGTTTCGTAGGGGCCGTGGAGCTTGGCCAATTCGAGCGAGGCGGTCATGGCGGCGTAGTAGATCGTCTCGAAGATGTCTTCGTTCAACCGGCGGGCTTCGTCGCTTTCAAACGGCATTCTGAGTAAAATAAACGCATCGGCCAGACCCTGTACCCCCAACCCAATGGGCCGGTGGCGCATGTTGGAGCGGCGGGCCTCCTCAACGGGATAATAGTTGAGGTCAATGATTTTATTCAGATTCTTGGTAGCCGTGCGCGTTACGTCATACAGCTTCTGGTGGTCGAACCGCAACAGGCCGTCGGTGCCTTTAGTCAGGAACTTGGGCAGGGCAATGCTGGCCAGGTTACACACCGCCACCTCGTCGGGCGAGGTGTATTCCATGATTTCGGTGCAAAGGTTACTTGACTTGATGGTGCCGAGGTTTTTCTGGTTCGATTTCCGGTTGGCGGCATCCTTGTAAAGCATGTAGGGTGTGCCGGTTTCGGTTTGGCTCTCCAGCACTTCAAACCACAACTCCTGCGCTTTCACGGTACGGCGGGCGCGGCCTTCGCGTTCGTAGCGGGTGTAGAGTTCCTCGAACTCGTCGCCGTAACAATCCGACAGGCCAGGGCATTCGTGGGGACAAAACAGGCTCCAGCTATCGTTGTCTTCCACCCGCTTCATGAACAGGTCGGGAGTCCAGAGGGCGTAGAACAGGTCGCGGGCACGGCCTTCTTCTTTGCCGTGGTTCTTTTTCAGTTGCAGAAAATCAAAAATATCGGCGTGCCAGGGTTCCAGATAAATGGCAAACGAGCCTTTGCGCTTACCGCCGCCCTGATCAACGTACCGGGCCGTGTCGTTGAATACGCGGAGCATCGGCACAATACCGTTGGAGGTGCCGTTGGTGCCTTTAATATACGTACCTGTGGCCCGCACATTGTGAATGCTCAGGCCAATACCACCCGCCGACTGCGAGATTTTGGCGGTCTGCTTCAAGGTGTCATATATGCCCTCGATGCTATCGTCCTTCATCGTCAGCAAAAAGCACGAACTCATCTGCGGCTTGGGCGTGCCGGCGTTAAAGAGCGTTGGCGTGGCGTGGGTAAACCACTTCTCGCTCAGGAGGTTATAGGTCTCAATTGCCGCGTCAATGTCGTACATGTGGATACCCACGGCCACCCGCATGAGCATGTGTTGCGGGCGTTCGGCAATGCGGCCTTCCATTTTCAGGAGGTATGATTTTTCGAGCGTTTTGTAGCCGAAATAATCATAGCCATAATCCCGGTCGTAGATCACCGTTGAGTCGAGGATGGCGGCGTGTTCGCGAACGATTTCGGCCACTTCTTTTGAAATCAGCGACGCATTTTCGCCCGTTTTGGGGTCAATGTAGGTGTAGAGCCGCTTGATGGTACCCGAAAACGACTTGTTGGTTTCTTTGTGGAGGTTGGAAATGGCAATCCGCGCCGCCAGGGTGGCATAATCGGGGTGGCGGGTGGTCATGGAGGCGGCGGTTTCGGCGGCCAAATTGTCGAGTTCGGTAGTTTTCACCCCGTCGTAGAGGCCGTTGACCACCCGCATGGCTACCTCAACGGGTTGCACATAAGCAGGGTCGAGGCCGTAGCAAAGTTTTTCGATGCGGGCCGTGATCTTGTCAAATTTGACCGATTCGCGGTGGCCGTCGCGTTTAATGACGAACATGGTGTTGGCTGGGTTAGTTTGGGGTTGCGGATGCTGACGATATTGGTGGCTGACTGGCTTGCCTGGTGCCGGAGCGGGGCACAAAAGTAACCCTCAAAGTAGGCGATTTGCCGCCAATAAACCAACACCTATCTGGCTTTTCTATGGCCCGGCCAACCCGCCTGATTTCAGGACACACAGGGCTTGCGGTTCCGGCGAAAAGCCCGTATTTTTGTGTCCCTTTTCGGACGGAAACCGATTTTGGCAGATAATCAGCTACATACAATGAAAAAAGGCATTCACCCGGAGTACCGCAACGTGGTATTCCACGACCTGTCGAGCGATTACAAATTTGTGACCCGCTCAACGGTTCAGACCAAAGATACCATGGAGTTCGAGGGGCAGACCTACCCCCTGGTCAAGATCGAGGTTAGCTCGCAGTCGCACCCGTTCTACACGGGCAAAAACGTATTGCTCGACACCGCTGGCCGGATCGACAAGTTCCGCAAGAAATACGGTGCGAAATGATCTGTTGATAACAACATCAGGCAAACTGCCCGGCCCCCACGGTCGGGCAGTTTGCGTTTGGGGTCTATCCGGGAAAGGGCTTACTTTTACGGCATGACACTCGAACACAAAACCATTATTATCTCCGGGGCCTCGCGCGGCATTGGCCGGGCCACGGCCCTGTTGCTGGCCCAACACGGAGCCAACGTGGTGGCCACGGCCCGCAACGCCGCCGAATTGGCCACCCTGGAAGCCGAAGGCAACGGCAAAATTGCCGCGCTGGCGGGCGATGTAGCCAACGAAACCGACATGGCCGCCGTGGTGCAACTGGCCCTGGACCGGTTTGGGGGCCTCGACGTGGTGATTAACAACGCGGGCGTGGGCGTTTTCAAGAATGTAGACGACATTAGCCTGGCTGAGTGGAACGCTACGATGGCCACCAATGTGACCGGTACGTTTGTGCTGACCAAAGCCGCCCTGCCCCACCTGAAAGCCAACGGCAGCGGCCACGTGGTGGTGGTGGCCTCCGACGTGGCCAAGCGCACCTTTGCGGGCGGCACTCTCTACACGGCCAGCAAATACGCGCAGGAAGCGTTTATGGGTGCCTTGCGAAAAGAAGTCCGGCCCTTCGGCATCAAGGTGACGGGTGTGTATTCGGGCCTGGTCGATTCGCATTTCCACGCCAAAGGCCACGGCCACGAGACCTCGAAAAACTGGCTCAAAAACGAAGACATGGCCGAGTCGATGTTGTTCATCCTCAGCCGCCCACCCCACGTCGTCATCGACGAGTTCATGGTTCACCCGTTGGAGCAGGAGTACTGAGCCAAACACAGGCAACCTGCCGCCCCAACGTACCTGGCAGATCGGGCTGGTTACGTATTCACAAAAAAACCGTGTAGCCAGGCCGGAAAGATAATCTTCTGACCTGGCCACACGGCCAAAAAAATGAGTTATACTATGATGCTGAGCTGTTCCGCTTGCGTTTTACCGACGTGCGGGCGGCCACTTCCGCCTGAAACTTGATCTTCAACTGACGATCCAGTTCTTTGTCGCGGGGTACGTAGATGCTGGTTTTTCCATCCGAAAATTTCAACATCCAGTACACGTTGTCTGTTGTGGGGGGGATGGATGTATATACGGGCTTGCTCATGTTTCAGTTAGTAAAATAGGAAAATGATTTTCTTTGTATGTCAGCGTTTGCGTTCAACTCGTCTCCGGCCAGATAGACCTACCGGCGAGGCGATTAAGCGACGGCTGCCTTTTTCACCTCCACGGCGTTGAGGCCCTTGGGGGTACGGGTTACTTCAAACGTCACTTTGTCCTGCTCGGCAATGGGGTCTACCAAACCGTTCATGTGTACGAAGATGCTCTCCTGACTTTGCAAATCGCGAATGAAACCGTAGCCTTTTGAGGAATTAAAAAACGTGACAATGCCCTGCCGCACTAGGTCTTCGGGGGCGGTGTCTTCCTGCTTGGAAACACCAATCTGAATAGATGCCTGGTCGATGACCCGCTTGCGCTTTGGGTCGGGGGGAGTAGAGGTAATGTTGCCGTTCTCGTCTACGTAGGCCATCATCTCGTCGAGGCCGAGACCTTTCTGGGCGGTGGATTTGCGCTCTTCGCGTTTTTCCTCCTTATCCTTTCTCTTTTTTTGTCTTGCTTTTTCTTTCTCTTTTTTACTGAAGGTCTCCATTCAAAAGGGGTATTAAGTGAGAGGTTCCCGCGCACAATGGCCGGAATTGGTGTTGCAGAAAGGTGGAGCATGGCCCGAAGCAAGGGCAAGCGACCAATCCGGGCGGGGCCGAATGACCCACCAATCAGGCAACCAAAAAACGGGCATAAAAGTTGTACTTTTTAAGGATTATTCGGCCAAGCCTACGACTAGTAAACGCCTCTGCGCCAACGGTTACGGATACCCGAATTGGCGGCCTGGATGCAGCCTGGGCTACACCGGGGCGAACCCCTTCCGGCACACCGGTGTTCTGAGGGTAAGTTATGCCCATTACTGCTACCCAAAATAAAACCGTGCAGGTACGTTCCCTGGGGCTGGTGGGCTACCAAACCGCCTGGGACGAGCAGGAACGGCTTTTCGCCGATACGCTTGCCCGCAAACTGGCCAACCGCACCCTGCCGCCCCACGCCCAACAGCCCACACCCAACTACCTGCTTTTCTGCGAACATCCCCACGTATATACGCTGGGGAAAAGCGGCTACGAGAGCCACCTCCTGGCCAACCCCGCCCTGCTTAACCAACTGGGGGCCACCTACCACCGCACCAACCGGGGCGGCGATATTACCTACCACGGCCCCGGCCAACTGGTGGGCTACCCCATTCTGGATCTCGACAATTTTTTCACCGACATTCACCGTTATATGCGGCTACTGGAGGAGGCTATTATTCTGACCCTGAACGACTTCGGCATCAGTGCGGGGCGCATGGCCGGGCTTACGGGCGTGTGGCTGACCAATGCGCCGGGGCCGCGCAAAATTTGCGCCCTGGGCGTGAAAGCCAGCCGGTGGGTGACCATGCACGGTTTCGCCCTGAACGTAAACACCGACCTCACTTATTTTAACCACATTGTCCCCTGCGGCATTGCCGACAAAGCCGTTACGTCTATGCAACACGAACTGGGCCACCCCATGCCCCTGCCCGACGTACAGGCGCGGGTACTGGCCCACTTGACGTACCTGTTCGAGATGAATGTAGACCTCACCCCCCGATGAAGAAAGACATCGCATTCCTGCCCGTGGAAGGCATTCAGGTGGTTGTGGCCCGAAAATTGACCCTGCTGGGCGAAGCCGAGTGGCAGGTGTACCTCATCAACCAAAACAAACAACCTATCCATACCGTCTTTGTTACGGCACGGGGTTACGGCGAAAAAAACGGCGAAGAACAAAAAACGGCTACCCTGCGGCACTTTTTTGTGTCGGTGGAAGCGGCCCAAAACGAACTGATCGAAACCATTCTTCCCGACGTGTTTCACCTCAACAACCAGTACTGGGTCAGCTACTATATTGGTAGTCAGATCTACGACAAGAAATTCATTTTTGTGCCCGACAGCATCACCGAGCAACACCTGGTATACGTACCTGGGCTACAGATGCAGGGCGTTATACACCCATGAAACCCAAACCAACAAAATACAGCAAATCGCCCTCGGCGCGGGGGCAACGCAGCCCTGCCGATACCCGCCGGGGCAACTTCGGCAAAGAACCCGCCGCCCGCCCGCTGGGGCAGGCCAGTTCGTTTATCGATGAATTGAAAAACGACGTAGCCGCCTTTTTCGAGATCAACAACACCGGCCAATGGAGCACGATGGACGTGATTGAAAATTTCGAGGGTACCGGCCAAACCGACGACCGTAAACTAAAACTAATCATCCAGGGCCTGGTGGGCGAACTCTTCGACGAAGGGCGGCTCTCGCGGTTGCCCGATGGCCGCTACCAGTTCAACGCCGAGCAGGGCACCATTCTGGGCACGGTAGAACACGTGAATGCCAAATTTGCGTTTGTGGTGCCCGAAAACGGCAACCGCGACCGCGACAACGACATCTGGGTGCCCGCCGAAGACCTGGGCGGAGCCATCGACGGCGACAAAGTGCGGGTGGTGGCCTTCAGCGATTCGCGGCAACGCGGCACCCGCCAAACCGCCCGCCGCCTGGTGGGGCGCGTCATCAGCATTGCCGAACGGGTGAAGACCAGCCTTGTGGGTACGTTGACCCGTAAGGGAAAACACGCCCTAGTAATTCCCGACAGCCGCCGCCTCTACCACGATATTCTGATCCCCGCCGACAAGCTGAACGGGGCCAACGATAACGAAAAAGTGATTGTGCACCTCACGGCATACCCCCCCGCCAACGACCGCGACGGGCAGTTCGTGGGTGAAGTGACGAGCATTTTGGGCCTGGCCGGCGAACACAACACCGAGATGCACGCCATCCTGGCCGAGTTTGGTTTGCCGCTGGAATTCCCGGAGGAGGTGGAACGGGAATCGGAAGAAATTTCGGTGGTGATAGACGAAGCCGAAATTGCCCGCCGCCGCGATTTCCGGGCCATTACCACCTTTACCATCGACCCGGTAGATGCCAAAGATTTTGACGATGCGCTGTCGGTCAGGTACTTAGACAATGGCAACTACGAAATCGGCGTTCACATTGCCGACGTGACCCACTATGTGCTGCCGGGAACGTACCTGGAAGAAGAAGCCTACAAACGCGCCACATCGGTGTATCTGGTAGACCGGGTGGTGCCCATGTTGCCCGAAAAACTCTCGAACGGCGTGTGTTCGCTGCGGCCCCATGAAACCAAACTGACCTTCTCGGCGGTGTTCGAGATTACGCCCGCCGGGCAACTGGTAAACGAGTGGTTTGGGCGCACGGCCATCTACTCCGACCGGCGTTTTTCGTATGAAGAAGCGCAGGAAATTCTGAACACCGGCACCGGCGATTTTGTGGCCGAACTGACCCTGCTCAACACCCTGGCCCACACCCTGCGCGACGAACGGTTCAAGAATGGAGCCATCAATTTCGAAACGCCCGAAGTGCGCTTTAAGCTGGACGAAAACGGTGTGCCGCTGGCCGTGGTACCCAAAATTCGGCAGGATACCAACAAGCTCATTGAAGAGTTTATGCTCTTGGCTAACAAGCGCGTAGCCGAGTTTGTGGTGAGCCGCTCTACCGGGCCGGAAGCCAACACGATGGTCTACCGCGTACATGAAGGCCCCGACCAGGACCGGCTGCGCATTTTCTCCGAATTTGCGCGGCGGCTGGGCTACCGCCTCAACGTAGACGATGCCCAACTGTCGCAATCCATGAACCGGTTTATGGAGCAAATTGAGGGCAAGCCTGAGCAGGGGATGCTCTCGCAACTGGCCGTGCGCACCATGTCGAAGGCGCGGTACAGCATCGAAGACCTGGGCCACTTTGGGCTGGCCTTTGCCCGGTATTCGCACTTTACCTCGCCCATCCGCCGCTACCCCGACATGATGGCCCACCGCCTGTTGCAACACTACCTCGACAAGGGCCGCTCGGTAGACCGCGAAACCCTGGAAGCCCGTTGCAAACACGCCTCCGACCGCGAAAAAATGGCCTCGGATGCCGAACGGGCCAGTATTAAGTACAAACAGGTGGAGTTTATGAGCCGGATGCCCGCCGACATGGAGTTTGCCGGGGTCATTGCGGGCGTGACCGAGTTTGGCTTTTTCGTGGAAATACCCGAAAACAGTTGCGAGGGCCTGGTACGTATGCAAGACCTGGCCGATGATTTTTACGAATACGACAAAGACAATTACCGCATCATTGGCCGCAAATCCCGGAAGATGTACACCTTCGGTGATGCCGTGACGGTGAAAGTAAAAGAAGCCAACCTGGCCCGCCGCAGTATTGACTTCGCCCTCCTGACCGACAACGCCAAAACCGCCACCGACAGCGGCGGACGCGCCTCGTTTGGCCGTGAGGGCAACGCCAGAGGCCGGGGCCGCGACGGGGGCGATTCGGGCCAACGCAACGCGGCGCGGGGGCGCAAAGCCTCGGCGGGCGGGCGGTCGAAATCGGCGGGGGCGGCCAGCAAAGAGGGCGGAAAATCGGCTCCCAAAGGCCAAAACCGGCGCGGGGGGCGGGGCAAATAAACGGGTTAGTTGGGGGCCGGTACCGGGAACATTTCTGCCGCCACGCGCCGGAGAGTCTCCCAGCAAAACGGCACCCATTCGTCGCGGCTGGCATCAAAAAATTCGGTGGCGGTCTCGGCGGCTTCTACCTTATAGTCAAATTTGGGGTAGTGGTTGACCACATACCCAGGGTAATAATGCGTGAGCCGGAGTTGGATGCCGTACCGGATTTTGAGCCACATCAGATACTTTCCCAGGCTGTGGCGGCGGTAGTCGGGGTGGTAAAAATTCATGATCCCCGCCAGGCTGTTTTGGCCCAGATCGAAAATACCGGCAGCAATGAGGCGACCCTCATCGCGCACCTCAATTACCCGCGTGTTGAACCGGTTGCCGGTTTCGGCTCCAAACAGGCAATCCCGGACAGACACGGGGGCATCGAACGAAATAGACTGCCGGTAAACGGCGTACAGTTCGTCTAGTTCGGTGCTGATAACCAGTGGTTTAGCCGTTATGGTAAACGCCCTGTTGCGGTTGGCTAAGTCGCGCTGGCGTTTACCGATTACCACATTTTCCAACACAATCCTGAGCCAATGAGCGGTGTATAGCTGGTCGTTGAAGGAGAGGTAGTGGCAGGTAAAGACCTGTTGCTGCATCCGAAAATACCCCATGCTCAGGGCCAGGTCGAGGTCGCTTCCGGTCATGGGTGCCCTAGATAACTTTGTGGCGTTTAAACTCTTTTTCGCGGTCGAACAAATACCGGTACGTGATATGCCGCTTGCTGATTTTGCCCCCCAACATTTTGGAAAACCGAATCATGCGGACGTTGAAATCGCCGATCCAGTTTAGCTCCAACTGGCTGAACTGGTGTTTTTTGCCGCCCCACACCTCCCGCGACGGATACGCAATGGCAATGGCCGACTCGATGCCTTTGCCCTGGAACTCCGGCACCACGCCAAAAATCACGCCAAAGGCTTTGTTGGTGGGTTTCAGCAGTTTGTGGTACAAAAACGTGAATTTACCCCACAGGTCCATCTTGCCGTTTACGTGTTTGAAATACTGGTTCAGTTCGGGTAGCATCACAAAAAACGCCACCGGCTGGCGGTTGGGGCCGTGGTAGCCAAACCAGACCAGGTTCTCTTCCATAACGGGTTTCATTTTGTTCATCAGCACCAGAGCTTTTTCGGCGGTCATATCGGGCGTTCCCAAAATTTTGGCCCACGCTTTGGTGTAGATTTCGGCAAAATCGGCGGCATACTGCGGGAGTTTATCGCGCTGAATATGCTCAAACGTGTATTCGGGGTTGTTCAGGATGGCTTGCGCCCTATCCAGCACTTTTTGTTGCATGCCGCCCGCCATCAGTTCATCGTAGCCAATGGGCAAGGCAAAGGTGTGTTGCTGAAAATAGTCCTGAAAGCCATATGCCTCAAACAACGGTACATAATAGGGCTTGGTGTAGGGCATTCCGTAGTTGGGTTCCCGGTCGAACCCTTCGGCAAGCAAGCCCCACCACCGGTCGCGGTCGCCGAAATTGATAGGGCCTTCCATGGCTTCCATGCCGCGCTCGGCCAGCCAGGCGCGGCAGGTGTCGAAGAGCAAAAACGCCGCGTCCCGGTCATCAATACACTCGAAAAAGCCCATGCCACCCGTCGGTTGGTCGCGCTCACTTTTCAGCGTTTTTTGGTTAATGAACGCCGCCACCCGGCCCACGGTCTGCCCCGCATCGGAGCGCAACACCCACCGGATACACTCGCCCCCGGCCTCGAACAATTTGTTGCGGGCGGGGTCGAACACGGCCTCCAGGTCATCGTCGAGCGGACGAATCCAGCAGGGGTCGGA
>JAYUKZ010000192.1:0-13191 GCA_043763995.1 Fibrella sp.
ATCTTGCGAAACCACCCCCTCAAAGTGGCGTGTCTACCAATTTCACCACGTGGCCGAGCTTTATTGTGAACGCAAAAGTAGAGCAACCGGGCGATAATGTCAATGCACACGATGAAAATCGGCCAGAATTTCGTAATTTAGGGGTATCAACCGGGAGGTACAGCCTGCCCTGCTAAATCAGAGCAGGCTGTACCTGACCCGTTTTTTTAACCGAATCAACGAAGCAATATGGCACTTGAATTAGTGGGCAAGCTGATAAAAACGCTGCCGGAAGTGACGGGTCAGAGCCAAAAAGGAACCTGGCAAAAACAGGAATTTGTGGTTGAGACCACCGATCAATTTCCTAAGAAAGTGTGCGTCTCGCTTTGGGGCGACAAAGTTGGTGAGCTGAAGCAATTTGCTCCCGGCGACATGTTGAAGCTAAGCCTGAACCTGGAATCGCGCGAGTACAACGAAAAGTGGTATACCGAAGCCCGCGTGTGGCGTATCGAGGCCGCCGATGGAGGCGAAGGCGGAGCACCCTCTCAGGGACAGTCGGCTCCGGGGGCTGGCAAACCACGGGCCGCACAGCCAACCGCCGTGCCTTTCAACTCGTCGTTTGACGACGACAACAGCGGCGATTTACCGTTCTGAAAAAGGTAAACGATAAACGCAAAAGAGGGTCTGAAAACATAATGTTTTCAGACCCTCTTTTGCTTGTGATCCGGCTGGGATTCGAACCCAGGACCCATACATTAAAAGTGTATTGCTCTACCAGCTGAGCTACCAGATCGGCTATTTCAGGAGCGGATAAAATGGCTGTGTTCCTTAAAGCGATGCAAAATTATTGTGTAATTTGGCCCAATGCAAGCCTTCGCGATAAAAATATTCCTATTTCTGGGGTTTACAGGGGCAGTGTTCTGTCCGTCAACAACATGGGGCCAATCTATTCCCAGCGACAAATTAGTTGACGTGGCTGATTCGCTCTACCGGGTTGGAAATTGGGCCGATGCCTCACGCTATTACGAGTCGGTGATGGTTGCCGGGCAATCCGTCAGCGATCCCATGCTGTTGAAAATGGCACGTACCTATGAGCAGCAGGGCGATGTGGCGAAGGTGCTTTATTTTTTGCAGGTCTACTTCAAACGTCATCCCGATGAGGCCGTACTTCGCAAAATAAATGACTTCGCCCGCGCCAACAACCTGACCGGCTACGAAGCCGGCGATCTGAATTATTTTTACCTTTTCTACCGACAATATGGCGTGTATCTGTTGCTGGTTATGCTGCTGCTGGGCGTCTACGTATTCAGCGTACTGCTTATCAAATCGATGCGCAATGAGCCAACGTCTCCGCAGTTGAAAACGCTGATTCTGGTTTATTTCGTCGTACTGCTGGTTTTTGTCAATCTGCCGGAGGGGTATGAGGCGGGAATTACCAATACGGCGCAAGTTTTTCTGCGAACAGAACCCTCGGCGGCGGCGGCGGTAGAGGCCACACTGGGCCGGGGCAACAAGGTAAACATCGTTGGCAGTACCGATGTCTGGTGGCGCGTATTCTGGAATAACAAGCTGTACTACATCCGAAAAGATACAATCTGGATTATCTGACCACCGTGCTTATGAAAAACAACTCCCGCGTTATCCGGGCCTGGACGCTCTACGATTGGGCCAATTCGGTTCATTCGCTTGTTATCGTCTCCAGCATTTTCCCCGTTTATTTTTCGGCAACAGCCCTGAACGAAGCGGGCGGGCCGGTCATCAATTTTCTGGGGGTGAACCTGAAAAACTCGGTTCTATTCTCCTACACCGTATCGCTTGCCATGTTGTTTGTGGCCATCATCAGCCCGTTCACCACCGCTTTGGCCGATTATAGCGGTCAGAAAAAGGCGTTTATGAAGTTTTTTTGCTACACCGGGTCTATTGCCTGTGCGTTGCTCTATTTCTTCACGAAAGAAACAACTACGTTCGCCATTTTTTGCTTTGCCTGGAGTTTGGTTGGCTGGAGTGGCAGTATTGTTTTCTACAACTCCTATCTGCCCGATATTGCTACCGAAGATCAGTTCGACCGGGTGAGTGCGCGGGGTTTTTCGATGGGCTACATCGGCAGTGTGGTGTTGCTGCTCTTTAACCTGATGATGCTTAGTAAGCCGGAGTGGTTTGGCGGTGTATCAGGCGCAATGGCCTCGCGTATTTCTTTCCTGACGGTAGGCCTGTGGTGGTTTGGCTTTGCTCAGATTCCGTTTCGGGTGTTGCCCGATGGTGTTCGTAAAGCAAAAACAGAGACCGGTGAAAACTGGGTGTTCAACGGTTTCCATGAACTCAAAAAAGTGTTCAACCAGCTAAAAACGCAAACGTTGACCCAACGGTTTCTCGTCGCTTTTTTCGTCTATAACATGGCTGTTCAAACTGTCATGTATGTGGCTACGCTGTTTGGCGCAAACGAGTTGAAGATGGAAAGTAAATCTTTGATTATCACCATATTATTGATTCAGTTGGTGGCTATTCCGGGGGCATATGGCTTTGCCCGTTTGTCAGAAAAAATCGGCAATACCTACGCCATAATGACCGCCGTAGTTATCTGGATTGGCATTTGCGTGGCGGCGTATTTCGTGACTACGGAAAATCAGTTTTTCGTGGTGGCTGGTGTTGTTGGCCTTGTCATGGGCGGTATTCAATCGCTTTCCCGGTCAACCTATTCGAAGCTCCTGCCCCCTACTACCGATACGGCTTCTTATTTCAGCTTTTACGATGTGTGCGAGAAGCTCTCAATCGTGGTGGGTACGTTCATTTATGGGTATGTTGAGCAGGTAACGGGCAGTATGCGTAACAGTATTTTGGCTCTGTTGGTCCTGTTTATCATTGGGTTAGGGTTGCTCGCCCGAATTCCCTCGCAAAAAGTGTATGGCGAACGGCTGATAAAACCCGAAGTTGTGTAAATTTGTGATAGCACAACAAAGGATGTTAGCTCAGTTGGTTCAGAGCGCCGCCTTGACAGGGCGGAGGTCAGCGGTTCGAGCCCGCTACGTCCTACTTCAGAGTAGTAAAAAGCCCCAAATCACGCTGATTTGGGGCTTTTTTATTGTACTATTTACTTCCTCTTTTTCTGCCGAATTACCAGTTCGCGGTACCCGAAGGTGGGGTCTGGCTCGCGGGTGTAAACTACGTCGGGTAAAATGCCAATTACGAGTTCTGCGGTGGTGTAGATGAGGTTGCCCGGCATCAGGTGGCCCCCGGTGGTGCGGCCTGTGGAATCGGAAACAGCCAAATGGAGGTGGCTACCATTGACCGACAATGTGCCCACAAGCGAGACAATCTCGAAGTGCCCCCGGTGAACAGTGGCTCCGTCTTGATTGGCCAGCCGAAGCGATACATCCGTGAGGCTTCCCACGCCTGTAAGCAGCACCCCGGCCTGGATCTGGTAAGCCTGCACCAACCTATCCAGTTCAGTTTTAAGATCCTGTCCCGGCAGCAAGCGGACGCTGATTGTCTTCAGACTCGATATTCCGTCAGGTACGTTGGGGCGGGCTTGGGCGGTTATGGGCTGAGGCATGACTAGAAGGGAACAAAGCAAGACTGAGAGTACAAAAAAATGAAACATCGGGCCAGAGGCAGAGGGGATGATCTAAGAATAGCTACCAAAAAAAGAGCCGGATCGTCTGACCCGGCTCCCGTTACTCGTTTGGAAAACGCTTACTCGTTGCCTCCGAAGCTAACACTCCGGCGACCGCTGTTGCCGCTCCGCTTTTTGGTGCGGGCAGGGGTCATGGTCTTCTCATACTGCTGCACGTTCAGCGGCTTGAGGTTGGTGATCGAGTAGGTGTTGTCGCTGATAATGGTGTTGAACTGACCAACACTGCGCTCTGGCTGACCGTTGCAGGGCAACTGCGTTACGCTGAACACAGCCCGGAAGTACTGCACCTGCGGACGTACCTGACGGCCTTTGAAGCGGATGGCGCGGCCACTTTCGATCTGCGATTTTTCCTGCTGGAGGGCACGGGCCAAACTACCGGGCAACTCACGCAGGTCAAGAATCAGCGCGGTGGTATCAAACTCGAACGTTTGCTCGGCCAACCGGCGGTTCAGGGTGCGGTAGCGCAAGCGGGTGGTCGTATCGCCAACCGACGTTACCTGACCGTTGCAGTAGCACACATTGGCTACTTCGCGGGTGTATGGGTTGCGGTAGTATACCTCCAAACGTTCCAGACGATGACGGAATTCGCAAGGGCCACCGGCCACCAACGGAATGAGCGCCTGACGGGCACCGGCAAAGGCAAAGCTTGTAGTACCTACTTCGCTCATACTCTCGCCGCATTTAGCTTTAATGTGGCTGTGTACGGTGGCGTAATAGAACCCGCACCGGGGTTTGCCATTCACCAGAAACTGCGTCGGGAATGCCAGCGTAGTGTCTTTGGTGTCAACAACCTGGGCAATCACCTGATCGCCGGCGGGTACGCCTGCTTCGGCCTCCAATGGGCGGAAATAAAGCCGGGCAGTGTATGTTTCGATGGCCGGGTTCAAGGCCGTGCTCCGCCAGTTGATGGTCGGAGCCGTTACATTTTCTGGCACACTGTCGCAGTTGAGCGTTACGCCATTAAGCGACGCGTTGCGGAACCGCACGGCCAGTTTCGGAATAGAATCGGCGTGTGGGCAGGTGATGGGCACCTTCGGAATCAGGCGTTTCTGAACGAAACTTTTCCGGGCGGCAAGCCCAGCCGTGAAACCACCGTGCAAGCGGGTAAACTCGTAAAAGTTGTTGGCTACATTCAGTGCGCCCCCGTCAATGATAAGATAATTCAATTTGGTGTAATACCCCTGCGCCTGAACACCCAAATGCCAGTTGTTACGGATCGGGAAGAACACACCCAACGAAGCGTTACCACCCAAATGCATCAGGTTGTTGCTTGGTGCCACCACCCGAATCAGTTGCTCGCCCGAAAGCCGGTTGCCCGTTGGTACGGTGGCTCCCAGAAAGGCAGATTCAGTGCGATAAACACCACCTCTGATGGCCGCTTCCAGGAACGCCCCCGTTGACACGGGGTTACGCCGACGGCCAAATTCCCACGAAATGATCGGGCCAATGGTCAGGAAGAAATCTTCCTGCGGCTTGTTGCGAAATGCCACCCGGTCTGCTGGAATGCCGCGCAGGTTAGCGAACCGCTGGAAATCCCCCTGCCAATTTCCCATCGTGTAGAAATTCTGGTAGCCCAACACTGCACTCAGGCCCAACTTGAACTTACGTTCGGGCCTAGTGAAGAAATAGTCGGCGTTGAAGGTGGCGTTCACCCCGGCACCGTTGTATAGCGAATTATCGCGCCGGTTGGGGCCAAAAGTGTCGGCAAAAGAACCGCAATACGCCCAGGCCGGGCCGAGGAACGCCCCCACGCGCCAGGGTGAAATGCGGCGTGCCAACGCAAAGGTTTGCAGGGTGGTGTCGCAGTCTTCCAGTTCGGTGAGCGAACTGTACTGGTTTTTAAATGCGCCCCGCTGAACCGTGTCAGCGAAGCCTTGCTTCCCAAGGTCAAAAATACGCTCACGTGGAGCGTACCGGTCATTGACCTGATTACGGCGCACAGTGTCGGCCTGCTGTGCATAGGTGGTGGTCGTTCCTGCAATCAGGAGCGCAACGCCCGCCATAAGTCGGATAAGTCTGTGCATACGTACAGTTTATTTTAGTTTCGATGGCAAAATACTACTACACTAACTCAAATCAAGTGGTACTAGGGTAAAGAATTTAGGTAATGGCTTGGACTGTAACCTATTTGAAGTCGGTTTTTTCTCACCCAAACGCCTGATAATATGATGATTAACTACTTTGTGGCAGGTCAACAAAAAAATTCTGCTGCTGATGAAAAACAAAAGTATGCGAAAACAGAATTGATCGTACATTCCTTCCTTTTGAATTTCGAACGAATCCAGTACGTGGCCCGGCCAAAAGTAGACCTTTTGGCCCGGTATTTGGATGTCTCACGGCCAGGTTGTCGTAATTAAGACAACAAACAGTCTTCGAAAGTCACGTTGCCTTATTTATTTGTAAGTATAAATGGTACCTATGCACCGTTGCCAGCCTATCAGGTCAAGGACTATCCCGGTAGCCGAACAATGAATGTGGCCCCCTGCCCCGGCTGGCTCACCGCCGTAAGGGTGCCGCCGTGGCTCTCGGCAACACGTTTGCAAATGGCCAGCCCTACGCCCGTGCCCATGTACGTTTTTTTGCTGTGCAACCGCTGGAAAACCTGGAAAATCCGGTCGGTATACTTCTCGTCGAACCCAATACCATTGTCCGTCACGCTGATTTGGTGCCAGGTACGTCCGGCCAGCAATTCCTGTTCACTCCTGATGGTAATGCGGGGCACCTGCCCGGTTGTGGGCTGAAATTTAAGCGCGTTGCTGATCAGGTTCTGAAACAACTGCGTTAGTTGCGTAGCATCGCCCATCACGGTGGGTAGCAGCGATGGCATATCCAGTTGGGCGCGGGTTTCGGTCAGGCGCAGGTCAAGGTCGGTGAGCACTTCGGTCAGCACCCGGTTGAGGTCAACAGCCCGGAACGTTTGGCGGTCGGCGGTGATGTGCGAGTAGGCCAGCAGGTCGGTGATGAGCATCGACATCCGGGTGGCGGCGGCCTGCATCCGGCCAATAGCATCGTGCCCGAAAGCGTCCAGTTGCGGGCCGCAGTGGTCCAAAAGCAGGTCACCGAAGGCTTTGATCTTGCGCAGCGGTTCCTGCAAATCGTGGCTCGCTACGTAGGCAAACTGCTGGAGGCTATCGTTGGAGCGCAGCAGTTCGTGGTTGAGCGATTCGAGTTGCTGGCGGTGGAGGAGACTTTGGGTGATGTTGATGGAGGCCGACACGTACCCATCACCAAATTTAACCGCCGATACCTGATACCAATCATCGCCATACTGCCGCTCAAACTGATCCGGTTCGCCGGTTTCTATTACCTGAATGTATTTTTGGTAAGTAGGACTGCTTTTTATGGTGGGAACAAAATCCGTCAAATAAGCTCCAATTACCTCCTCCAACGGGCGCAGCAGCGAGTCTGCCGCCGCCTGATTGGCCCGCACGACCCTGAAATCGGTAATCTGGCCGGTGTCTGTCCGCACAGCCTCATATTGTACAAACGCCACCGGCGAGACCAGAAACAGGCTGTTGAGCAACTCCGACTGCCGCTGTTGGGCCAATTGCGCCTCTTTGATAGGCGTAATGTCAATGTAAGACTGGATGAACCCGTCGCGCCAGGCCACGGCCTGGGTATCGAACCAAAAATCGAAGCCATCGTACTGGTATTTGTCCTGGAAACGTACCTGGCCGCGTTCCGTCACCAGCTTCACCCATCGGGCAAACAACCCGCTGTCGCGAACGCCAGGGAATAGCTCAAGCATCCGGTGCCCGATGACTTCTCCGGCTTTTTTGCCGGTGAACGCCTCAGAGGGGCGGTTGAAGGACTGGTACGTAAAATCGATGATGGCCCCGGCTTCGTTGCGCACACTGGTGAAGTGCGAAATGCTGGTCAGGGCATTGTCCAGCACCTGTTGGAACTCGTCATTTTGGCCCTCAATCCGTTCCTGCGCCTGTTTCAGTTCGGTAATATCCAGCATGGAAAGCACCAGCCGTTCGCCGTTGCGCACGCCCTGCACGTCGTACCAGACCGAAGCACCGGTTTTGGTGCAGTGATGCTGAAGCCGCAGGGGTTCGCCGGTGTCGGCCAGGTGGAGGTAGGATGCCCAGATGGAGGTTTGGTCAATACCGGCCGATACCTCGCGCAGAGTGCGGCCAACAAGGTCGTTGGTGGGCCGCCCGGCCAGCCGTTCGCCCACACGGTTTACAAATTCGTAGCGCAGGTCAACGGCTTTTTGGGTCGAAGCGTTGCGGACGATGGTGTACAGGGTAACGGCGGTGAGGGCATTGTCTGTTATAAATTTGAGCTGCTCGGTCTGGAACAGGTTTATCTGCTCGGCCTCAAACTGGGCCGTGATGTTGCTGTAGGACGAGACCACAGTATCGCCGATGCGGGTCAGTTGGGTGTCGTACCAGCGGGGGGCGTGTAATAGGGGGCTGTTGTACTGGAAAATAAAATGGTCGGTCTCGCCGGTTTCATACGTGCGGATCACGCAGTCGTAGAGGGGCGAACTGATCAGGCCGGGCAACACCGTTCGGATGGTTTGCCCCACCAGCGCGGCCACCGGGCGGTGGGCATCCTGCGCCGCCACGCGGTTGACCAGCAACAGGCGTAAATCGGTGATGGGCTGGTGGGGGCCGTTGGCCCAGATAGGTTCATAGACGACCATGCCGTTCAGCGAAGCATCGAGGGCTTGCTGTAGAAATTCGACCGAGAAGATGTTGACAGCCGGGGGGGCGGTGGGCACCGGGACATTCATGGCAGACGAAGCGTGGTTCCTAAACGAGTAAGTCATTACCTACATAGGCAGGGGCAAAATTGGCTAAAAGTTTTCGTAATTCACCCGATGCCAAACCGGTGTGGGCCGGTCAGCGTGATGCTGCCCCACGTTTACCCGATTGTGGGTAGGGGATACACGATTTTTTGGCCCAGATCGACCTGTTTTTTTAACGATTGAAGCCGTCTGTGTTGCTCCCGAATCACGGCCTCGCCCACGCCGTCGGGCCGGGGCCGGTCGCGGTCGATGGCCGTTTGTAGGGGCGTGTCTACCAAGCGGTAGGTCACGGTTACGGGCCGGGCGGGTGTGGAATAAGCTTTTACCACCCTCAGCAACTCGGTCAGGTACGTTCGGTTGAGGTGCGTATTGTCCAGAACCAGATCCCAGCCGTGGGCCAGCGCGGCCCCAAACGCGGTGTCGAACAGGATCGTAACCAGCCGCTCGATGCGGTTTTTGGCGGCGGTTTCCCAGGTCCAGTACTGGCTCAGGGGCACGGCAAGGAGGCTGCGGCGGAGGTCGTCGCGGTTGAGGCGCAGGTACGTGGGGTTGGCCTGTACAAATTGCCCCGCCCACGTCGATTTGCCGCTGCCGCTAATGCCAATCAGAATAAGAACTTGTTGCACAGAGGGTTATGTGGTTTAATTGGCATCTGCTCAGACCGTTTCGGCAGTGTTTAGCACCGGCGGTTGGGGGCGTTCCAGGGTATAGTCGGCCAGGTGGAGGCGGCGGGTGGCGCGGCGGTAGGCCACCGTGAGGTCGGGCCAGATGGTGGTGTTCTGACCACGCGCGTTCATGTACCAACTTTGGCACCCCGATGCCCAGACGGTGCCCGCCAGTTGGTTTTGCAGGGCGTGGTTGTGGGTACGTTGCCGGTCGGGTTTCACGTCGAGCACGCTGCCCTCACCGGCTTCTTCCAGGTGCCAAAGGTAGTCCATGAGGTAGTTCAGTTGCGATTCAATCATGTGGATGATGGAGTTGTGGCCCAGGCCGGTGTTTGGCCCCATCAGAAAAATCAGGTTCGGAAACCCCGAAATAGCCACGCCGTAGAGGGCCTGTGCGCCGGTTTGTGCCCATTCGCCCAGCAAATTTCGCCCGTTTCGCCCGGTCAGGTTTTGGTCAACAAAAATATCAGCCACCACAAAGCCGGTGCTGAGAATGATTGCGTCCAGCGGGCGTTCGGTGCCTTCGGCGGTCACGATTCCGGTGGGCGTTATGGCCCGGATGGGTTCTGTAACCAGTTCTACATTGGGGCGGCAGAGGGCAGGGAAATAATGGTCGGAGACCAGTACGCGTTTGCAGCCCAGTTTGTATGTCGGCCAGGCTTTTTGGCGCAATACGGGGTCGGTAATCTGGTTTTCGAGGTGTTTGCGGGCCAGGGCGGTACCGAGTTTGTTCAGGGTGTCGTTCCCCAAAAACGATAGGCCGAAAAGCTCATTCAGCCAGTAGAAAAAGCTGCGGTGAACCCGTTGCAATGCCGGAAAATGGGCATACAGGCGTTGCTGCCAGGGGGCGTAGGCGCGGTTGTTGCGCGGGTTGAGGTAGGGGGCTGTGCGCTGAAAAACAGTCAGTTGCGCGGCCAACGCGGCAATTTCGGGCACAATCTGAATGGCTGAGGCCCCCGTGCCAATCACGGCCACGCGCTTGCCCCGCAGGTCGTAAGCGTGGTTCCATCGGGCCGAATGAAAGGTGGTGCCCGCAAAGGTGTCCAGGCCCGGCAAGCGGGGAATGCTGGGGCGGTTGAGCGGCCCAATGGCGGCCACCACCACGCGGGCCGTGGCAATGTGCCCGTGCTGGTCGGTCAGTTGCCAGCAGGTACGTTCCTCCAGCCACCGGGTGTCCAGAATTTCGGTGTTAAACCGGATTTGGCCGCGCAACTCGAAGCGCGACACGCAATCCTGGAGGTAACGGTAAATTTCGGGTTGGGGCGAGTAGGCTTTAGACCAGGTAGGGTTAGGCGCAAACGAGTAAGAATACAGGTGCGAGGGCACATCACAGGCGCAGCCGGGGTAGGTGTTTTCGCGCCAGGTGCCGCCCACGTCGTTGGCCCGTTCAAAGACCACAAACGAATCTCGCCCGCTCAGTTTGAGGCGGATGGCCGCCCCCAGCCCGGCAAAACCCGCCCCAATAATGGCCACCTGAACGTCGGGTTGTGTTGAGTCATGCATAATTATTTGGGATTGTGGATTCGGGATTTCGGATTTAAAAACGGCTCATCGTTGGGCACCAATCCCAAATCCGAGATCCACAATCCCAAATCCCGAAGGGTATCTGTAAAGTTAACGCATTTCGCTCAGGGCGGCGCGGGCTTTGTTATCGATGCTGTTTTTGTATTCGTGGTGGCGGTAGCTGAGGGCCTTTTCAAAGGCAGCGCGGGCGGCGGGTAGGTTATGCTGTTGCTGGTAGAGGTAGCCCAGTTGCAACGCCGCCGTGGCCCCAAAACTCAGTTGGTTGGGGTCGCTGAGGCGGATGGCCCGCTCGAAGGCCGTGATGGCGGCGGGGTGTTGGCCCTGTTTTTGGCACAACCGCCCCAGCCGGTATTGATATTCGGCTTGCAGGGGCACGGTCTGGAAACTGGCTTCGGAATACGGTTTTAGCACCGCCGCCGCCTGGGCGAGGTAGCCCCCGTCGGTGGCCAGGCGCACCTGCATCAGCACCTGTTGCGGCGGGCCGGGAAAGGCTTCCAGGTACGTATTGGCCATTTTTTGGGCGGCTTTGTCGGCTTCCACGGTGGTGCGGCCCGTGGCCGAAATGCGCGGAAGTTCGGTGCGGGCCTGGGCCTCGTTGCCCGCCAGCCAGTGGCACAAGAACCGTTTGTAATGGGTGTCTTTTAGAAAATTTTGCCCTCGGTAGGTAGCCAGAAACAATCCGTAGTGGTGCAGGGCGACGGCATAATTTCCTTTTTGAAGGTAAATGTCGCCCAGCAGATTTTCGACCACGGGCAACCGCACGTAGGCCGGGCCGGTGGGGCGGGTCAGGAGCCAGGCGAGGGCCTGTTCGGAGCGGGCGTTTTTCATGGCGGTGGTGGCGGCAAAGAAACGTACCAGTAAATTATTCGGCTCGGCAGCCACCCACTGGGCCAGGCTCCGTTCATCTTCGGCAGAAAAACGCAGTACATACGCCCGGATGAGCAACTCGGCCAGGCGGGCTTCGGGGCCAAAAAGCGTGTCTTGCTGTGCCCGTTTCAGGTTTTGCAGCCCTTGCCCCACCGTGCCGCGCAGCCCCAGCAACCGGGGTACCCAGGCGTAGCTCTCCGGCACCGAGCCAATCATGACCTGCAACACCCCCAGGGATTTGTAGGTAGGCAAAAAAGTGGGAAACAGCCGCTGGTTTTCGGTCAGGAGTTTATAGGCTTTGATGACCTCCCAACTGGCGGCAGTTTCGCGCCCGAATTTCAGTTTCACAAACGCCCAGTGCAACCGCACCTCGGCCAGCATGAGCCGCTGCCAGGGCGATTTTTTATCGAGCCGGGCCAACATATCCAGCCGTTCGGTCTGGCGAGGGGCTAGTTTTTCCAGCAGCCGGTCGTCGTCGGAACTGAGGAGGGCCACCATGTCGGCATAATCTTCGGTGAACAGGCGTGGGCCGTTGGGCGCGGCAGTGGGGCTGGCCAGCAGAAGGCGTTGGGTAGCAGGGAGTTGGCCATTGGTCAGGGCCACGTATGCCTGGGTTACGGGTGTTGACCATGCAAATTCCTGGGCCGTGGCCGGGTTGGCTGGCAAGAGCAGCCCCGCCAACAGGCACAGGCTGGCCAGGTACGTTCGGCAGCGCATTCGGTAGAAAAAACGGGCGGTGACGTGCCGCATCGGGTCAGGTACGTTGTAGTTTGCGGCCTAAACTTAACCCACAATACCATGCCGACCCCCATCCGATGGGCCATTCTGGGGCTGGGGCGCATTGCCCATAAGTTCGCCGCCGACCTGCTGACCCTGCCCGATGCCCGGTTGGTAGCCGTGGCTTCGACCAGTCAGGAGCGGGCCGATGCCTTTGCCGCCCAGTTCCCGCAACCCGACGGCACCCTGCCCCGCGCCCTGGGTACGTATGAAGCCCTGCTGGACATGGCCGACGAGGTTGACGTGGTCTATGTGGCCACGCGCCACGTCTACCACCGGGCCAACACCTTGCTTTGTCTGCGCGGCGGGCTGGCCGTGCTCTGCGAAAAACCCTTCGGCATGGACATCGGCGAGGTGAACCAGATGCTGGACACGGCCCACGCCCACCAGACGTTTCTGATGGAAGCCCTCTGGAGCCGGTTTATGCCGACCGTTATTCAGGCTAAAGCATGGGCAGACGCGGGCGAGATCGGGATGCTGCGCACCATCCGGGCCGACTTTGGTTTTCAGGCTGACTATGACCCCAACAAACGCCTGTTCAATAAAACAATGGGCGGCGGGTCGTTGCTCGACATTGGCATTTACCCACTGTTTATCAGCTACTTACTGAACGGAATGCCCGACACCGTTCGGGCATCGGCCACGCTGGCCCCCACCGGTGCCGACGAGCAGTGCGGCATGGTCCTGACCTATGCCAACGGTGTGATGGCGGTGCTGAACAGTTCGTTTATGACCGTGACCGAAAACAAAGCCGTTCTCTACGGCTCGGAAGGCACCATCACCATCCAGTCTCGGTTTCACGAATCGACGGTGGTGACGCTGGAAAAACCCGGCCTTGCGCCGCAGGAGATGACCTTCGCCCGAACTACCTTCGGCTATGCCTACGAAGCGCAGCACGTGATGGACTGCCTGGCCGATGGCCTGACCGAGAGCACCCTGTGGAGCCACGCCGACAGCCGCCACCTGATGACGCTGCTGGACGACGTGCG
>JAYUKZ010000193.1:0-1032 GCA_043763995.1 Fibrella sp.
CCCAAAATGGGCGCACACAAAAACTGCACGCTGGCATAGGCAAAGGTGAGCCAGCCGCCATATTGCGCCGCCACGCTCAGCCCCTCGCCCGTGAGCGACTCAATCAGTTGCGGCACCACCGGCACCACCAGCCCAATACCGATGCAGTCGATCAAAACGGTGATAAAAATGAAAACCAGGGCCGGGCTGCGTGTTTCCGCCATTGTGTGGGTACGTCGGTTGAACAAAGTGCGCAAGGTACGATGTTTCTCTGTGGGGGGCGGGTTATGCTTTGCCCCGCCCAACGGGTATGGACTTAACAATCAGCACACCAGCTTTGCTCTTTTCAACGGTTTCGCTGTTGATGATTGCCTTCACGAACCGGTTCCTGGCCATTGCGAGCTTGATTCGGGATTTGCACGAAAAATTTCGGACTAAACCCGAAACCGTGTATGTAGACCAGATCAAGAACCTGCACCGCCGCCTGCGCATGATCCGCAACATTCAGGTGCTGGCCGTGCTGAGTTTGCTGGTCAGCGCGGTGTGTATGTTCCTGATCTACCAGGGCAACCAACTGGTGGCGGGCTATCTGTTTGGACTGGCCCTGCTGCTGCAAATCTCGGCCCTAGTGGTATCGGTCTTCGAGATTTCGATCTCCATCAACGCCCTGCAAATTGAACTCAGCGACATGGAAGAAGAACTAGGCCACCACCGATTCGACCTGTTTTCGCGCCGGTCGCGCAGTGCCGCCTCCAGTGCCCCGCCCCAGCCCTAAACCACGTACCTGGCCCGAAAAACCCACGCGCCCGGCCCGAAAACGGCTTATATTTGCCCGTCCCTTACCCCTTTCTCTCGCGGCTAAAAAAATGACGTATTGCTTAGGAATAAAAGTGAAATCGGGCCTGGTGGCCATTGCCGATACCCGGCTCACGTCAGGCACCGACGTATCGACCAACCGGAAAATCACGGTTCATCAGGTAAAAAATCACTCGCTATTCATCATGACCTCCGGCCTGCGGTCGGTGCGGGACAAGGCCATCATTTATTTTCAGG
>JAYUKZ010000194.1:0-3627 GCA_043763995.1 Fibrella sp.
GTGGCTAGCCAATGATCTAGCTCTCCATCCTGATCCCGGTCGAAATAGTGGTCGTAAAAATGGTCATCGAGCAAAACGGTGGGGCGGCGGGTCTGTTGCCGGAAGTAGTCGTTGATTTTGTGGCGCAGAATAGCCATCAGCCAGGTACGTTCCTGCGCTTCCCCTTTGAACTGCGACATGGCCGCCAGCCCGGCCACAAACGTTTCCTGTACAATATCTTCGGCCACCACCGCCACTTTAACCTGCATCAGTGCCAGGCTGAACAACACATCGGCGTAGCGGTCTACCCAACGGGCCGGTTCCAGTGTGAGCGGTTGCTTTGAGTCTGTAAAGTCAGTCTTCGTCTTCATCCTGCAAGGCGCGGAGGGCGCGGGTTAGCTCATCCTGAATTTTGCGGTTGCTCTGCGCCTGTGCCAGCGTGATGCCGGCTTCATACAGCGTAGCGGCGCGGGGGCGGTGGCCCATTTCGGCGCAGAGTTGGGCGGCCTGGTAGTAGGTGGGCAGGTACGTAGGGTGTTCCAGTAGCAGCTTGTCGAAATAATGCTGTGCCTGAGTGGGTTGGCTGGTGAGGTATTCCATACCCAGGGCGTAAACATTAAAGGGTTCGCCGGGTTCTTCTGTCACGTAGGCAAGAAGTTGTTGGATGCGTTCCTGATTCATAGCGGTACAGAAAAATAGTATGCGTGCATACGGGTTAAGCGTTCGTGCGTAATTTCGTGGCAAGAATACGGTAGGCGGCGCGGCTACCAAACCAATCTTGTTTTAAACCCCAATGCGTATGAAAATTCTAGTGTGCGTGACGAGCGTACCCGATACGACCACCAAAATTACGTTTACCGACAACAATACCCGCTTCAACAAAGCCGGGGTGCAGTTTATTACCGGCCCCTACGACGACTATGCCCTGGCGCGGGCCGTGGAACTGAAAGAAAAACTGGGCGCATCAGTCACGGTATTGACCGTGGGCGAAGCCGATGCCGAGCCGGTGATTCGGAAGTGCCTGGCCATTGGGGCCGACGATGCTATCCGGGTGAACGCCGAGCCGATTGATGCCTATTTTGTGGCCGAACAAATTGCCGCCGCCGCCCAGGAAACACCCTACGACCTGATTCTGATGGGCCGCGAATCTATCGACTACAACGGCGGGCAGGTTCACGGCATCGTGGGCGAACTGCTGGGCATCCCGTCCATCTCGCCCGTGATGAAGCTGGACATTGACGGCACCACCGCCAAAATGACCCGCGAAATTGAAGGCGGCAAAGAAGACATCGAAGCACAACTGCCGCTGGTGCTGGGGTGCCAGGAACCCATTGCCGAGTGGAAAATTCCGAACATGCGCGGCATCATGACGGCCCGCACCAAACCCCTGAAAATTGTGCAGCCCGCCGGGCAGGAAACCCTCACTGCCGTGGCCAGCTACGAAATGCCACCCCCGCGTGGTGCCGTAAAAATGATCCCCGCCGACGAAGCCGAAACGCTGATCCGGCTGTTGCGTACCGAAGCCAAAGTAATTTAACCAACCGGCGTAACCCCCAACCCCCTGAAGGGGGCTTCAGACTGTCCTAAGCCCCCTTCAGGGGGTTGGGGGTTACGCCGAAAACCAATCTTTTTATGTCTGTCCTAATCTTTGCTGAACTCGACGAAGGGAAGCTCAAAAAGTCCTCGCAGGAGGCCATTTTCTACGGCTCGAAAGTAGCCGCTATGCTGGGTACGTCAGCTACGGCGGTGGTGGTGGGCGCGGCCTCTGAGGCCGAACTGGCCACGGCGGGCCGGTTTGGGGCCACCATGGTGCTCCACGCCAACGATGCCAAACTGACCGAAATTAACGGCATGGCCTACGCCTCGGTGGTGGCCGCCGCCGCCGGGCAGGAAGGCGCAAAAGTGATTGTGTTGGCCAAGTCATCATTGGGCGATGCCATGGCGGCGCGGCTGGCAGGCAAACTCAAAGCCGGTTTGGCCCCCAACGTGATCGAATTGCCCGACCTGAGCAACGGTTTCCGGGTCAAAACCAGCATTTATACCGGCAAAGCCTTTGCGTTCAACGAGTTGAAGGCCGACGTGAAAATTCTGGCGATCAAAAAAAACACCATCGCCCCGCAAGAAACTGATGCCGTGGCCACCGTCAGTGCGTTTGCGCCCACCCTGGCCGACGCTGATTTTGTGCTGAAAGTGACCAACACCGAAAAAGCCACCGGCGACGTGCTCCTGCCCGAAGCCGACCTGGTGGTGTCGGCGGGGCGCGGGTTGAAAGGACCCGAAAACTGGGGTATCGTGGAAGACCTGGCCAAAGCCCTTCGCGCCGCCACCGCCTGTTCAAAGCCCGTTTCGGACCTCGACTGGCGGCCCCACCACGAACACGTGGGCCAAACGGGCATCAAGGTCAGCCCCAATTTGTACATTGCCGCCGGTATTTCGGGGGCCATTCAGCACTTGGCGGGCGTAAATTCGTCTAAAGTAATTGTAGTCATCAACAAAGACCCGGATGCGCCGTTCTTCAAATCAGCCGATTACGGCATCGTGGGCGACGTGTTCGAGATTCTGCCTAAGCTGACCAAAGCCGTACAGGCCATGTAAGCACCGGTTTTGCTCGTGCATTTTCCCCACTGCCGGGGCAGGGTAACGTACCTGCCCCGGCATTTTTTGTGGGCGGCGGGCCGGGAGAGGTTATCGGATAAAAGTTTTAGGGGCTGAACGTGCCGTTCGGCAAACAAACGAAGGGCGGAAGGGTTAATTTTGCGTCGTGAACAAGATTAAACTAGAAATATTGGGTTTGTCGCCCAGCCAGTCGCAGTCGGGTTCGTTTGCGTTGGTGTTGGGCGAAGAATTCGGCAACCGTCGGCTGCCTATTATCATTGGCATGTTTGAGGCCCAGGCCATTGCCATCGAGATCGAAAAGATTGTGCCCAACCGGCCCATGACCCACGATTTGTTCAAGCAGTTTGCCAAAAACTTTGGGTTCAGCGTCCGCGAAATCGTAATCTCCGACCTGCGTGAGGGCATCTTTTTCGCTCGGATCGTGTGCGTCAACGGGGTGCAGGAATCGGTGGTGGATGCCCGCCCGTCGGATGCCATTGCCATCGGCATCCGGTTTGGGGTACCCATTTTCACCTACGAAGCCATCTTGAGCGAAGCCGGCATCACGGCCTCTGCCGAGGATGAAGAAGACGAGCAGGAGGAACTGGTGCGCACGTCGGGCCGGTCGCCCCGTGCCTTCGGCGAACAGTTGAAAGACATGACGGTCGATGAACTTCAAAAAATGCTTGACGAAGCCCTGGGCAACGAAGAGTATGAACGCGCCGCCAAAATCCGCGACGAGATTTCGAAACGCAATTAGGGCTGCATCTGTAGAGACGCAATACCTTGCGTCTGGCCGAGCATAGGCTCACAATCTGATTTTAACACACTGCGCGGCCAAATTTTGCTCGGCCAGACGCAATGTGTTGCGTCTCTACACAACACGGCCAAAAAACGACTCCTACGGTTTGAATGCTTTTGCTTCACGGATGACGAATTTATACTCGGCTACGTCGAGGGCTTTTTTGTAGTAGGCTTTGGCCTGGGCGCGGTTGTTGGCGCGAGCCGCAACACGCGCCAACCCGGCGTAGGCCAAGCCGTGGCACTCGGAGG
>JAYUKZ010000195.1:0-1030 GCA_043763995.1 Fibrella sp.
GCTGAGAAAGCCGAAACCCGCCACCAGGAGAGCTACGAGAAACTGATTCAAGACGCGCAGGAACGCCAGGCACAGGGCCGCGACCGGACGTTTGAGCGCGAACAGTTGCAGTTTGGCGAACACTACGCCAAACTACTGGCATTGGCCGGAAACGACAAAACCAAACAACTGGAAATAAACCAGTTGATGTACACCGAACTGGCGCAGATAGAAGCCCGCGAAGCCGCCCGAAAAGAGGAACAGACCCGAAAAGAACAGGAGAAAAAACAGAAAGAAACTGAAGATAGTAACCAGCGTTTTTATGACGCGGTGGTGGGTGAACTGGACACTGAGTATGCCGCCCGCCAACAAAAAGTGGGCCTAACCCCAGACGGGCAGATTGACCCATTGGTAGGCGAAGGCGAAAAAAAGCAACAGTTGTTAGCCCTTGAAGAAGAATACTTGACTGCCAAGCTATTCTTGCAACAAATCTCGGCTCGCGATATGGTAGCTACCGAGGCGCAACTGACCGATAACGTCAGCAAACAAGCCTGGCTACGGGCCGAAGCCACAAAGGCGGCGGCGGAAGAACAGAAGCGGGTTGATTTTGCCCTTCAGGATGCTCGCCGCAATGCGATGGCCGAAGGGGTAGGCATTTTGAAAGGTTTCCTGGGGCAAAACACCCTGGCCTATAAAGCGGCCATTGTGGCCCAAAAAGCCTTTGCCATTGCCGAAATTGTGATTAACTCCCAACGGGAGATAGCACAAATCGGGACTATGATGAACCCCCTTTGGGCACTCTTGCCCGATCAGGGCGCGACGATTAAAGCAGCCCTGGTTATCGCGGCCAAAATCAGGACGGGTATCAGCATTGCCACAGTGGTGGGCACGGGCATTTCTGAACTGGCCCAGAAAGACGATGGCGGGTTTACGGGTATTGAGGATTTGTATGGCAACCCCGAAGGCTTTTATGACCGGCCTACCCGCGTAAACGCCGGGCGGCGCAGTTATATGGTGGGCGAACGGCGGAAGGAGTTTATTATGGGCGGGG
>JAYUKZ010000196.1:0-3625 GCA_043763995.1 Fibrella sp.
TGGCTTCCTCTTCCGCGTCGAACACCCAACGCCCCTCTTTTGTCGTGGGCATATCGGTGGTGAACACCTCGCCGTGATGCTCCGCGCAGTGACCATACCGCTCGTTGTTGCCCCGGTTAATTGGACGTACTTCTTCGTCCAATTTCTGTTTGTTCAGAAATTTTACCTCGTCGCCAATTAGCCAGTCAACCGACAACCCGTTTGCCGTGCCGGGGCGGTCCTGACTCACCAGTCGCATCACCGAAGCCGATTTGCCGTTCCGAATAAATACCGCGTGTTGCGGGTCAAGCGGCGTGTTGTGCGGCAAGGTCAGCCCCAGTTTCGCATCCGGGAACCGACGTACCCAGTAGTCCACGTCGCGCACATACCCCAGTCGCTGAAAACCCTGAAACAACGCCGGTAGTGTTCGATCCAGTAGCTGTACATACGTGGTGCCCAACGCCACCCCGCAACTACGCGGCATCACGCTCACGTTTCGGTGTACCCGTGGGGCCAATATACCGTCACTTTTGCCGCCGCCCCGCCCCACCACTGCCGTCAGGTTCGCCGCCCCCACCAGCATGGCCAGCAGTTGCGCCTGGTTCATGTGCAGGTGGCGGCTCTCAATCCCTTCTTCCGCCCATTCGTCGGGAGTCGGCTCCTGGGCCGACAGCACCTTAAGCAGCCCCGGCTCCATTATCAGCTACCGGCTCAAAATCAGTGTCCTCAATCATCAGTTCGCGGCGGGCTTTGTCGCCAATGAATTTCTCCACAATGCGTTGAAGGTTCGGAATCGGCTTCGCACCAACCAATGCCGGATTGAAATCAAGCTGAATAATAATCTGCTTTGCCGCGTTGTCTTCTGCCACCGGGCGGTCATACCCACCCAGCTTAATCAGGTTCGCATGGCACATCGCCTTCACCTGGTCTTTCATCGTGTCAGCCTCCAATTTTAATATTTTCTGCCGTAGCAACACTTTGTCAAACCCTGCGTTGACCTGCTCCAGCGACGCAAAAAAACGCTTCGTGTCGCGCACGTCGTTCCAGGCCGTGCCTTCCGACACCCCAAACTCATCCGCCACCAACTGCACCACGTCATAGTCCGTTTTTGGGTTCAGGTCCAACAAATACACCCGCGCCGCTTTCCAGCGCAACACCCGCCCCGCCAGGTCGGCGGGCAATACCTCGCCCCGGTTGTAGTGGCGCATGATTTTATCATAAATCACCTCATACCGACTGTGATCCGTCCGTTTCGTCGTCATCGTGGTCATGGTTCGTAGCGTTTCATCTGTTCCGTCAAGCGCGTCAGTTCCAACTCATATTCCGCCAGCTTCACCAACGCCCCGGCCCGGCTCTCCGACGTTTTGGCCGTTTTCGCTTTTGCCCGGTAGCGCGAAATATACGTCCGCACGTTCAGCAGCGTGGTCATGTCGGCCACCACCGTCGTTGGCTCCTGAACCGTGGCGGGCGGCACGTACCCGTGTTCATCCCAAAATGCTACCTGCTCATATACCGCGTCAATTTCCCGCGTTAACCGCTTCACGCCATAGGCCGCATCGCGCCGGTCAGCCTGCGCGTCAGGTACGTCGGCCAACGCCCGGATTCGGGCCTTCAGCTCACTGCGGCGGTCCATCAGGCCGTAGGCCGTGGCCAACAGGGCTTGCCGCACTGGTGCCGATGGGGCTTGAACTGCCACCGGTTCAGCCGACGGCAGTTCAAGCCATAGGCCCAACGCCTCCTGTATTTTGCGGGCCGAAAAACTGTTCTCCCCCCGTTCCAGCACCGTCAGCAGTACCGAACTGCTCACACCCGTTTTTTTCAACAGAGCCAGGCCCGCCAAATAGTCGCTGCCCTCGCGCAACCAAGCCAACACCCCGCCGCGCAACTCATTCGTGTCTGTCATATCGTTCTGGCAAAAAAAACGGCGGGCAGAGTCCCGCCCGCCGTTTCGGCTTCATTCACTTTATTAACCACTTACTTTTTCGTCCCCGACACGTGCGGCCATCCCATCGCCAGTAGCTGCGCCGCCTGGTCGTCGGTCATCTCCTCCACATCGTAGTTTTGGCTCGTCAGCGGCACATACACATGCCGCACACTGTCGTCCAGGTCTACCAGCTTGTGCTGTTTCAGGTGTTTCCCCCCCCGAACCGGGGGTGCCGTGGCAGATTCCTCCACCACCGCAACCGCTTTTTTTTCGTCCGCCATCAGCTACTACGCACGCATCGGCACCGTCGCCGCTTTGTACTTTATTTTGTTGGCCATCAAACATTCATACTCAAATTTGGCCGTCCGGCCATCGCCCGAATTTTTTCCGGTCGTGTAGCTCGGCTTGATGCTCACCTGGAAATCACGATTGCCAATCTGGTACAAATCACGCGAACCCGGCAAGGGTATAAGCATAATCCAGACCTCATTCTTGACATCATTGGCAAACTGGTCAATCTCGTCGCTCTCCCCAGGGTGCTCAAAAGTGCCCTTTACCATGTACGACCGCCGGTCACGCCCGCCAATCGACTCGAAGCTCAACTCGCCACTGTCCTGAATGTTGTACACCTCAATAAACCCCTTCGTGGCCGCGCAGACGTGCGCCGTCGTGATGTTGTAGGTTCCCGCCGCAGGCTCCTGAAGCGTGGTGAAATCACGGAACGGACATAGCAACGCCCGTTGCGCCGTGCCGCCCATCCGGTCAACAATGGGCGGGAACTTAATGCTGGCAAAATCTCCTATCGGCATCGCTATTTCTCAATTTCAGTGACAAATCCAACCCCCGCCGTTACCAGCTTCGCCTGCAACTCTTTGTTTTTCAACAACTCCGCCCGCCCGTAGGTCTCGCCCTCAAAAATAAATTTAGGGGCCGAAACACGGTACTGCTTTTTGCCCAGCGTAAACACCGGCACCGCCTCCGGGGCCGTGGCCAACGCCGCTAACTGCGCGTCCAGTTCGTTAATCTGATGCGCCTGCTCATCCAGAATACTCTCCGCATCCGCGCCCCGCTTGGTCAACTCCTCAATCGTGATTTTTGCCGCTGCCAGTTCTTTCTGGAGGCCCTCAATCGTCTGTTCGTTCGTCTCTGCCATGTCTGTCAGTTTGTTTTAAGGGGTAGTTGGGTACGTACCAACCGTCCCAACTACCCCTATGATGGTTTAGGGCTGGTCGTTGCAGAACACAATTTCAGGCAACACAAACCCCACACCCAAATACCAGTCCGTCATGAATTTCACCAGGCGTTCAAAGCCCTGCACGTCCACCAGCTTCTGGTTCTGGGTTTTTTTCTTCAGCACAATGGCGTTGCTTTTGGGCGTACACCAGATGCGGTTGCTGCCAATCTGGCCCGGCAACCCCTTCAGCGTCAGGTTACTGAACCGCAGCGTCAGGTTCTGTTCGTTCATCACCAGGTTTTTGCCGTATTTCTCCAGCGTCCCGCGCTGCGCCCGTCGAACCAGGCTTTCGCTCATGTTCAGCGTCATCGCACTCTGCCAATAGCGTTTGTCAATCTGGTCGCTGAACCCCTCCAGGTACGCCACAAATGCCGCGTCCGTAGCCGGAACAACACCCATCGTGATGGGCGTAATGCGACCCGCCGTAATCTGGTCGGCAATCACTTTCAGGTACCCGTTCATGCTGGTACCCACCGCACCGACCGCGC
>JAYUKZ010000197.1:0-3613 GCA_043763995.1 Fibrella sp.
GGCATTCCGACCGAGCAGGCCGTGGCCCTCATCGTGAACGGCTACGCCAAGGAAGTACTGAATCAGTTGCCGATGGAATTTGCTATTGAAGCACAAAAACTGCTTGAAATCAGTTTAGAAGGCAGCGTGGGTTGAGTGTTGTTGCTTAATTCTCGGTAAAAACCAAGACGAAAAACACCTGACAATCTGATTGTCAGGTGTTTGCCTTGTAGCGGGAAGCGGGATCGAACCGCCGACCTTAGGGTTATGAATCCTACGCTCTAACCATCTGAGCTACCCCGCCGAATTGGTCTGCAAAAGTACGGAAATTCTTTTTTCGGCCAACGGAGCGGCTCTTGTTTTTGGCGTGTTTTTTTCGTTACCTTGCTTTGTACTTACACGTTTGTTGGCGGTCGGGCCTTCGGGCCGGGCAAATAAACCCGTCAGCAGTAAGTAGTTATACGTTAACAAGTCTCTAAAGTCAAGAAACAATCGCGCATGGAGAAATTTAAATTTATGACCGAATATGAGCTTCGGGCCTCTCCTAAAGTACTTTTTCCCTACATCAGCACGGCCTCCGGTCTGGCGCAGTGGTTTGCCGCCAAAGTAAATACCCTGCCCGACATGAAGTACGATTTTATCTGGGACGATGAAAGCCACGTGGCCAGGCAAACGGCCATTCGGCAAAATAAAAGCGTCAAATTCGAGTTTCTCAACACCAGCGACGACGGGCAGGACAGCAACTACGTAGAAATCCGGGCCGACGTGAGCGAACTGACCCAGGCAACGTACCTGCGCATTACCGACTATTCGACCACCACCGACGAGGAAGAACTCCAGGACATGTGGGATGGCATGGTGGACAAGCTGAAAGAGATTGTGGGGAGTTAAACTTTCCTAACAGGCCCTCCGCCCCGAACCCCGCCCCCGCCTTTTTGCGTATTGAACCAAACGGCCCCGCCGTGGCTGGCTTTGCGTTGGCCAACGGTGTGTGACGAAGTGAGTAAAACTGCGCTCAATAGCTGTGAAAAAAATCGATAAACTCGTCCTGAAATCCTTCTTTGGGCCGTTTTTCCTGACCCTGGCCGTGGTGATCTTCATCTTCCTGATGCGGTTGCTGATGGTCTACATCGAAGAGTTCGTGTCGAAAGATATTTCGCTGGTCACGTTTGGGCGGCTGCTCTATTTTTTTGCCGTCCTGACGGTGCCCACCGCCCTGCCGTTGGCCGTGTTGCTCTCCTCGCTGATGACGTTTGGCAACCTGGGCGAATTTTTTGAACTGACGGCCATGAAGAGCGCAGGCATCTCGCTCACCCGCGCCCTGCGCCCCCTGTTGGTGCTGGCCGTGGCGTTCATGGGCTTTTCGTTTTGGTTCAACAATCAGGTGGCCCCGTGGGCGAATCTGAAAGCATACAGTTTGCTTTACGACATTAAAACGGCTAAAGCGGCCATGAACCTCAAGCCGGGCATTTTCTACAACGACCTGCCGGGCTACAGCATTAAAGTCGACAAAAAATTCGGCGATTCGCTCACCAGCCTGGTCATTTACAAGCACAGCACGTCGGGCATTGAGTCGGGAAACCGGGAGGTTATTTTGGCCCAATCGGGGCGGATGTACACCGACCCGAGCCGGTCGTATCTGGTGTTTGAACTGAACAATGGCACTGATTATCAAGAGTATAGCGACGGGCGGGGGGCAAACTATTCCAGTGCAGGGGTGGCGAAACCTACGCAGTTTTTGCGCAACGGGTTCAGGCACTACAAGCTGGTTATCAGCATGGAATCGTTCGGATTGCACCGCACTGATGAGCAGCAGTTTGAGTACCACCCCTACATGAAAACCCTTTCCGAACTGAACACCATTGCCGACTCGCTCCGGCGCGATGCGGCCAAAGCCAGCGCGGGCGTGGCCACCTCGTCGCGCAATCATTACACGTACCAGTTCAGAACGGCTTCACCCATTCAGCCCAAAAAAATACTGCCAGGCCCCTGGATTGCTGCCATTCTGGCCCGCAAGTCGCGCCAGTCGAACCCGGTAGAGGTGGAGCAACAGGCCACGTCGCAGGCGCAGAACGTGCTCTCCTACGCCCAGTCGAATATTGTGTATTTGGCCGAAAAGGCGAAAAGTTCGTATGCGTATGAACTGGAAAGCCACCACAAATTCACGCAGGCGGTGTCGGTGTTTATCATGTTTTTGATTGGCGCACCCCTGGGGGCCATCATCCGCAAGGGCGGTTTCGGGTTGCCGGTGCTGGTTTCGATCATCTTCTTCATTGTGCTTTACGTACTCACGCTGCTGGGCGACAAGTTCGCCAAAGAGGGGGCCTTGCCCGTGCCGTTGGGTGCCTGGCTGGCCAACATCGTGCTGTTCCCGGTGGGGTTATACCTGCTGCGGCAAGCCCGCCTCGACTCCCGCCTGTTCGACAATGATGCCTACCGGATTGGTTGGCAACGGCTGAAAGACCGGTTGCGCGGGGCCATGCGACCCAGGGCGGTCGGTACGGTGTCAGGTACGTAGCAACCGGCGCAGGGAGTGCCCAATTTTAGTATACCACGAAAGCGGTTCTACCTGCACCACCACCACGGCTTCGGGGCAAGGCGTAACCCGGATGCCCTGCCGGGCCAGGCTTTGCAACCAGGCTTCCGGCCCTGTGGTGTCCATTCTGGCTTCGTTCAGGCCGTTTAGTTCGGTTAGTGTGGCCCGGCGGCAAAACAAATTGGCACTCAGTGTGGTGGCCGCCGCCCCGGCGTAGGTGGGAAGGGCATACTGCACCCGGCCCACCACCACCTGCGCCCCCTGGCCAAACAGGGGCAGGGCAGTGGTGAGCCACAGCGGGTGGGGTACACAATTGTCGTGGGTGAAGGCCACAAATAAACTGGTGGCCAGCCGCCAGCCCCGGTTGTGGGGCGAGGACATCCCCCGCCGCCGTGCATGGCGAAGGTAGCGCGTTTGAAGCCCCGTTTCCTGGCTGACGGTACGGACCAGACTGGCCGTTTCGGCATCGTCGGCTTCGTCCAAAACAATAACCTCAAACTGGCTGAGGGACAGTTTTTGGTACGCCAATCCGTACAAACAGGCCCTTAACTGCGTTGGCCGACGCAGTGTGGATACCACAACCGTAACCAAGGGGTTCATCAGGTCAGCCTGTTAAGTAAGGAGCTAGCATAGACGGTTTGGGGATAAGGTGGGTAGAATAGGCGACATCTGAATTTAGGAAACTGACGAAACGGGTTCTTAAATTCGATAAAACCTATCTGAGTAAAAGAGTATATTATTTGTTAACGGAAAACATTAGTAACATGTTGTGTCTGCTCGTTTCCGTAAAATAAATGCCAGATCGGTGAGATCTGGCATGTTTACAAAAAAGTATGTGTGCGGCGCGGGCTAGTGCGGCGCGGGTATCTGCTCGAACCGAATGGCAGGGCGGGGGGGCGTTTGGCCGTCGGCAGGTTGTTTGAAAGCGGCGCGGGGCCGGATGTTCAGCGTCTGGAAAAGCTGTTGATCGGCATCGGTGTCGGGGTTGGGGGTGGTCAGTAGTTTGTCGCCGGCGAAGATGGAATTGGCCCCGGCCAGAAAACAAAGGGCCTGTTCTTCGGTGCTCATGCGGATGCGCCCCGCCGAGAGACGTACCAG
>JAYUKZ010000198.1:0-3604 GCA_043763995.1 Fibrella sp.
CCAAAATACGACGAACGAACGTTCAGGCCCACCTTTCCGTAGGTATAGCCCACCGAAAGAAGGACTTTTTCGCGGGGTTGCGCCGTTTCAATCAGGCCAATGCTCACCGTATCGATCAGCAGAATGGGCCTGGGCGTGTCCAGTTGCAGGGCCGACGGGGTGGCTTTAGGACTGGTAATTTTGGTTTGGTTCACGGTGAAAGCCACGCTGGCATTGAACCGGCTGCGGGGCGAGAAATTGTGCTTGTAACTCGTCACGAAATCAATGCCTTTGGTGGTCGTGTTGATGGCGTTGGTGAAAAACCGAATCTCGCTCAGGCCCGCAAAACGCGTTCTCAGGGCCGCAATATCCCGCACAACCATCCGCTCGCTCACAATAATCCGGTCGGTGATGTCAATTTGGTAGGCATCCAGCGTAACCAGAAAATCGTTGCCGACTTTAGCCGTCAAGCCCAGGTTGTAGTTCCACGACGTTTCGGCCTTTGGGTTGTCAATGCCAATTTGCGCCAGGCGGGAGTCGGTGCTGGGCAGTTGCTTGGTCTGCACAATTACGCCCGCTTGTACCGTAGAGGTGGTTTGGCTGTTAAACGTCTGTTGCAACGACGGTGCCCGGAAGCCCTTATTGATCGACCCGCGCAGCGAAATGCTTTCGCTCAGCTTAATCCGCGCCGCCAGTTTTCCCGACACGTTCGAACCAAAATCGCTGTAATTCTCGTAACGGATAGCCGTGGCCACCAACAGCCGGTCGCTGATGTCGGTCTCTACGTCGGCATACAGGCCCAGGTTACTGCGGGTGGTGTTGGTCTGGTCTTCGGGGGCAATGCCGGGGCGACCACTCGATCCGGGAGCTTTGTTTCTGGTTCTGGCCAACGGCCCCACCAAATACGATTCGGCACTACCCTGCGCCAACTCGAACTGATCGACCCGGTACTGGGTGCCGAAAGCCAGGTTCAGCGATTTGGTACCCATCACGCCCATGTAGTTTTTCGACACGTTTGCTTCCGTGGTGCTTTGGCCAAAACCCGACCGGCCCACGTAGAACTTGGTGGGCGAGGCCGCGCCCATCGACGGGTTGGTGGTGTTGTTAGCAAACAAATCGAGGTAGTTATAGCCGTAGCCGGTGCTGAAATCGAGGTTCCAGCCCGCGCCCACTTTCCGGCTTAGCCCCACCACGGTCGAGTAGTCGACGCTGGTGCCGGGCAGTTCAGGTACGTACCCATCGGGAAAAAGCTCCGGGGTCGAGTTTACGTTGGCTGGCGTGGCGTTTCGGAAAAACCCGTAGGCCAGAATATCCTTGCGCGAATAGCCGCCGAAACTATAGAGCGACCAGTTTTGGCTGAGGGGCAAGCCCAGGTTATAGAACCCTTGCAGGGCTTTGGTTTGGTTGCTGCCATACACACCCACGCTAAACGGCGTGCCCACCGGCCACACCCCGCGCACCCGCCGGATGCTGTCTTCTCTAGCCTTGTTGGCGTTGTAGATATTGCCCAAAAACGGGTCCGACCGGTTGGTACCGCCCGAATACTGGTAATTCATGGTCAGGTTCAGGTAGCTATTGGGTTTGCCCAGCCGGAAACCGTAGTTCACCGCCGCCAGGTAGCCCGCGCCGTCGCCTTTGCTGGTTTGGCCATACTGTGTCCGCAACGTACCCACGCCCACGCTCTTGTTCAGGGCCAGGTTCACAATACCCGCAATGGCATCCGAGCCGTACTGAGCGGCGGCTCCGTCGCGCAGAATCTCGATCCGGTCCAGGGCCAGCGCGGGCATCGAGTTCAGGTCGGTTACAACCGTGCCCAGGCCAACGGTTTGGTTTAGGTTCAGAGCCGAAAACTGGTGGCGGCGTTTGCCATCAACCAGCACCAGTACTTGGTCGGGCGAAAGGCCCCGGAGAGTGGCGGGATCGGCGTAGTTGGCCACGCCGTTTACGCCCGTTTTGGCCGAACTGAACGAGGGCGAGTTGAACTGCACCATCTGCCCCAAATCTACCTGCCCCGTGGCCTGTAACTCTTTAGTACTCAATACATCAACCGGCACGGGCCGCTCCACGTCCGTGCGGGGCCGACCGCGTGAGCCGATGACGGTCACTTCCTGCAAAATGCCCGATGCTTCGACCAGACGAATCTGGAGCGTGGTGGTCTCGCCCAGCGTGATTTGCTGATTGGCGTAGCCGATGAACGAAAAAATCAGCACGTCGCCCAGGTTGGCCATAATCTTGAAACCCCCGTCACTGTCGGTGGTGGCTCCGCGTGTGGTGCCCCGAATAGCCAGGCTCACGCCGGGCAGTGCCTCGCCCGTGGCGGTGGTTACTCGCCCGGAATAGGGTTGCTCAATGCTGGCGGGTTGCCCCGTGGCGGAGCTTTCTGCCGCACTGCCCCGGCGAACGCTGAGCACAATTTGCCCGGCCACCACCGAATAATCTATCGAGAGCGGGGTCAACAGCCGGTCGAGCACCACGGCCAGCCGTTCGTGCCGGGCCACCACACTCACCCGGCGTTTGGCCTGAATGGCGGTGGGGCTGTGAATAAACCGCACATCGGCCTGGGTTTCCAGCCCGGCAAGCACTTGGCGCAGAGCCACGTTTTCGGCATTGAGCGTAACGGGTTTGTTCAATACATCCTGATCGTGGCCGGGCCCGGCCAACAGGGCGGTACTGACCAGCAAGGCCAGCAAAAGTTGGGCAACCACGTGCCCGAAGCAGTGGTGGCGCAGAAAACGGACGGGTAAAAAACGTAGCATAGGTTGGGGTAAAAAACGGGTTAGAAAAACAAGCGTGAACGGTGGAATCAGGTACGTATAAAAATTCAGCGTGGGGTTGGGTGCCTAGTCGCAGCCGCGCCCACTGAGTAAAATTCGGGTACCGCGAACGGCGTAGTCGGCATCCACGGCCCGGCAAATGAGGTCGAGTTGGGTGTAGAGGGGGAGGCCGGTTAAATTGCCGGAAAACGTGCAGGTGGCTAACCGGCTGTTGGCCAGGTGCATATCGATACCATAAACCATGCTGAGCGACTGGAGCACTACCGGCAGAGCCACTTCTTCGAAGGCCATTGACACTGCCAGCGGGGCAGAACCAGGTACGTTGCCGGGCCGGATGGGTTCAGGTTTGGCCACCAACCCCGTTTGCCAGAGGTCGGCACCAAAGACGGTCACTTTTTGGTTGGGAGTCAGCACCACGCCCGGCGTGGATTCGCCCGGCGTGGCAACCCCGGGTGTGGTGCTACTTTTGGTGGACGAAGGCGCGGCAGTAGTAGCTTTCCGGGCAAAAACAGATACTTTCCCCGTCACCACGTCAACGTCAACGCGGTTGGTGCCGGGGGGCGTTTTCATCCAGAAACTGGTGCCCAGCACCTGCGTAACCACCCGCTCGGACAGCACCCTGAACGGGCGGCGTGAATCTTTGGCGACGCTGAAAAACGCACTGCCCGTCAGGTACACGTCGCGGTGGTCGGGGGCAAACCGGGCGGGATAACGCACTGCGCTCTTGGGCGTAAGAACTACCGAACTGCCATCGCTGAGCGCAAGCCGAACGGCGTGGGCAGTGGTGTTGGTTTGTTCGAGTAAGCCCGCCGATGCCGCCGCCAGTTCGCCGGTAAACTGCCCCGCCGGTT
>JAYUKZ010000199.1:0-13068 GCA_043763995.1 Fibrella sp.
CGGCCACTGTCGCGCAGCGTATCCGACCCCCGGTAAACCGGAATGGTGCGGCCCGTTTTGTTGTACCAGCCCAGCAGTTTCTGGGTCACGTTGTGGCCGTAATTGGCATACGTAACCGTGCTGATGCCCACCAATTGCACTTTGTCGGCGTGGCGCAGGGCCATCAGCAGCGTGATGGCATCGTCTACTTCGCGGGCACCGCGTGGGTCGGGCATTCCCACCATAATATCGGTGTCGAGCCAGATGCGGCGGGCGGTGGTGGGGGCGGTTTTGGTGGGCGCAGGGGGCGGGCCGCTGTTGCCCACGGTGGTTTGGGCCGGGGCGGGGGCGGTCAGCAACGTACCCAGCAGCAGGGCAGGCCAATAATTTTTTCTCATAATGACGTTCAGGCTTCCAGCACCAGGGCACTGGCTTGTTCAAGTAACGCTTCTTTTTCGGCCAACGACAACGAGAGCGGCAACTGCGCCAGCCCAATAAGCCGCCGCAGGATTTCAATACCCGTAAATTGCCGCAAAAGCCGTTCATCGAACCCCGTCGGGACCCCATATTCGGCCAACAGTTGCGCCGCCACCCGGTCCGGTTGGCGGGCCAGGTGCAGATGCGCCAACAACACGCCGAGGTCAAATTCGGCGGGGCCGTAGAAACAAAATTCGGGGTCAATCACTTTCAGGCCGGTGGCGGTGCGGAGGAAGCTGCCGGGGTAAAAATCGCCGTGGAGCAACGTGGTGGGGGTTTCTGGCGTTTCGTCCAAATACCGTTCGCCCAGCGTTTGCGCCGCTAGTACCAGCCGGGCGTTGCGGTAGGGCGCAGACAACGCCTGCAAACCCGGCTGGACAGTATCGAGGTCAAAACCGGTGTCATCCCGGAAGGGGTATCTAAAAATATGTTCGTGGTTCAGCGCACGCATGGCCCGATTGGCAAACACGGGGTTGGGCGCAGAAGCCATAAACTGCCCGTGCAGCGTGGCCAGGTACGTTGCCAGAGCGGTTACTTCGGCGGTGGTGAGCGTTTGGCCGGGTTGGTAGAGAACGGTGCAGTCGGAGGCCGCGCCCAGGTCTTCCAATATCAGAATATGGGCCGTTTCGTCCAGGCCAATGAGCGTAGGCATCATGCTGGCCAACAGCGGGTTAGGGGCAATGGCGCGGTAGAAAAGCCCTTCCATCACGGCGCGTTCGGCGGGGGCGGCAATGGTCGGGTATTTTTCGACGTACCCACGGGCCTGTTTCACAATCAGGGTGCGGCGGGGAGTTTTTACCCGCAGGGTGTAGTTCATGTTACCTTCGCCGGGTTTACTGAGCGAAAGAATCGGCTCGTCGGTGTTCAGCCAGTTTTTTTTAGCTAAATATACTTGTAACGCGGCGGGGTCTTTTTGGTCTATAAGCATAGATGGGTAGTCGGACTATTCCGGGGCTATGGGCCAAAGGTACCTACGGCCCTTGAATTGGTTTGGATTAGGGGGTGGGTCGGGGCATAGCATAGCCCTTTCTCGGCGTAACCCCCGCACCCCCTGAAGGGGGCTTTTGCTCCGAGAGAGGTACGCTTGCGTCAGCAACGGCCCCCTTCAGGGGGTTTGGGGGTTACGCCGAGAATGGGTTAAGCCGAAGCAATCCAACCCGCACCAGGTACGTACACACCAAAAGATTGCTTAGTTTTAGGGTACTGGTAGCGGGTCTGCTGCCAACTGTTTTATCTCAACAAAGAAACACGGTCTTGTCTGCTTATTCACGTTATTATTTATTTGCCCTGCTGCTGCTCATTAACCCTTTTGCGAGGGCGCAACAACCCCCCGTGGCTCCGGCTGAGGTAGTTTTTGGCGGCACGACCATTATTTTGAATGGCCCCGCCCAGCAACGGCTTCAGGTCGAGATAGTCACGCTCCGGGCCGACCCGGTGGCGTTGCGCAATACCATTGAGCAATTGCAATATATTGAAACCGTGCTGGGGCCGATGCTGGAAGAACGCCTCCTGCCCGCCGATTTGCGCTACCTGTGCCTGCCCACCCGGCAGTCGGGCGGGGGGTATTGGGGACTAGATGCCCCAAATGCCAGTGCGTTGGGCCTTCGGCAGGATGCCAGCGTAGACGAGCGGCTCAACGTGGCGGCTACGGCTACGGCGGTTTTGGACGAACTGACGGCCCTGCACAGCCGCCAACCCAACTGGGTGCGGGTGGTGCTGGCCTACGCCAATGGCCACCGACCTGCTAACACCGCCGGCCAGGCACCCGATGCCGCCCTGCCCAACGAACCCGTTCAATTGCCCATCGACACGCCTTCGCTGGTGTGGGTTGCGCTGGCGCGAAAGCTGGTTTTTGAACGCGAACCCCCGCGTGGTCGCCCCAATGACCCGCTGCTGCTGTTTAGCTACCGGCAGGGCCAAAACAAAACCCTGGCCGCCATTGCCCGCGAACTGGGCCTCGACCAAAGCCGGTTTGTACCTTTCAACGACTGGCTAAAAAGCCGCACTATCCCCGCCGATAAAATTTATCCGGTGCTGATTCGGCTCACGGCCAGCGAGTACCTCACGGTGCGGAGACAGGTCAACGCCGACGCGCAGAACACAACCACCAATCCGCCCCACGATTCGGGTTTTCCGGTGCTGCGCAAACTGCCCACACCCGCCAACCGCGACCCGCTGACCCGAATGGGAGCCAATTTCTACGAAATAAACGACCTGAAAGGCATTCAGGCCCAACCCTGCGACAACCCCATCACGCTGGCTTATTACGGCGAATTGTCGGTAAAAGAATTCCTGGCCATCAACGACATGACCGACCGCGACCTGGTACGTCCCGGCGAGTTGTATTACCTGGAGAAAAAAGCCAAACGGGCCAAAATACCCTTCCATGTGGTGCAGGCGGGCCAAACCCTGCGCGAGATCTCAACCATCTACGGCGTTCGGGCCGATGCCCTGCTGACCTATAACCGCTTGCCGCCTAACCAACGCCTCCAGCCGGGGCGCATTTTGTGGCTGCGCGAAAAACGGCCCGCCAACCTCCCGCCAGAGTACCAGCTTGCCCCCCCGCCCGCCGTACCCGACCAGCCCACCGTGGCCCAGCGTAAGCTTACCCGCGAGGCCGAAGAGTCGGTCATCGACAGCCCGGCACCGCCTAGTTGGCTCCCGCGCCCGCCCGACACCCTGGCCACCACCGCCCGCCCCGCCGCCCCCACCCCCGACGAGCCAACCGCCAGCGAGGCCGCGCCCGGCCTGGTGTTCCACACTGTGCGCGAGGGCGACACGCATTCGGGCGTGGCGCAACGCTACAACCTGCCCCTGGCCGACCTTATGACCTGGAATAGCCTTTCGTACCGCAAACCGCTGGTGGCCGGGCAACGGCTGGTGGTGGCCAAACCCACGCCGCCCGTGGCCCCAACCCGCCCCACGCCCCCCGCTGTTGCGCTGGCCGATGGGCGAAACGGGGTGCCCAAACCTGCCCCGGTGCGCCAGCAAACCCGCGAAAATTCGGAAACGGTGGTCGATGTTGACCGCCCACCCGCCCCGCCCCGTGCCTCGCCCGTGGCCACGGCCAAACCGGAGCGGCTAGTGAACCAGGTACGTGTCGAAACGCCCAAACTGAACGGCAAAGCGTTTTACCATGTGGTGCAGCGGGGCCAAACCGTGTACCGGGTGGCGTTGATCAACAACGTGACCGTGGCGGCCCTCATGCGCTGGAACAACCTGAGTTCCTACACCATCGAAATTGGTCAACGGCTGTTGATTCGGAAGTGAAAACCGCCCCCAAACCCCCTATCGGGCCGTTTCCCACTGTTTTTCAATCCAGTCGAGGCCGCGCCCGTAGAGGGCCAGCGCAAACTGGGTGCGGGTGTCGAAATCGGGCAAGTGGGTTTTTTGGTGGGCCAAAAAATCGCGCACCAGCCGGGCGTTGGTGGCCGCTTCGGGCGCAGTGATGTCGGGGTCAGTGTCGGTTTTGAACCGGGCAAATTCGGGCCGGTCAGCGTCGAAATGCTGGCAAAACAGGTGGTTTTCGGGCGTTCGGATGGCGCACAGCACCCCGCTGGCCCGGCTGGTGGCGGGAGCCAACGACCCTTCCAGTCCCCGTTTTAACACCAAAACCGCATCGAAACCGGCCATCAGAGCCAGTTCGGCCATTTTCATCTGGTACGTGATGTGAAACACCGACGTGACCAAAATTCGCGCCTGGGCCGGGTTGAGCACTTTTTCCAGCGTAGCCAAAAACGGGCGTTTCAATAAAATGCGCCGCCGGTCAACCCAATTGTTCAGGGCGGGCGAAAGGGCTTTCTGATCCAGCACCCAGCCGTAGACCGGGGGCGGCGGGGCCAGAAATTCGGCCTGGCTCAACACAAATTCGCCGTTCAGGTGCACGTACAAATCGTGCGCGTTCAACGTCTGTTTCGGCCCCGGCGACCGCCCCACCATCGAGAGGGCAGCGTAGCCTTTTTGCTGAAGAAAATTGGCCAGAATGGGCGTAATCAGGTACGAATGTTCCACACCGTCGAAGGGTTCGGCCAACTGAACAATAGGCCGGGCGGGGCGGGAGCCAGGTACGTTGCCCGGCCCAAACCGAGGCGACAACCGGCTCATGGCGGCGTTATACAGCCCGTGGTATTCGTCGTTGGTTTCGTGCCGAACGCGCAAAATGCTCACGGCCAGCCCCCGGAAAGTCTCGCAGGGGTGTTGGGGCAGGGGGTCGGCAAAGAGGTAATCGCCCAGTTGATGGGCCTCGCTCACTTGTAGGTGTTGCCCCCGCACCAGTTTGGTGGCCAACGGCAAGAGGTTAACGGGCAGGTCGGGGCAGAGTTTGTTGACCAAAAACGTGGGCAACGAAAACGCATTCGGCCCAAAACAGGTCTCCAGCGTGCGCTCTTCGGGGGTCGGGCCTTTGGCTAGCAGTGCTCCCACAAACGCCCCCGCCTGCAAGGGGTGCGCCCTGCCCGACAGCAGGCTTTGGCGGCATTCGGCAATTAGCTCCGGCGGCATGGGTGTGCTGCCGTTCTTGCCAATGCCAACCAGTTTTATGGCCCGGCCCAGGGGTGTTTCGGCAGGCAGCAGGTCGGGCGGCATAGGCATTGGCATTGGCAGAAGGGGATAACTAGATTGAAATCAGACCGTTGGATGGCGGAACAGCCACGTGGCGGAAACGGAGACAAGATAAGCGTTTCGGCAGAGGAATTAGCCCCACACCCGGCAATTCTACTCTACTGGCAACGTACCTGCGCGTTGACTACCCGCCCCTACCGCCCCGATTTTCTGGGCAACGGCATTGTGTAGCCGGAAGGGTTTACCTTTGCCGCCGCAAAACGGGCGAACAACACACACGGCATGGCAGAGCGAATTACGTACGGAAAAACCTGGTGGGGGCAAAAATGGCTTGATGCGCTCACCGGCATCGACGAAGGAAACCGCCTGCCACGGGGCAAAACATACGCCAACAAGGGGGCGGTGAAAGCCCTGAAAATCGACAAAAACGAGATCAGTGCCCAGGTGCAGGGCAGCAAACCCCGGCCCTACAAAGTGAAACTGTCGGTGCGGCTGTTCGAGAAAAAAGAAAAACAGGCCCTGCTCGATGAGATCCGCCACAACCCCGCCCTGCTGGCTCAACTCCTGAACCGGCAACTCCCGCCCGACCTGATTCAGTTCACCAACCAGCGCGGTATCCGACTCTTTCCGCGCTCGTTTTCCGAACTTCAGGCCGGTTGTTCCTGCCCCGATTATGCCATGCCCTGCAAACATCTGGCGGCGGTTATCTACCTCATCACCAACGAAATAGACCAGAATCCGTTTCTGGTTTTTCTGCTCAAAGGCTTCGACCTGCTGGCCGACCTGCCCACCGACACCCTGGGGACGGGCGGTATGGAAACCACGCTCACCCTGGCCAGCCTTTGCACCGACACGCTACCCGATTCGGCGGGCGATGACGAGGACTGGACACCCAGCGAAACCGCCCGCGCCGACCTGGATTTTTCCACCATTCCCGCCCTCACCGACTCGCTGCTGGGGCTGCTGGAACCGGAAGTGACGTTCACCAAAAGCAATTTCCTGAAAGACCTGGGCAAAGCGTATAAACTTTTCACCAAACCCATGCAGGACAAGGTGGTGGCGAACGTACCTGCACCAAGCGACAGCCTGGAACTGCAACTGGACGAACTGCTCGACCTGCGGAAAATCAATATTTTCAGCGAACACGGCGAGGCCCGACCCCTCCCCCAGTTTGGTATTGCCGACCTGATGGGCTGGCTCGGCGACCTGACCGAAACCGACTGGCCCGACATGAGCGACTCCGTCCGGGCACTCTACCTCACCCGGCAGTTCACGGCGGCTCTGCTGCGGCGCGGGGCGGTGGTGCCGCAACTTCTGGGCGTGGGCACCGAGGGAAATCAGTACCGGGTGCGGTGGTTGCCTGCCACCATCAACGAAGCCGTGCGCCGCCTTACGGATGGGCTGGCCACGCAACTGCCGCCGGGATTGCTCAGTATTCGGTGGCAAAAAGACATTCTGGCCCCGGCCACCCCCACCGAACAGGTGCTCATGCTCTGCTCCCTTTTGCTACGCCAGCCCGTGAAACAACCCACCGTAGAACTCTGGGAACGCTGGCCGCTGGAAGATGCCGACCGGCTGTTTTTCGGGCAGGAAATCCTGAAACTCGATGGCTTTGGCAAACGGGAAAAACCCCTGGCCATGCAACTCTGGCTCAACGATTTCTTTCTGGGCCAAAAACGGTTTATGCCCATTTTGGCCATTGAAGAGGCCGAATTTGGCAGCGTGTTTCACCTCAGTCTGCTCATCCGCGACCGCGACGCGGCGGAGGTGGCCCCGGTGCCCCTGACCGAAATTCTGGACGAAGACCGGCACCAGCCCATCCGCATGGCCGTCTTACAGGACTTACTCGTACTCTCGCGCCACTTCCCCGATCTGGCCAAGCTCACCAAACGCGATGGCCCTACGTACCTGAGCTATGCGCCCGATGATTTTGTCCCGATTTTGCTCGAAAAACTGCCCCGGATGCAGTTGTTGGGCATCTCGCTGCTGTTGCCGAAATCGCTCCAGCACTGGGTGCGGCCACAGGTGGGGGGGCGACTGAAGGCCAAAACCACTGCCAACAACGCCTTCATGAAGCTCGACGACATGCTCAGTTTCGACTGGCAGGTGGCCGTGGGCGATCAGATGCTGGGCTTCAACGAGTTTGAAATGCTGGTCAACAACCGCACGGGGCTGGTAAAAATCAAAGACCAATACGTGCTGGTTGACCCCGCCGACCTGGGGCGGCTGCAAAAACAACTCCAAAAACCCGCCGACCTTTCCGGCACCGACCTCTTGAAAGCGGCGATGGCCGAAGAGTTTCAGGGCAACCGAATCGGCATCAGTGCCGAGGTGCAGGCCATTCTGAAACAGTTTACCAACGCCCCCAACCAGCCCCTCCCCCACCGCCTCTTGGCCACCCTGCGCCCCTATCAACAGCGCGGCTACGATTGGCTCCTGAAAAACTCGGCCCTGGGCATGGGTAGCCTCTTGGCCGACGACATGGGCCTGGGCAAAACCGTTCAGGTCATTGCCCTGCTACTAAAATTCAAGCAGGAAGGGCGTTTTTTGAAACAAAAGGGCCTGGTGGTTCTGCCTACCACACTGCTGACCAACTGGCAGAAAGAAATTGCCCGGTTCGCCCCCGATTTGCAGGCACACGTCTACCACGGCCCCACCCGCAAAATGCCCGCCGAAGGCAAAAACGCCCCCGCCATCGACCTGATTCTGACCACCTACGGCGTGGTACGGTCGGATTTGGAGGCGTTGAAAAAAACCAACTGGGCGGTGCTCATTATTGACGAAGCGCAGAACATTAAAAACAGCGACACCGAACAAACCAAAGCCGTTAAGTCCCTGAAAGGCCAGGTACGTATTGCCCTCAGCGGCACCCCGGTCGAGAACCGGCTGTCGGAGTTTTGGAGCATTATGGACTTTGTGAACCGGGGCTATCTGGGCGGAGCTAGCAAATTCAACGACGAGTTTGGCAAACCCATTCAGCAGGAGCGCGACCACCAAAAGCTAGACCTTTTTCGCCGCGTGACGGCCCCGTTTTTGCTCCGCCGCGTGAAGACCGACAAAACCATTATCAGCGACCTGCCCGACAAGATCGAGAATAATCAGTATTGCGCCCTCACGCCAGAGCAAGCTGCTCTGTACCAGAGTGTTGTCTCGGAAAGTATGCGGGCCATTGAAGAAAAAGATGGCATTGCCCGGCGCGGGTTAGTGCTGAAACTGATGACCGCCCTGAAACAAATTGGCAACCACCCGCACCAATACCTGAAAAAAGGCAACCAAAATGCGGCCCTCTCCGGCAAAGTGACGCTGCTGCTCAACCTGCTCGAAACCATCTACGCCAGCCACGAAAAAGTACTGATTTTTACCCAGTACCGCGAGATGGGCGAACTGCTCAAAACCTTTATCCGGCAGGCGTTCGGGCAGGAGCCGCTCTTTTTGCACGGCGGCACGTCCCGCGCCCACCGCGACGAGATGGTAGAGCAGTTTCAGAAAAACCGCTCCGACCACACCTTTATTCTCTCGTTGAAAGCGGGCGGCACGGGCCTCAACCTCACCCAGGCTAACCACGTGGTTCATTTCGATTTGTGGTGGAACCCCGCCGTGGAAAACCAGGCCACCGACCGTGCCTTCCGCATTGGCCAAACCAAAAACGTGCTCGTGTATCGCCTCATGAACCAGGGAACGCTGGAAGAGAAGATCGATGCCATGATTCGGAGCAAAAAAGAGTTGGCCGACCTCAGCGTGAGCACCGGCGAAACCTGGCTCGGCGACCTGACCGACAACCAGTTGAAAGAACTGGTCAGTTTAGGGTGAGTTTGCGGGGTATCTTTACCAGAAGAATCGTCTGCCACGGCTATGCTCATTTACAGTCAAATCACATTTTCGGAATTGCGCGACCGGTTTGGTGTCATAGTGGAAAACGAGGCATTTTTGCCCGAAATAACGCCACTACTGTTACCCGACTGGCTTCGTCACTATTTGACAATCAATCAGTTGTCGCCCGCAATGGCTAAATCTGAGAAAGCTGTTTCGGAGATGCTCATTGCGCCGGTGCTGTCGGCAGTGAAGGAGAATAACGCCGACAAGATTGCTTTGTTTTCAGGCGAATCGCTTGTTATGCCCGGCGAACTGTCGGGCATTTGTGATTTCATTATTGCCGCCAACCCAAAAGCTTTTTTGCCCGAACCGCCCATTATGGTGCTGGTGGAGGCCAAACGGCATGATTTATACAGCGGCATCCCCCAATGTGTGGGCGAGATGATTGCCGCCCGCAGTGTAAACGAACGAGCAGGTATCCCCTACGAGTCTGTTTATGGTTGTGTCACAACGGGCAACGAATGGTTGTTCATGCAGCTAAAAAATAACAGAGCCATCACCGACCCAACCATCCTGTATTACCCCGAATTGACCCGTGTGCTGGGCGTTTTTCAGTGGATTATTGGCCAGTTCCAATAGATGCAGTTCACTAAAAAACGTTAATTGGTTGGGTTTATCCAGCGAATTAACGTTAATTCGCTGGATAAACCCAACCAATTAACGTTAATGCTGGTTCCTCGTGCGCTTGAGTCAACTATTGCGGCTCAGTTGACTTCCAACAAAGTTATCCTGCTGGTGGGGGCGCGGCGGGTTGGCAAAACGGTGTTGATGAACCAGTTGGCCGAGTCGTTTAGTGGGCCAACGCTTCTCCTGAACGGCGATGACCTCACCACCGCCGACCTGCTGAACGACCGCCGGGTGGCCAATTACCGGCGTTGGCTGGGAAAAACTGAGTTGCTTCTGATCGATGAAGCGCAGGTGGTACCCAACGTGGGAACAGCCCTGAAACTGCTGATCGACTCGTTTCCCGAACTCACCATTTTCGCCACGGGTTCCTCGTCGTTCGAACTCACCAACCGGGCGGGTGAGCCGTTGGTGGGCCGCCAAATCACGCATACGCTCTACCCACTTTCTCAACTCGAAATGGGGGCCACAGAGACGTACCTGCAAACGAAAGAGCGGCTGACCGACCGGCTTGTTTTTGGTAGTTACCCCGACGTGGTGCAACTACCCGACCCTGCCGACCGGATTGATTACCTGAAAGGTATGGTGTCGTCGTATTTGCTCAAAGATATTCTGTTATTCGAGCAGATACGGAACGCCCAAAAGATGCTCCAGCTACTGCAACTCGTTGCTTATCAGGTTGGTAACGAAGTGTCGTATGATGAACTGGCGCGTCAACTCCAACTGGACAGAAGCACCGTACTTCGCTACCTCGATCTGTTTTCGAAGGTTTTTATCCTGTTCCGGCTGGGGGGCTACAGTGGCAACTTGCGCAAGGAAGTGACCAAATCATCAAAGTGGTATTTTTTCGACAACGGCATCCGCAACGCGCTGATAAACAACTTTGCGTCGCTCTCACAACGGCAGGACGTGGGTGCACTTTGGGAAAATTACCTGGTTGCCGAACGGCTGAAGCGCAACGCTTACCAGCGCAACCAGGCCACGCCCTATTTTTGGCGTACCTACGACCAGCAGGAGTTGGATTGGCTCGAAGAGACCGACGGGCAGTTAGAGGCTTTCGAAATGAAGTGGACAACCGGGCGGATTCGGTTGCCCAAAGCTTTTGAAAAAGCCTACCCCGCCGCACCTATTACCGTCATAAACCCAGATACGTACCTGGATTTTATCACCTGAATGTCGCCACATCTGCCGCCGGATTGGCCCGGCCCACACGTTGCCTTCGGAACTAAACAATTAACGTTCTTCGTAGTAGAGGAGTTATACACTCTGTGGTGGGGTTTAGGCACGACCTTTGTGGTAGCCTTTTCAGCATCACCCCAACTTAATGAATTTCAACGAATTAGCGATTATATCGCCCATCCTTCAGGCACTCGCCGAAGAAGGTTACACTACCCCAACCCCCATTCAGGCACAAGCCATCCCCTTAGTAAATGCAGGCCGCGACCTGCTCGGATGCGCCCAGACCGGCACCGGAAAAACCGCCGCTTTCTCCATTCCAACCCTCCAGCGGTTGCATACCAAAAAGCAGGCGGGCCAGTGGTCGAACAAAATTAAAGCCCTGATTCTCACCCCCACCCGTGAACTGGCTATCCAGATAGACGAGAGCATGGGTGCTTACGGTCGCCATCTCGATCTGCGCCACACGGTCATTTTTGGCGGCGTGGGCCAGAAATCACAAACCGATTCGCTCCGCAACGGCATCGACATCCTCACGGCCACGCCCGGACGGTTGCTCGACCTGATGCAGCAGGGTTTTGTGAACCTGAAACATGTGGAGTTTTTTGTGCTCGACGAAGCCGACCGGATGCTCGACATGGGGTTCATCCATGACGTGCGCAAGGTGATTGCCCAGTTGCCTACCCAACGGCAGTCGCTGTTTTTTTCGGCTACCATGCCCGACGAGATCATCAAACTCTCGAACACGATCCTGACCAACCCTGCCAAAGTGGAGGTTACGCCCGCTTCGTCAACCGCCGACACGGTGGCGCAAAAGGTGTACATGGTGGAGAAGGACGACAAACGGAGTTTGCTTCTGCACCTGCTGGAAGACAAAGCCATTGAGTCGGCGTTGGTGTTTAGCCGCACCAAACACGGAGCCGACAAGGTAGCCGAGTTTCTGAACAAGCACGGCGTGAAGACAGAGGCCATCCACGGCAACAAAGCCCAAAACGCCCGCCAACGCGCCCTGAGCAACTTCAAAGAACGTACCACGCGGGTGTTGGTGGCTACCGACATTGCCGCACGGGGTATTGACATCGACAGCCTGACGCACGTTTTCAACTACGAACTGCCTAACATTCCCGAAAGCTACGTGCACCGCATTGGCCGCACGGGCCGCGCCGGAGCTAGTGGCATTGCCATTTCGTTTTGCGAAACCGACGAACGGGCATACCTGAAAGACATTCAGAAACTGATTGGCAAAACCGTTCCGGTTGAACTGAACAACCCTTATCGCTCAGAAAACCTCGACCCCATTGAGTGGGCCAAACCGCCCAAACCCGAACCCAAGCAGGGCCGGGGAGGACGGGGCCGTGACGGTGGCGGGCGCGACGGAAACCGCAACGGTCAGCCCCAGGGCCGTAGCAACGAACCGCGCCGGGAAGGTGTTCGCCCCGTCCAGGTACGTAGCGAACAACCCCGCACCGACCAACCCGCCCGGCCCGAAGGCACCCGGCCCGACAGCCGCCCGGCAGGTGGTGGCAACCGCAACCCCCGCCGCGACAACCGCAACACGCAGTCCTCGGGCGATGCTGCCGAAGATGCCCGCTGGAAACCCTGGACGGCTTCCTTATCAACCTCGCCCGACCGGTTCGACAAACCCCGCGAAACCCCCTCATCGGGCAACAACGGCGACCGCAAAAAACGCTGGTAGTTAGGCTCGTTTACTGTTTAAATACGTTTGCCGTTTTCGGTTGTTTCACTTGGGAGTTTATCTTTCCCAGGTCGGACAACTGAAAACGGCAAAACTTTTTTTAGACGGTAAACACTTTTTTCAGCCCGCCGACATGCCTCCGTCCATGCGGATGGCCTGGCCAGTGCAGAAATCATTCTCTTTGGCCGAAAGCCACAAAATAGCCTGGGCAATTTCTTCGGGTTGCCCAAACCGGCCCATCGGAATCACCCGGCGCATCCGTTCTTCCATTTCCGGGGCGGTGTCCATCAGATCCTGCACCATACCCGAATGGGTATAGACCGGGCACACGGCATTGACCCGGATATTTTTCTTGACGTATTCCAGTGCGGCGGTTTTAGTCAGACCAATTACGCCGTGCTTGGCTGCGCTGTAGGGGCCACCCATAGGCATCCCTTTCACGCCCGCAATGCTGGAAATATTGACAATGCGCCCGCCTTCGGGTTGCTGAAGCATCTGCCGAAGTTGGGCTTGCATGCCGTAGAAAACACCGCCCAGGTTCACGGCCATCATCTGCTCCCAGTCGCGGGGGGTCTGGTCAATGAACCGGGCAAAACGGCCACCAATACCCGCGTTATTTACGGCCACGTCCAGCCGCCCAAAGGTGCTTACGGCAAAGGCCACGGCTGCCGTGTGCTGGTCGG
>JAYUKZ010000200.1:0-1024 GCA_043763995.1 Fibrella sp.
GTGATGTTCGAGCTGGATATGTGCTGGATTGAAGCCGCCGGGCAACGTGCCGTCGACCACCTCAAGCAGTACGGCAACCGGTATGAACTATGCCATATAAAAGACTACAAAAAAGAAGCCGACGGCAAGGTAATTCAGCAAGACTTGGGGCAGGGCATTGTCGATTACAGAGCCATTTTGAAACAAGCCCGTAAAAGTGGCATGAAGCACTTTCTCGTTGAGCAGGAACAGTACGCTACCTCATCAATAATGAGCATGAAAGCCAACGCTGATTATATGAAGAAATTGAAAGTCTGAACCGTTGCGGTCTCTATTCTTCCCGCACGTTGAACAGCCGCTTGAGCCAACTCCGTTGCTCGGCGGCTGTTTCTGTTTGCTCGGCATCGGCGGGCTGTTTCCGGGCCAGTTTTTTCAGGTCGGGCTGACCCGCATCGACCCAACAGGTGTACCAGAAATCGCCCACCATTTTTATGGAAGCCCGCATTTGGCGTTCCACCTGCCCGCGTAACCGTTCGTGATAGTACCGGGCAAAAGTTTCAGAATACACCTTCACGGTTTGCCCGTTCCGGTCTTCAAAATTCCATTTGCGACTCTCGCCTACCTCAGCGGTCAGTTCGCGCTCAATAGACAATACGGAGTCGAGGGCGGCGTGGGCATCGAAAATAGCCCGCCAGGCGCGTTGTTGTGGCCGTTCAATGTATTCGGCGGTCCCCACGATGACATCATAAGTTGGGGAGAATAACTCGGGCAAACGCGACTCCCAGAAGCCGTGAATCCCGGTTTGCCCCGTCAGTTGGCCGTTGTAGTTGCGGGTGGTGTGCATGCCTTGCAAAAGCGTGTTATTTTGCTTTACCATGCTACCAGCTAATTCGGGGGGAGCGGGCAATTTAACGCCTAATTTTTCAGCGATCGCGCGGACAATTTGCCTGTTTCCCAACAATAATTTGTGGTTTTCTGTCGCTAAGTCACCGCTGCCCGCGCCTGCGACGCTGGGTACAGTTGCACCTACTTTTTGAGCGATACT
>JAYUKZ010000201.1:0-13060 GCA_043763995.1 Fibrella sp.
ACCTGATCTACGTCGTTGCCGGCGCGGCTCAGTTCAACCTGCACGTCGAGGTCGGTGCCTTCGTTGGGTACGTAGCGGCCCCGGTAGACCCGGTATTTGATGATGTTCCAGGCTTCGAGGTCGCCGATGCGCTGTTCGGCATCGGGAATGCCCAGGCAGGTTTGGCAGTAGGCGGTCAGAAACGCTTTGTCGAGCAGGGCGTTTTGCGGTATCAGGATCGCCAATAGCCCCGCCGTTTTCACGATTTTTTCGTAGGGAGCCGCTTCGTTGCCAAACTGCCCTTCAATTTTTTCCAACGTCATGCGGATTCCCCGCCACGCCGTGAAGTCCTTGTTGCTATTTGAGTCGAGGTACGAATAAAAGTTAAACGTCAGGTAATCGAACACATTGGCCACGTTGTAGAACGGGTTTTCTGCCGACAATCGGAGCCGGTTCATGCCCGTGTGGTCGGTCGATTCGAGGAACGAAAACAGCGACCGTTCGTTTTGGCCGTAGCGTTGCAGAGCGAGGGTCAGCGCGGTGGCACTGAGCAAATCCAGGGGCGCAAGCTGACCGGCAATGTCGGGGGCCAACGATTTTTCGATGGTTAAGGCCCGGCTTTGCTGCGCAATTTTCAGCGCGGCCCTGATCTGCGCTTTCGTGGGTACGTTGCCCGCCGTTGTCGCCGGGGTACGTTGCGCGGCGTGTTCGCCCAACAGGGTCAGCAACTGCTCGACCGGCTCGTTGAAGGTAATTTCCCGGAGCCGCCCTTTCACCTTTGTCCACTCTTTGCGCTGCGTTTCGGTGAGCGAAAACGCATAGGCATCCGTGTTTTGGTGGACGGTGGTAATCAGGCAGATGGTATGGGTGGTGTCGTTGACAAACTCGGCGAGTTGCTGAATAAAGTAAAATTCCCGCTCCGGCTCGTGGTCGGCGGCATATTCCAGAAACTTGCCAAACTCATCGATCACCACGATCAACACCGGTTGCCGGTCGGGGTGGGCTTGGCCGAGCGCGTGGTACCGGTCGTAAATCGCTTGCAGGATGGTGGGGGTCTGCGTGTTGTCGGCCCCAAACCGGTTGGCTACCGTGTCGATGATCGAGGCGTATTCGCCCACCAGGTTCACCACTTCCGGGGCCTGATTCTGAGCCAGGTTTACGTCGAAAAAACGCTTACGGCCCGTTTCCAGGGTGGCCCGCAGGCTTTGTTCCAACGCCCACAACAACGCCGATTTTCCCGTTCCGTAGGCCCCGATGATGGTAAACGCCCGTTGCCCGGTTTTGACATCGTTGGCCACCTGATCGACCACCCGGATGGCGTTGACGGTGGGGTAATAAACCAGATTCCGGTCGGCATCCCGGATAATATTGACCGACGGGCTGTAGGTATTAGCGGACATAGTGGCGCGATAAAACGGTGAGGGGATCGGGCAGTTGGGTAAACGACAGTTCGCGAATACCGGACTGATCGCTGAAAACGGCGTGGTTGGCTTTGTTGGCGGCAATGCGTTCCAGCTTGGTATACAGACCCGTTTGATTCAGGGCAAACACGGGGCCAACCTGCTCGGTGAGTAACGTATTGAAGTTGACCGAAACATCGAACGTGCCGTTTAGCTCCCGGTCTTTTAGAATAGCATAGAGCAGTACCTCGTCGGGTACGTCCGTCTTTTCGGTATTCTCAATCACGTAATAATCGTCCTGTTTGGGTCGTGGTAATTCGCTCACCAAATTCAGATCCGTCAGCAGGCCCGACAGTCCTTCGTCGCGGTCTTTGGCTTGGGCGTTGGTGCGGATATACATCCTGACAAACACGTCGAAATCGCTTTTTACGGTATTCTCATTCACCGATTCGCCCCGGAGCGTGGCTTGCCGATTGACGTAGGTGACAAAGTGCGACCGGTTAAATTCGATCTTATCTCGCCGTAACCCGTTGAAAATGAGTGAGTACGTGGAGGCCCGCTTCGTTATCGCCAACTGATGATGCAGTAACCACAGCGACGCATTGTCTTCCAGGTAAGGGTCCCATCCGTCGGTGTCGTTGAGCAATTTTTTGGCTAACTCGGTTGGCTCATCGCCTTCTTCGGTGAGGCCAAACGCCCGCATCCAGTAGCGAATGGCGTTGACCATATTCTTGCCCACGCCCAGTTTCATCACGGCATCTTCGCTGGAAAACGAGTTGCCTGCCTCAATAAAATCGAACCCTTTCTTGAGCCAAAGCCCCCGACATTGGAAGGATTCATGCCCGGAGAAGGAAAGTTTTTTGGATTCAGTAAGCAGCATAAGGCGGGGTAAACAGGCGAATAAACCGGATGTGAATGCATCAAAACTACTACTATTCGGGGCTAAACCCGTTACCATCCCGCACAAACTCGCCGCCGGATTGGCCGCTCAATCCCGTACCGACTGATAACGAGTTGGTTGATGCCGTCCGGTTGCGTACCGAACGCCGTTGTGCGTATCTTGGGGCCGTGAACGTACCTGACACCCAGCACTCTATGAAACGAACGTACCTGTTGCCGCTGCTTGGCCTGCTCTTCACGGGCTTCATCAGCCATCATGACCTGACCCGCCCGCCCCAACCCGCCGCCCGCGCCGGGGCCGATACCCTCCGGCTTGACCCCGAAAGCGGCCTTGTGGTTGGCTCCGGTTTGCCCCTTGTGTTGGCGCACTGCACCGGGTGCCATTCTGCCAAACTCATTCAGCAACACCGGTTTACCGCCGTCGGCTGGACGGAGCGAATCCGGTGGATGCAGAAAAACCATAAGCTCTGGGCACTGGGCGACGCAGAAAAACCGATTGTCAGCTATCTTGCCGCCCATTATGGCCCGGCCCCGGCCCGCGCACAGGGTCGCCGCGCCCCGCTTGCGGCCCCGCGCTGGTATTCGCTGTAGGCCGTAACACCACCAATATGCTCGATTTACCCATTCAGCCGGTGCCCGCCCGCACCACCACCCGCGTTTGCGAAGTGGCCTGGTTCGATGACCTCTGCGGGGGCGACACCGCCTTTCTGGGCACCGTTGACCCCACCCGCGCCAGCACCTACGCCCACTGCGCCGAGATCATGCGCACCGCCGACCAGCTTGGTTTCCGGAATATCCTCTTGCCTACGTCGTATGTGGCCGGGCAGGAGGTGCTGCCCTTTGCCGCCGCCATGGCCCCGCAGGTACGTCAGATCTCGATGTTGGCCGCCATCCGCACCGGCGAAATTCACCCGCCCATGCTGGCCCGCCACATCGCCACGCTCGACCACCTGCTGGAAGGGCGGCTCACGATCAACATCATCAACTCCGATTTGCCGGGGCTGAAGGAAGACCACGAACTGCGCTACCAACGCTGCGAAGAGGTGATTCAGATTCTGAAACAAGCCTGGACACAAGACCGGATCGAACACGAGGGGCCGGTTTATGGCAAAATCAGCCTGGACGCGGCCCCGGCCAAACCCTACCAGCAAAACGGCGGGCCGATGCTGTATTTCGGCGGTATATCGCCCGGTTCAAAAGAGATCTGTGCCAAACACTGCGACGTGTTTCTGATGTGGCCCGAACCCGAAGAGGCCCTCTACGCCACCATGCACGAGATGAGCCAACGCGCCGCCGCCCACGGTCGCACGATAGACTTCGGCCTCCGAATCCATGTGATTGTGCGCGAAACCGAAGCTGAAGCCCGCGCCTACACCAAAACCCTGATGTCGCGCTTCGATGCCGGGGTGGCCGCCACGCTCAAGCACCGCACCCAGGATTCACAATCGGCGGGGGTGTTGCGGCAGGATGAACTGCGCCGAACCGCCGATGCCGATGATTTCATTGAACCCATGCTCTGGACCGGCATTGGCCGCGCCCGGTCGGGGTGCGGGGGGGCGTTGGTGGGCACCCCGGCGCAGATTCTGGCCCAGCTAAACCGCTACATGGACATGGGCATCCGGTCGTTTATCCTCTCCGGCTACCCCCTGCTGGAAGAATGCGAATTATTCGGCAAACACGTTCTGCCCCATTTACCGAACGTAAAACTAGCCGCCGAGCAGGGGCGGGTATAATGGTATATTGTGCCGTCAGGTCCCCCGACCTGACGGCTTGGGGTCCCCCGACCCGTCTAGAGAGATCACAACCGCCGAAGGCGAATACAGTACAGCCCGGCTCTCTTTTCGCCTTCGGCGGTTGTCGTTGCCCTAGACGGGTCGGGGGACCCTGTGCCGTCAGGTCGGGGGACCTGACGGCACACGACCTAACGGCACTTTTAACTTAAAAATCTGACGTGTATGGGGCTGCGTGACCGTACTTTATTGACCGAAGGCCGTTGTTTTTTTGTCACCACGACCTGTGAAGCGCACGGTTTTTTCCTGATCGACAAGGCCTGTTTCGATATACTGTACGAGAATATTCACTTCTACAACGAGAAATACAAAGCCCGGCTGATTGCCTACGTTTTTATGTCGAACCATATTCACCTGATTCTGTATTTTGACGAAGATATGCGCTTGTCGGACTACATGCGTGATTTTAAGAAGATGACTTCCCGTAAACTGCGCGACTATCTACTGAAACGACATACCGGCCTGGCTACTTCACTGGTACACGAGACGCGCAATCAGTTCTTTAAAATTTGGGAGGATCGCTTCGATGATGTGTGGCTCAACAGCCGGGATGTGTGTGAAACAAAACTGGCCTACATGCATGAAAATCCGGTCAAAGCTGGTCTGGTCAACGTACCTGAGGACTACCCCCATTCCAGTGCCCGTTTCTACCTGACAACCAACAAACACTCCGCCCTCCTCGACTACCGGGATGTCTTCTAACCACATCGTGCCGTCAGGTCGTGTGCCGTCAGGTCGGGGGACCTGACGGCACATCACACGCAAAATTTCACTTTTCTTAACCAAAAATGCTTCAATCACTACACCTTATTGACCTTGTTGTTGTCGTTTTGCTGCTGGTGTTTCTGGTGGTGGCCAGCATGTATTCGAGCCTGAAAAAAAAGAGTGCCGATGAGTATTTTATGGCGGGGCATTCGCTGAAGTGGTATTCGGTGGCGGGGTCTATTTTTGGCACCAATATCCACGCGCAACAAATCATCGGCATGATGGGCGTGGGCTACTCCATTGGTTTTGCCCAGAGCCATTACGAGGTGTGGGCTATTCCGGCCATTCTGGTGCTGGTCTATGTGTTTATCCCGATTTACCGGAAACGGCAGTTTTTCACGCTTTCGCAGTTTCTCGAAAGCCGCTACAACGCCCAAACCCGGCTGGTGTATACTGTGCTCATGATTGCCTTCATCATGATTCAACTCGTGGGCGGCTTCTACATCGGTAGCCGCACGTTGGGCATTCTTTTCGACGGTACGGCCCTGGAACCAACGTACCTGCAAGGGATTTTGGTCATTGCGGGCGTGACGGTGCTGTTTACGGTTTTTGGCGGCATGGAATCGGTAGTCATTGCCGACAATATTCTGACGGTCATTATGCTGATTTCGATTTTGTTGATGGGCACCCTAACGTACCTGCAACCCGAAATTGGCGGCTTTGCCGGTTTGTTGCGGCTAGACGCGGCGGGGGCCAACAAGATGCACCTCTACCTGCCCGCTAACCACCCTAAACTGCCCTGGCTGGGCATTTTCACGGGCCTCACCATCCTGAATTTCTTCTACTGGACCACCAACCAATACCAAGTGCAGCGGGTGCTGGCCGCCCAAACCGAGCGCGATGCCCGGCTGGGGTCGTTGGCGGCGGGGTTTTTGAAACTTATCATCCCGTTCTTCTCCATTGCTGTGGGGTCGGCGGCGTTTTATCTGTTCAAAAGCCGTTTCGGCGAAGGCGTGGTGAAACCCGACGACACGTTCTTGACGCTGCTCCGCACGGTAGTGCCGGTGGGTTACGGGCTGGTGGGCCTGATTTTAGCGGGGCTGATGTGCGCCATCTTTTCGGCCATTTATTCCATGATGAACTCGGTCTCGACCATGCTTGCCTATGATGTGTTCCGAAAATATATTCGGCCACAAGCCACCGACCGGCAAACGGTGCGGTTTGGGCAACTGGGCGTGGTGGTGATGTGCGCCCTGGCCACCGGGCTGGCCTACACCACGTATGACCCCACGTCGTCGGACAATTTTTTTCTGGTGCTGGCCAACCAAACGTCGTATTTGAAGCCGGGACTGGTCGTGATTTTTTTCTGGGGAGTGCTGTGGCCAAAGACCAACCCTGTGGCGGCGGTGATTGTGCTGGCCTGTTCGCCGCTGCTCGGTTTCGGTTGTGATTTTGTCTATAATAACTTGTTAATCAACGTACCTGGCGTGGCCGACACCTTCGGCCCGAAGCTGAATTTTCTCTACCGCGTCTTCTTGATTTTTGTGCTGGGGTCGGGCCTGATTGTGGCCCTGAGCACGTACCTGAACCGCCGCCACGGCGTGGCCGATACCCACGACCTGACCGTCTCGTTCGGCGGGCTGGGTTGGGCCGTGGGGCGGTTTGCGGCGTTGCAACTGCCGGTGCTGGCCCTGACCTTGAGCGGAATCCTGACCCCGCAGGTAGCGGCCTGGCCCGGTGCCTTGCTCACGGTAGGGTTGTTTGTCTGGTATGCTCGGCGGGTAGATTCGCCCGATGCCGATGCCGGAGAAACGTTGCCGTTCTACCAGAGTGACGTTTTTTACGCCGGGCTACTGACCAGCCTGATGGTCTGGATCATGTATTTTTTCGCCTGACCCCAACCCCTTTCAATGCCCATACTGGATCGGGAAACGGACCCGGATCACAGTGCCGGTGCCGGCGCGGGTTTCCACGTCGAGGCTGGCGTTGAGCAACTCGCAGAGGCGTTTCACAATGTAAAGGCCAATGCCCTCGCCGCCACTACCGGATACCGTACCGGAAACCGTGGCGGCGGCTTTGGGCATGGGTACGTCATCGGGTGTGTTTTCCTCAAACGTAGCTGCCGATTCGATGGCCGGGCGCAGTTGGTCGGCCAGCCACAGGGCCGCTCCCGTGGCCAGGCCCGGCCCCGTGTCCTGAATACTAAGCATCCACCGAAACTGATTCTCCCGCGACCACGATACCGACACCTGCCCCTCAGTGGTGTTTTTTAGGGCGTTGGTCAGCAGGTTCTGCACCATCCGGTCTACTTTGGTGGCATCGCCCATCACGGGCAGGGAGGCCGGGCCGTCGCCTTTCAAAAACAGGCCGCGTTCCTGGGCCAGGGGCTGGGCGGCGGCAACCAAAGTACGCAGCAGTTCGGCGGCATCGAAGGGTTTTACCTGCATGGCTTCGCGCCCGGCTTCCAGGCGGGCCAGGTCCATCAGGTCGGTGAGCATGGCGGCCAGGCGGGGGAAGTTGCGGGTTAGAATTTGCAACATTTCGGTGCGCTCTTCTTCGGTGTTGTCGGGCAAATCGAGCAGGGAGGCCGCGCCCTGAAGTACGCTGAAACTGCTGCGGAGGTCGTGGGAGGCTACCCGGAGCATGGCCCCGCGCCGCCGCACCAGTTCGTTCACGTTGTCAAGGGCGTGTTGCAGGTTCAAAGCCCGTTCCACGGCTTCGGCCTTCTGAAACTCGTCGTACTGGGCAATGCTGCCGCTGATGGCCTGGTGTATCAGGGTGCTTATCAGGTCGTGGGCCGTCAGCAGCACATCGGGGTTCGTGTCGGAATAGTGCGCCCGGTAGGTACGTAATTCGGTTCGCAGGGTCTGGTGGAGGTGCGCAATTTCGCTCAGCAGTTCGTGCAGAGCGTAGCCTTTGTGCCAGCGGTGCAAGCCGTGTTCGCGGGCAATCTGGTAGGGCAGGGCTAAGGGGTCTTCCTGGCATAGGCTTTTCTCCAGCGTGTCGAGCAGCGAAGGCACTTGATCCGTAAATTCTTCGCGGGTGAGGCCGTCCACAATGGCCAGGTGGATGTTGGTCTGGCAAGCGGTGCGCCAGTTGGTCAGAATGGCCTCGCGGCGGCTGAAGAGGTAGGTGGCCAGTTGAGCAAGTTGCCCGTCAGCAACGGGGGTATGGATAGCAGAGGGCGGCGGCATGGGCAGGCATAAAACAGGGTAGTAGCTCCGGGTAAAATTCAGCAAGGAACCGATAAGCGAATTTACTCAACAAAACCGGGATTAGCGATAGCGAAACAGCATACTGGTAAAGTGGTAGGGGCTGTTTTGGGCCGGAAACAGGCTGGGAACATACCACCCAAAGCTGACTAAGACCCGCTATATTTGTTCGTCGGTGTTGCCAAACCGATCCTATGATAACACGCTGCTTTTCGCCCCATCACTACCCCTCCAACCAACCGTAATTTCTGTGAATCAACCTGTTCGTACGCAAACCCTGTTAGTTGTTGAAGACAACCCTGACCACCAAACGCTGCTGCGCTACGTTATTCAGCGAAGCCTGACAGCCACCACTCCCGTCTTTACCGATTCTGCCGAACAGGCTATCGACTACCTCAACGCCTGTGTGGAAAACGAAATCTCGCCGCCCCGGCTAGTCTTGCTCGACCTCTATCTGCCCAAAGCCGAACAGGGTTGGCAGTTTTTGCGGCAGGTGAAACAACTGCCCGCCCAGGTACGTCCGCCGGTGGTGGTGCTGAGTGTTTCGCATGAAGACGACGACATTGCGCAGGCGTACCAGCTTGGGGCCACGTCGTTTATTTCCAAGCCCATCGGCGAGGCCCAGTGGCTGACCTACTTCGAAACCATCCGCCGGTATTGGTGGGAAACCGTAACGTTGCCGAATCAGTAGTATAAAGCCAATTTGATCTATTTTCGGCCTAACCTCCAAATCCCCTGAAGGGGGCTTCAGCATCGGCGTAGCTCCGACAAGGTGTAGCCCCCTTCAGGGGGTTGGGGGTTACGCCGAAAATAATGTAAAAAACTAGTGATCAATTAGTTATATGTAATCAAAACTCCTTTTCCTCTGCGCCTCTGTGTTTAAATAATTTTACCCAACAACGTTAAAACAGCTTTTTCCATGAACATAAACCCCCGAAAACCAGCGCATTGGCTCCGAATTGGCGTGGCCTTGTTGCCGCTGTGGATGGGGTTGGGCGGGTGCCAAACGCCCCACCACCTCACGGCTCAAAACGCCACCCGCCTCACCATCGACGGGGCCGTGCCTACCGACAGCAGCACCCTGCGCTGGCTGGCTCCCTACAAGCAGGGCCTGGATAAAAACATGAACGAAACGCTGGTGAACCTCAGCGAACGCCTCGATAAAACCGCCCCCGAATCGGCCCTGACCGATTTGCTGGCCGATGCCCTGCTGGCGCAAGCTACCCAACGCTACGGCAAACCCATCGACGTGGCTCACCTCAATTACGGCGGCATTCGCAGTGGTCTGCCCGCCGGTGCCCTCACCACGGGGAACATCTTCGAGGTCATGCCCTTCGACAACCAACTGGTGGTGCTGACGCTCACCGCCGACCAACTGAACCAGTTCATGGATCAGGTGGTGGCCCACGAGGGTTCCCTGGTGGTGGGCGGCGTACACGTGCGGGTAGCCAACAAAAAAACCACCACCACGCTGGATAACGGGCGAACCATCGGCCCCGGCCAAACCTACGCCGTGGCCATGAGCGACTACGTGGCCAACGGCGGCGGCGGGGCCGATTTCCTGAAGACTGTCACCACCCGCCAGAACAGCAACTACCTCATCCGCGATGCCCTCATCGACTATTTTCGGGCCGAAGGCAAGAATGGCAAACTCTTATCCCCCAAAGCAAATGGCCGCATCACAATCGAGTAGGCGCGAATTTTTGGCCCACCTCGGCACGGCGGCGGTTGTGGGGGCGGTAGGTACGTTGCGACCCGCCCCGCTGCTGGCTGCCGCCGCTCCCACGGGGGCCGCTCCCACGGTGCTTACCATCCTGCACACCAACGACGTGCATAGTCGCCTCGACCCGTTTCCGATGGACGGAAGCCGCAACGCCGGGCGCGGGGGCATTGCCCGCCGCATGAGCCTGGTGCAGCAAATCAGGGCCGAAGCTGTGGCCGGAAAACCCCGCCAAGTGCTGCTTTTCGACGCGGGCGATATGTTTCAGGGAACGCCCTATTTTAATTTATACAAGGGCGAACCCGAAATTCTGGCCATGAACCGCCTCGGCTACGACGCGGGCACCATCGGCAACCACGATTTCGACGGGGGCATCGATTCCATGCGCGAGCAACTGGGCAAAGCCGATTTCCCGTTTCTGGTGGCCAATTACGACTTCAAAAATACGGTCATGGACGGGCGCACCCGGCCCTACCGGGTCTTCAAACGCGGCGGCATTCGGGTGGGGGTGTTTGGCTTGGGTATCCGGCCCGATGGCCTCATTCCGGCCAGCCTCTACAAAGAAACAACGTACCTGGACCCGCTGGAAATCAGCGCGGACGTGGCCCGGAACCTGCGCACCCGCGAACGCTGCGACTACGTGATCTGCCTCTCGCACCTGGGCTACAAATACAACGACAGCACGGTTTCGGACGTAGTGCTGGCCAGCCGCAGCCGGGATATTGACCTGATTATTGGCGGGCACACGCACACGTTTCTCGACGCGCCGGTGGCGGTCAACAACGCCGACGAGCGACCCGTGTTCATCAATCAGGTGGGGTTTGGCGGCATCAACCTGGGCCGGATTGACCTGACGTTCGAGGCCGGAAAAGCCACCGGCACTACCGGGAAGGCCATTACCGTTACGCCTTCGGAAAAGTCTTCCTGGAAACCGGGATGAAAAAGTACTGGCTCGGCGGGTTGTTGCTGTTGCTGGCCGGGGCGGTGGCCGCGCTTTACCGCCCCGATTTGTCCGTGGCTGAGTTGGTGCCCCGCTACGCCCCTCCCCCTTCGCGGTTTATGGCCCTCGACGGGATGCAGGTACACTACCGCGTGGAGGGCAACCCCGCCGATTCGGTACCGCTGGTGCTCCTCCACGGCACGGGGGCCATGCTCCAGACCTGGGACGGCTGGGTGCAGGCGTTGGCCCCGCACCGCCGCCTCATCCGCCTCGATTTGCCCGGCTACGCCCTCACCGGCCCGCACCCCCAAAACCAAATCTCAGGTACGTATTACGCCGGGTTCGTCAGCCGTTTTTTGTCGAAATTGGGCGTTCCCCGCTGCGATCTGGCCGGTAATTCGCTGGGCGGCAACATTGCCTGGCACATAGCCCTCCTCGACTCGGCGCGGGTGCGGCGGCTGGTGCTCATCGACGCGGCGGGCTACCCTTCGGTGCCCCGGTCGGTGCCGCTCGGTTTCCGGCTGGCGCGGGTGCCGGGCCTGAGTGGGTTGCTGTGCTACCTCACGCCCGATGCCCTGTTTCGGAGCAGCCTTCAGAACGTGTACTTCGCCGACAGCCTCGTGACACCCGCCCGCATCCGTACCTACGCCGACCTGAACCGCCGGGCGGGCAACCGGGCCAGTTTTGTGCAACGCCGCCCCCAACCCGATTCGCTTTGGCAACAGATGGGCCGCATCGCCCAGCCCACCCTTATCTTGTGGGGCCAACACGACGACCTGATTCCGGTGGCTACGGCAGCCCGGTTTCGCCGCGACCTGCCCCACAGCACGCCCATCACCTACCCCAACGCGGGCCACGTACCGATGGAAGAAATCCCCGCCCAAACCGCCCGCGACTTCCGGGTTTGGTCCGAACGCCTGAAAACACCTTCCCCCCATGCATATGAAACCCCTGCTCCTGCTGCTACCCCTGTTGCTGGCCTTCACAACGCCTACCAAACCCATTCGGGTGGTTTTTTTCGGCGACTCCATCACCGAGGCCGGGGCCACACCCGGTGGCTACATTACCCGAATACAGGCCATCATTGACCAGCAAAACCGCACCGTCGAGTATGAACTGGTTGGCAAAGGCATCGGTGGCAACAAAATTTACGACCTCTTCCTGCGATTGGACGACGACGTGCTGGCCCTGAAACCCGACGTGGTGGTGCTCTATATTGGCGTAAACGACGTGTGGCACAAAAGCACCTTCGGCACCGGCACCGACCCCGACAAATTCGTGAAATTCTACGAGGCCCTGATCCGTAAAATCAGGGCAAACGGGAGCCGGGTGGTGCTGTGTACGCCCGCCGTGATTGGCGAAAAAACCGATTTCTCCAACCCGCAGGATGGCGACCTGAATGCCTACAGCACCCTGATTCGCGACGTGGCCAGCCGCCAAAACCTGCCCCTGTGCGACTTCAGGAAAGCCTTTCTGGACTACAACCTGAAAAATAACCCCGCCAACAAAGACCGGGGCATCCTCACCACCGACCGCGTTCACCTCAACCCCGCCGGGAACCAACTCGTGGCCGACCAGCTTTGGGCCATGCTGAAATAGGGGCGGGAAACCGGTTTTGCCCGAACACTGCCGGGTGGGTATTAAGCAGCTACCAACTGCACTTGCTTCAGTTCATTGGCAAGCCGGTGAACGGCTGTTTCAATGCGCTTCACCTGTTCGGCAGAAGGAAACTTGGTTTGCGCTTTGTAATGACGAAGTAACGATGGATTCAGCCCGGCGTAGGCCGCGATCTTAGAAATCTTCAGGTACGAATAATGCTCGAAAAAAGCGTACAGGTCATAGGTTAGCGAAAACTCGACCTGGCTAACCCCGTGAAAATCAAGCAGGAGTTGCCGCATATTGTGTTGCAGTGCGTCAACGGTATCGGCCTGGTCTACGAGCAGATTGTTGTCATACGTCAGTCGCCCCCAAAAACCTGACGATTCGGTTCGTTCGGCCCCTGCTTCAACAATAAGCTGAATTCGTTCTATGTTATCAGTGCTGTTCATTTGAGTCCGGCTTGTTTGAGAATGGCGTTGAGTGTGCCAACCGGCACGTCTCCTTTGTGAATGGCGACAGTCACTTTACCCGTTTTGCTGGGGTGAACAAGTTGCAGGTGACTACCTTTCTGGGTCTTGTCCAGCCAACCGTCTTCGTACAGTACCTTGAGTAGTTCCTTTGCGGTCATGCTCTGACGAATGAACCGCTAAAGTCGCAAATTTGTGCCATTTGCACAAGTAATGTAGCATCGTAGCCGACCAGCTTTGGGCCGTGCTGAAACCCTGACCCAAACTACCGTTTCGTGACGAACAGGTAACTGCCGGGCGGGGCGTTGGCGGGGGCTGTTGGGGTTAGTCCCTGCGGCTGAAGGCGGT
>JAYUKZ010000202.1:0-1023 GCA_043763995.1 Fibrella sp.
GTACGCCCGGTGGCCAAACACAATGGCTTCGAGCAACGAATTGGAAGCCAGTCGGTTGGCCCCGTGTAGGCCCGTGCAAGCACATTCGCCCACGGCATAGAGGTGACGAATATTGGTCCGCCCGTAGTCATCGACCCGGATGCCACCGCACATGTAATGCTGCGCCGGAACGACCGGGATAAAATCTTTCCGCAGGTCGAGGCCGAGTTTGTCTTTGCAGTAAGCCGTAATGTTGGGGAAGTGTTCGATAAACTTCTCGTAGTCGCAGTGAGTCACATCGATGTAGACGTGTTGTGAGCCGGATTTTTTCATCTCCGAGTCAATGGCGCGGGCCACAATGTCGCGGGGGGCAAGGCTCAGGCGCGGGTCATACTGCTCCATGAACGTCTCGCCTTTCAAGTTTTTCAGGATACCGCCAAACCCCCGCACGGCTTCTGAAATGAGGAAATTGGGCTTTTTGCCGGGTTCAAACAACGCCGTGGGGTGAAACTGAATAAACTCCATATCCTTGCAGATACCCTTTGCCCGGTAGGCCATCGCAATGCCGTCGCCGGTGGCAATGACGGGGTTGGTGGTGTTGGCGTACACCTGCCCGATTCCGCCCGTAGCCACCAGCGTGGTGCGGGCCAAAAACTGCTCGACCTGTCCCGTGTTCGTGTCAAGCACAAACGCGCCGAAGCACTCGTTGGTGGCATCGTAGCGATGCACGGTTTCGCCCAGGTGGTGCCGCGTGATGAGGTCAACGGCGAAGTAATGCGTGAAGATTTCGATGGTCGGAAACCGCGCCACCTCGCTCAGCAGTGCCCGCTCTATTTCGGCCCCCGTGATGTCTTTGAAGTGCAGAATCCGCTTATCGGAGTGGCCGCCTTCTTTGGCCAGGTCGTAGTCACCGTCGGCCTCTTTGTCGAAGCGGGTGCCATAGTCGATCAACTCCTGAATGCGTTCGGGGGCTTCGCGCACCACAATTTCCACAATGTGCGGGTCGCTCAGAAAATCGCCCGCCACCAATGTGTCGTCAATGTG
>JAYUKZ010000203.1:0-3595 GCA_043763995.1 Fibrella sp.
GCGGCAGCCCCCACCCAAATGGCTCTATCGTACCCAAGCTGACGTACCAGAAAAAAACCGGTGACGAGTGCGCCCACCGCCGCGCCCAGCGTGTTGGCAAAATAAAGTAGGCTGACGTACCGGCTCTGCTGCCCCAGGTTGTTGAACGAAAAGGCTTTGGAAAGCACCGGCAACGATAGGCCCATGAGCGCGGTGGGTACCAGCAGTACCCCGAAAACTACGGCGTAGAGCAGCACCGGTACGTTGCCAAAGGCAGGGGCCGAGGTGTAGATATAATCATAAAGAATGGCTTTGCTGCCCAGCGCAAAGAGCATGATGCCCGTTTCGGCCACCACAAAATAACGCAGGTTTTGGGCCGACGTGGCCCGGTCGGCCAGGTAGCCACCGGCCAGGTAGCCCAGCCCCAACCCCGACATAAAGGCCGTGACAATGAGGCTGATACTGACTGTGTCGGAACCGGTGTAGAACACCAGCAACCGCTGCCAGATGACCTGATAGAGCAAGGCGGCAAAACCCGACACAAAAAAAAGTAACAGCAGCCCCAGCGCGGGCCAGGAAAAAGAAACAGGACGAAGGGACATTCGGAGCAGATCAGGTGTCAAAAATCGGTGCGGAGGCAGGTGCGTTTTTTAAAGCCGAAAGGTACGTACCAATCGGGCCGGGCGGATGACCAATTCCCCATCGGTGCCTACTTTTGTGCCAGCCAGTTGCACCATGTTCCTGACCACACTGCTCTTTCTTGCCGTTGATACGCTTGTGCCGCCCGCCTGGCAAAAACAGGTCACGGTACGGCCACAGACTGGATTCATCATTCCCCACGCCGATGATCTCCGCGCCGTGTCGGCCAGCAGGCCCGTGGGCCTCACCCTCGAATACAGCCGCACGGCCCTGAGCCAGGCTGCTTTTGCCCGCAGCAACTGTTTTGCCCGCGTGGGTACGTACCTGACCTACACCACCTTCAACAACCCGGCAGAACTGGGTGAAAGCGTAGGCACGGGGGCGTTTTTTGAACCCATGATCCGGGCCGGAAAACCACTCTTTTTTTCGGTGCGCACCACGGCGGGGCTGGTGTTGCTCTCGCGGGTATACGACCCCGTGAGCAACCCGCGCAACACGTTTTTTAGTACGCCCCTGAGTGGCTTTCTGGGCATCTCGTTTTCAACCCATTACCGCGTTGGGCACAGGCTGGAAGCCAGCCTTATGGCCAGCTACAACCATATTTCCAACGGCGGTACGCGCCTGCCCAACCGGGGCATGAATTACCCCATGCTGGGCCTGGGGATTACCTACTACACCCACCATGCCGAGTTCCCCGATACGCGCCTTTGGCCAGAACCACCCTTAACCGCCCGCCACCTGACCCGGCTAGTGGGGTTTGGCAGTATCCGAACGGTGCTGGGCGAAGCTGCGCTGCCCACGCAACTTACGTGGTTGCTTGGTTTCACGGGTACGTATGCCTACTGCCTCAGCCGGTTTCATGCGCTGGGGGCGGGCCTGGAAGTGGTGCAGGATGGGTATCTGCGCGAAGTGCTGCGGCGGAGCGGCCTGCCGGGTAGTGCCTGGCAGGTGGCCCCCCTGGCGGGTTACGAACTGGGTCTGGGTCGCTACACCTTTGCCACGTACCTGGGCTACGTTCTCAACCAACCCGCCTCCCAACCCGGTTCACCCCTGTTTCAACGGTACCAACTGCTCTACAACCTGCCTGGTGGGGCGGTGCTGGGCGTGGGCCTGAAAGCCCGCCTCCAGGTAGCCGAAGGGTTCGATATCCGGGTGGGGTGGCGGTTTCAACGCTGAATTGCCGCTAGGGTTTCCACTGCGATACGTCGAGCACGTTGGGGCAAAATTCGTATTCGGCGGGCTGGTTGGAGGCTATCAGCAACACCACCGGCGGCTGGGCCAAGTTTGGCGCAATTAAATCGGTTACGTGGGTTTGATACCAGGCCATACCCTGCCGGTCCAGGTTGGAGGTGGGTTCGTCGAGCAATACCAGCCGGGCTTCGGAAAAAAACGCCAGCCCCAGCTTCACGCGCTGTTTCATGCCCGACGAAAAAAACTTAACTTCCTTGTGGCGGGCGTGGCTCAGTTGCATTTTTTCCAGGATGGCAGCCGTGTCGGCTCCGTTTCGGAAGGGTTTGAACCGGCGGTGAAAATCCAGCAGTTCGGTCAGGGTCAGTTCTTCGATTAGTTCCAGATAGGGGGCGGCCAGCACCATGTGGCGGTACCAATCCGCTTCGTCAAGGGGTTGGCCGTCAAGGGCATACACCAACGTACCTGCCGACGCGGGCTGCATCCCGGCCAACACCTGAAGCAACGTGGACTTGCCACTGCCGTTTGGCCCCACAAACGTGTAGTTATTGCCTGCCGCCAGGGTCAGGTCTACGCCCCGGAAGATCCACTCGCGGCGGTATTTTTTGCCTAGTTGGCTGGCCGTGACCGTCATGGTTGGTGTGGCTCTATTCGCCTCCTCCGCCACCGGGGCCTTTCATAATGCCGCGCTCGGAGTTACGGATAAAGTTAAGCACCTCGTCGCGGTCGGCGGTTGAGGGCAGGTCCAGTTCGATCCGGTTCAGGGCTTCGGCGTTGTTGAACCCCCGCAAAAACACGTACCGGTAAATCTCCTGAATTTCGTTGATCTGTTCGTTGGTATACCCCCGGCGGCGTAGCCCAATGGAGTTGATGCCGGCATAGGAAAGCGGTTCGCGGGCGGCTTTGGTGAAGGGTGGCACGTCTTTTCGAACCAACGACCCGCCCGATACCATGGCGTGGATGCCTACTTTCACAAACTGATGTACCGAACTGGAGCCGCCAATGATGCCCCAGTCGCCCACGTGCACATGGCCCGCCATCTGAACGTTGTTTACAATAATACAGTGGTCGCCAATGCGGCAATCGTGGGCCACGTGGGCGTAGGCCATCACGAGGCAGTTGGCTCCGATTTCGGTTTTCCAGTGCTCTTCCGTGCCCCGGCTAATGGTGGCGTACTCCCGGATAGTGGTATTATCGCCAATGATGGCCTGGGTTACTTCGCCGTTGAATTTCAGGTCCTGCGGCACCCCGGCAATAACCGCCCCCGAATAAATTTTGCAATTGCGGCCAATGCGTGCGCCCGAATTGATGACCGCGTGGGAGCCAATCCAGGTGCCTTCTTTGATCTCAACGTCTTTATGAATGATGGCAAACGGCTCTATTACCACATTTTGGGCAATTCGGGCTTCGGGGTGAATGTAGGCTAAGGGTTGGATCATGTTAAGGTCTGTTTCCTGTTTGGCAGTGCGCGGTGTTGGGTTGGTCTTTGCAGGAAGTATGCTTTACGGGCCAACAAAAAACAGCGATTGCAGCACAACGCACTATTTTTTCTTTACCAAACTCGCAATCATGTCCGCCTCGCAAACCAGGTTACTGTTCACGTACCCACGGCCCTGCATTTTCACAATGCCCCGTTTCATGGGCGAACTGAACTCACACCTAAAGATTACGGTATCGCCGGGCAATACGTTGCGCCGGAACCGGCAGTTCTCGATTCCGATCAGGTAGGGCCAGTAGTTTTCGGGGTCGGGCACGGTGCTGAGTACCAGAATACCACCCGTTTGGGCCA
>JAYUKZ010000204.1:0-1020 GCA_043763995.1 Fibrella sp.
CGTCACCGATGTTGCTGGTAAGTACGAGTTCACCAACCTGCCATTCGGCACCTACAACATCCGCGAAGTACAGCAACCGGGCTGGATACAAACCAAGCCGGCCGCTCCAGCGGCGTTGACGGTCGCCCTCACCAGCGGACTCAACTCCCAAAACAACAACTTCGGCAACTTCTTTGAGTCGAGCACCATCAGCGGTCAAAAATTCAGCGATGTCAACCAAAACAAAATCAAGGATGCCGGAGAAGTCGGACTGCCAAATTGGCAAATCTTCATTGACAGCAACCCAACAAATGGAGTCTTCGATCAGGGCGAACTGACTACCGTCACTGACGCCAACGGCAACTACACTATCACCGAGGTACCCGCAGGTACTTACAAGGTAAGGGAAGTCCAACAAAAAGACTCGGTACAGACGACTCCGCTCCCCGCCGACATTACGGTTAAGGCCGGAGATAAAATCACAGGCATTGACTTCGGCAACTTCCTGCCCCAACCGGGTACGATTCGAGGTCTGAAGTTCCGAGACACCAACAACAATGCCATTCAGGATGCCGGAGAACCGGGTTTGCCCAATTTCCAAATTGCGTTAACCAATCTGGTAGCTGGAACCCCTGGTAGTCCTGCTCCTGTTCCTGTTACTACCACCACAGACGCCAGTGGCAACTACCTGTTCACGAACCTAACGCCGGGAACCTACCGCGTCCGGGAAGTCAACCAAGCTGGGTTCACCCAACGCACCCCCGACCCGGCGGACATCGTGCTCACCTCGGGTGCTATTGTCAGTGGCATCAACTTCGGGAACTCCCCGACAGTGCCTATAACGACCCCGACGCCGACACCGCCGCCTATAACGACGCCGACACCAACGGCTGTAACGCCGACACCGACGCCTGCACCGACGCCGACACCGACGCCTGCACCAACGCCTGCACCAACGCCCGCACCAACTCCCGCACCGACGCCTTTACCCGGGCCGAGTCCAAGTCCACAACCGACTCCGAGTCCAAGTCCACAACCGAC
>JAYUKZ010000205.1:0-1013 GCA_043763995.1 Fibrella sp.
CCCACGCAGGTATGAATCTGTTCAATACCCAGTTCCTGCCGCAATAAATCGAGCGCACCAACCATGTCGCGGATGGTGAGCGTGGGGAACTTGTGGCCGTAGCACGTACCGGTGGCGGGGTTGGTGCTGAGCGGCCCGGTAGACCCGTAGCACCCGCCCAGCACATTGGCGCAGACAATGAACTGGCTGGCGGGGTCGTAGAATTTACCGGTGCCCACCAGGCCGCTCCACCAGTCGGTGGGGTCGGCGTTGCCGGTGAGGGCATGGCACACCCACACCACATTGTCGCGGGTTTCGTTCAGCGTACCGCAGGTGGTGTAGGCCAGCCGAAAGCCGGGCAGTTCGTCGCCTAATTCAAGCGAAAAGGAAAATTTATAATCGAAGTAATGCAAAGGAAAAGAGGGCGTTGTTAGTTGTAGTCGGCGTAACCCCCAAACCCCCTGAAGGGGGCTTCAGACTGTCCTAAGCCCCCTTTAGGGGGTTGGGGGCTACGCCGAAAACGCTGGTTTAAATCTGTGAAAACGCCTGTTCGAAATCGGCTTTGATGTCGTCGATGTGCTCAATGCCGAGCGACACCCGCAGTACGCCCGGTGCCACGCCCGCCGCCACCTGATCTTCTTCGGGCAGTTGCGAGTGGGTGGTGCTGGCGGGGTGGATAATGAGCGTTTTGGCATCGCCCACGTTGGCCAGATGGCTCACCAATTTCAGCGAGTTGACCACCGCATCGCCCCCTTCGCGCCCGGCTTTGAGCTTGAACGATAACACGCCCCCCGCCCCACGGACGAGGTATTTTTGGGCCAGCGCATGGTATTTATTGCCCGGCAAACCGGGGTAGTTCACGTGTTCGACCTGCTCGTGTTGTTCCAGCCATTGGGCCAGAGCCAACGCGTTTTCGCAGGTACGTTCCACCCGGAGCGAGAGGGTTTCCAGGCCCTGAAGCAGCATCCAGCTATTGAACGGACTCTGGGACGGCCCCCAGTCGCGGAGGCCCTCCACGCGGGCACGGATGATGA
>JAYUKZ010000206.1:0-1013 GCA_043763995.1 Fibrella sp.
TACCTCAACGATTCGACGGGGGCTTCCAGGGCGGCGTTTGTGCCCGCCCTCATGGATCGGGTGCGGTATAACGAAGACGGTGTGGGCGGCATGCACGTCTACACGCCCTGGTGGCTCGACAACAAAAAACTCGACTTCCCGCGTGGCTATCACATCGAATATGGCGGCGGCATGGGCATGCCCGGCTTTGGTTTCGGCTTCGGCATCGAAGGCATGAACGGCGAATACCCCGGCCCGGCGGGCAAACAACCTGCCGGGGGCTACGGCACCCGCCTCAAAGAAGATATCCGCCGCTACTACGGGGCCTACGTCAGCATGGCCGGGCGCGGCGAACCCATTCCGCTGGCCAGCAATTACTGCGAAATTGACCCCGACAAAGTAGATAAATACGGCATTCCCACGCTTCGTTTCAACTATAAATGGTCGGAAAACGAAGTGAAACAGGCCAAACACATGCAGGATACCTTCGAGGAGATTTTCCAGGCGATGGGGGCCGTACCGCTGGGCGAAAAACCCGGCCCCAACACTAATCACGGCTACGGCCTGGAGGCTCCCGGCAAGATTATTCACGAAGTGGGCACCGTCCGAATGGGCAACGACCCCCGAAAATCGGCCCTGAACGGTTTTCAGCAGGCCCACGAGGTAAAAAACCTGTTTGTGGTCGATGCCGCGCCGTTCGTGACGCAGGGCGACAAAAACGTGACCTGGACTATTTTGGCCAGTGCCCTCCGCACGTCCGAATTTGTGATTGACCAGGTAAAACGCAACAACTTATGAAACGCAGAGATACCCTGAAAGCCCTCGGATTGTCGGGTTTTGGGCTGGGCCTGGCTGTTGGCCCGGCAGAAGCCGCCGTACCCGCCCCGCCCACCAAAAAACCACCCCTGAAAACCCCCGGCGGGCGGCAACCGGCAGAGGCCGAACGTGATGCCAAACTGATGGCCGAGCGGTTTTTTACCCCCGCCGAACTGGCCACCGTTACCCGCCTGTGCGACATTATTCTGCCCGCCGAT
>JAYUKZ010000207.1:0-1011 GCA_043763995.1 Fibrella sp.
GTTTAATTTGCCCGTCGAGGGGCTGGCCCTGATTCTGGGTATCGACCCGTTTCTGGACATGGGCCGCTCGGCCACCTCCGTGATGGGCAACGCCGTGGCTACCAGCGTGGTGGCGCGGTGGGAGGGCGAACTCGACCTCAACCACGTACCTGTGCTTGAGGAAGCCTGACCTCTCACTAGGCCCGTGCCGGATACAGATTCCAGCGGTAATGCCCCAAATTTCGACCCGATTCCGTACCTTTGCGGCCAAATTCAGCCACAACGAACACCGATGATATCAGTATCGAACGTCTCGCTACGCTACGGCAAGCGGGTGCTTTTTGACGATGTAAACATAAAATTTGTCTCCGGCAACTGCTACGGCGTTATCGGGGCCAACGGCGCGGGCAAGTCCACGTTCCTCAAGATTCTTTCGGGCGAAATTGAACCGCAAACTGGCCAAGTCACGATGGGCGTGGGCGAACGGATGTCGGTCCTGAGCCAAAATCAGTTTGCCTATGATGAATTTCCCGTCTTGCAGACTGTGGTCATGGGCAACCAACGCCTGTATGAGATCATGCAGGAAAAAGATGCGCTCTACGCCAAAACCGAGTTTACCGATGCCGACGGCGAACGCGCCGGGGTGCTCGAATCGGAGTTTGCCGAGATGAACGGCTGGGATGCCGAATCAGACGCGGCTTCGTTGCTGTCGGGTTTGGGTATTGGCGAGGCCCTGCATTTCACGCTCATGGCCGACCTGAACGCCTCGGAAAAAGTGCGCGTACTGCTGGCACAAGCCCTTTTTGGCGACCCCGACATTCTGCTGCTCGATGAACCAACCAACAACCTCGACGTAGAATCGGCCATTTGGCTGGAAGGGTTCCTGGCAAATTTCAAAAACACGGTGATCGTCGTTTCCCACGACCGGCACTTTCTGGATCAGGTCTGTACCCATATCGTGGATATCGATTTTTCGAAGGTGAAAATGTACCCCGGCAACTACACGTTCTGGTACGAATCGAGTCAGTTGGC
>JAYUKZ010000208.1:0-1005 GCA_043763995.1 Fibrella sp.
GCAGCAGCACGGCATCATATTCAAGAAAATTCCGCGCGATATTTCCCGGCTGTAGTCTATGGAACTCAAACCCTATCAGCAACAGGTCATTGCCGACCTGAGCCAGTTTCTGGACTACCTCGTCCGGGTAGCCGACATTCGCCACGCCTTTCAGGACTACTGGACCGACCGGGGTCTGCGCCCGATGACGGGCCACACCATCGAGCCATATAAAAACAATATCCGCGACGCTGCCGGGCTACCCGTGCCGCACGTCTGCGTGAAGGTGCCAACGGCGGGCGGCAAAACGTTTATCGCCTGCAACGCCCTCCGGCCCATATTCTCATTGATGCCTCCGGAACAGCCGAAAGCAGTGGTGTGGTTAGTGCCGTCTATCTCGATCCTGGATCAGACCATCCGCAACCTTCGCAATCCCGAACACCCTTATTGCCAGAAGCTGAACGCGCATTTCAACCACCGCGTCGAAGTGTTCGACAAGGCCGCGCTGCTGGCCGGGTCAGGTTTTAATGCCACGGCAGTGCAGGGTCAGTTGAGCATTATTGTCATGAGTTTCGATTCGCTGCGGGCCAGAAACAAGGACGACCGCAAGCTGTTTCAGGAAAACGGCAACAACCTCAGCTTCGTAGCTGGTACTGTCCCAACCGATCATGTGCTGCCCGGCACCGACGAAACGGCGGTAATCAACGTGATCCGGTCGTTGCAGCCGGTGCTGGTGGTAGACGAGAGCCACAACGCCGAAAGCGAACTGAGCGTGGAGATGTTGGGCAACCTGAACCCTGCGTTCATTCTGGACCTGACGGCCACCCCGCGCCGGAACAGCAACATCATCAGCTTTGTGGACGCGCTGGCTCTCAAACGCGAAAACATGGTGAAGCTACCGGTCATTGTCTATAACCAGAAAGACAAGACCGAAGTCATCAACGCGGCTCTGGAACTACGGGCTAAACTCGAAGCAGAAGCAAAAGCCGAACAGAAACAGGTCGGCGGCAAGCTGATTCGGCCCAT
>JAYUKZ010000209.1:0-51477 GCA_043763995.1 Fibrella sp.
CACCCAACGAGCAATTATACGACAGTTTAACATATGACAACGTGTTAACGGACAGGCCTATGTCGTTTGGGATGTATGACCTATTACGTAGTCGGTCAACCGCCTACCCCGCTTAGGTTACCACAGCACAATCATAGGTACATTCAGTGATTCAAGCAAGTACCAGCGATTAAATTTTTGATCTACATAGATTGGCGCAAACCCATCCCCTACGACCAATCAACCAAACAGCAACAACGTAGCCTGGTTGGAAAGGGCTTCAAACTCAACGTCAGTGGACTGGGCGTAATTCAGCCGGAGGTAGTCGCCGGGGTGGAGGAGGCGGTCGGCTACTTCGAAAACGCCGGCAAGTACGCCCACAAAGGCCCATTGGCGGGCTAGGTACGTGCCTTCGGCGCGGCCATCGTAGCGGCCCACATACGCCTGAACGTCAGGCGCGTGGCATACGGGCTGGAGGGTGTTTCGGGTGGTCAGGTCTATATCTATATGGGTAAACGGGGTGGGGGTGGCGGGGGCATTGGCGGGGAGCCACACGTAGAGGAACGAGACGATTTCGGTGGGGTACGGGTTAAGAATGGTGCAGGTCTCCCCCGCCCCAACCGGCAACGTACCTGCCTGCCCCGCCACCAGAAAATCGGGGTCGTTGGGGGTGGTTTCCGGGTGCAGTTCCAGCCCACCCAACAGGGGCAGCAGCCATAGCCGGATGGGCGCATCGGGGTGGGCGGTGAACAGCCCGCCGGGGGGCAACGCCACCTCGCCAAAGCGAAGCACCGGCCCGTGCGTTGCGGCGGCCAGGATGGGCCGGTGCTGCCCGCCATCGGGCAACGGCTGTGGGGGTTGCCGGTCGGCCAGGTAGAGTTGCGCAAGCACGGGCTGAGGCATGGGCGGGGCCAACATCAGGCACTAACCACGATGGTGTGGGTCAGCACATAGCCCGCCGCGTTGCTGCCCGACACCGTGGCCAGTTCGGTGGCGAAGCCGTCGGAAAACACGTTATCCTGCTCATTTTTGGTGCTTTGTACGCCTTTAGTGTAGCCGTTTGCCTGGCCAGTTGTATAGACCAGATTCGTGATATCGAATGGGAAAGCAATCTGCGTGACGAGCAATGACCGGCCTGCCGCGTTGTAGATATGGACGTGGATGTGGGGCGCACGGCCCGAATACCAGCCGGGAAACACGGTGGTAAAGGCCGTGAGGCCCCCCGCGTCGGTGGTTTGGCGGCCCCGCAAAAAGCTGACGTTGGTGTAGTTGACCGACTGCATCCCCGACCCACCGTATTCGGAATAATAGCCGTCTTTGTCGCAGTGCCACACATCAACCACGGCCCCGGCCAAAGCGGCGCAACTGGCGTTGGCGTTTTTGATGGTCAGGTTCAGCATCAGGGCTATGCCCGTGCGGTCGGCGCGGATGTCCGTTCGGACGAAATTGGCGGGCACTTTGGTCGGAAACGGCCCTTCTGTTTCGGTGGGGGTGAGGGCGCAGTTGGTAGCCGAACTGCCGTTGGTCGATCCGCCTGATGTGGTGGGCGCGGCGGTGGGGTCAACGATGGCGGTGGTCTGGCAGCCCTCGGCCAGGGGCGAGAGGGCCACAATGCCCAGCAGACTGGTGAAACTACGGGTCAGAAATTCGGTACGTTTCATCGTTTTTTTTTTCGGGGAAAAAGGCCGTAGTCAGCTTGTTATCATACCGTTTACGCCGCCCACGGGGCCACCGTTGCAGCCCCGCGATACGTACCTGGTTTGTGCCGACCAACACCCCATTTTTGCCGACAGGCCCCGCCCTGCCTGCTACGAAATAGACAGCACCACTTTTCCGCGCTGCTCCCCGGCGTTCAGGCGGTCGTAGGCATGTTGGGCTTCGGCCAGGGGGCGGATGGAATCGACGATGGGGCGGAGGGCGTGTTTTTCCACAAAACGGAGCATCTCGGCAAATTCGGCATCGTTGCCCATGGTGGTGCCGAAGATGGAAAGCTGCTTGAAAAACACGATGGACGGCACCACATCGGTGATTTTGCCCGCCGTGCCGCCGAAAAATACGATTCGCCCGCCGGGCGCGGCCACCTGCGTCAGCTTGGCAAAATCCGGCCCGGCGGCACTGTCGATAATCACGTCGAAATAGCCCACTTTCACCAGCGAGGGGTTGTTGGCTGTGGTCTGTTTCATGAGGTTTTTGTGCCAGTCGGGTTCTTTGTACGACACGCCGCCGGTGGCCCCCAGCGTTTGGGCATGGGCCAGCTTCTCTGCCGACCCCGACGTGACCCAGACCTCGGCCCCCGCCGCCACGGCAAACTGCAACGCAAACAGGGCCGCGCCCCCGCCAATGCCCGTGATGAGCACCCGTTCGGGCTTGCCGGTGGTGGTTTGTTTCAACCCCGCGCGGCTCATGATGGCCCGCCAGGCGGTGAGGCCCGCCAGGGGGAGTGCCGCCGCTTCGGCAAACGACAAATGCGCGGGTTTGGGGTAGACGTTGGTGAGGGGCACGGCTATTTTTTCGGCAAACGTGCCGTTGTCGGGCATACCCAGAATTTTGAACAGCCAGCTATTCATGGCCGGGTTTTCGCCCCAGTTCAGGGCGGGGTTGATGAGTACCTCGCGCCCCAGCCAGGCGGGGTCTACGCCCGTGCCCAGGGCCGAGATGACCCCCGCCCCGTCGGAGCCAGGTACGTTGGGGAGCAGAATTCCGGGGTACAAGCCCTGTTGAATAAACACGTCGCGGTGGTTGAGGGCGGCGGCTTTCAGGTCAATCACCACCTCGCCGGGTTCGGGCGTGGGGTCTGGTATGGTGGTGAGGGCCAGGGGCGTATGCGTCGTGGTGAGCAGAATGGCGTTCATGGGCGGGGGTTATTGTTTGTAATTATCAATGGCTCCGCGCACGTTGCCGAACCGGGCCAGCAGGTCGTTGGCTGTTTCTTCCGAAACCGCCAGTTCGTCCATAACCATGTGGGCGGCGCGTTGTTGCAGTTTGATGTTCGACAGTTGCATATCGACCATTTTGTTGCCTTTCACGTGCCCCAACTGAATCATCACCGTGGTAGAGAGCATGTTGAGGGTCAGCTTTTGGGCGGTACCGGCTTTCATTCGGGTGCTGCCCGTGACAAACTCCGGCCCCGTCAGCAGTTCCACGGGAAATTCGGCGGCGGCGGCTACTGCCGAATCGGCGTTGCAGACAATGCAGCCCGTGAGGCACCCGGCGGCGCGGGCGGCGTTGAGGCCCCCAATCACGTAGGGCGTTCGGCCCGAGGCAGCAATGCCCACCACGGTGTCCTGGGGTTGAATGTGGTAGGCCATCAGGTCGTGCCAGGCCTGGTGGGGGTCGTCTTCGGCAAACTCCACGGCTTTGCGGATGGCCCCGTCGCCCCCGGCAATGAGGCCCACCACGCGGTCGGGCGAAACGCCGTAGGTGGGCGGGCACTCAGAGGCATCTACCACGCCGAGCCGCCCGCTTGTACCCGCGCCGATGTAGAACAGCCGCCCGCCGGTGCGCATCCGGGCGGCAACATGCGTGGCCAGTGCTTCCAGTTGCGGAATGGCGCGTTCCACGGCCAGGGGTACGGTCTGGTCTTCGCGGTTGATGTTGGTGAGCAGGTCGTGGACGGACATCTGCTCGAGGTGATTGTAATGGGAAGGGGTCTCGGTTGTCATGCGCTCAGGTACGTTGCCGGGGCAAAGCTACTGTTTTACGTCAGCGATGCAGTGCCGACGGGCAACCCGTGCTTGCCAATGGCCTCTTTTTTCTTTAGACTACTGTCTTAGTATAGTGATATAACTACCAGCACTTTGCAAGAGGTAAGTGGTGCAATATTAAAAATATGTTAAGCGAATATGTTGTCGTTGTTAAGTTTTGCCTAATTTTATGGAGGCGAAAAACAGGTTTCGCCTAACAATCAATTCGTCAAAACTATATGAGAAAAGTTCTATTAGGAAGTTTGTTACTCGCTCTTTCAGTCTGGTTGCCCGCTCTGGCACAAGACGTTACGGTGAGTGGCCGGGTTACTTCATCGGATGACGGGGCCGCGCTGCCCGGCGTAAGCGTACAGGTTAAGGGCACCACACGCGGCGTAGCCACCGACGCACAGGGGTATTACAAACTGACGGCTCCGGGCGCAACCACCCGGCTGGTATTCAGTTTCATTGGCTACACCGCGCAGGAGGTGGCCGTGGGCAACCGCACGGAGGTAAACGTGCAACTGGCCGGGGCAGCCAACACGCTCGATGAATTTGTGGTGGTAGCCTACGGCACGCAACGCAAACGGGATGTAACCGGCTCCATTGCCTCAGTGGGTGCCAAAGATATCAGTCAGACCCGCGCGCCGGGGCTGGACCAGGCCATGCAGGGGCGTGCGGCGGGCGTACAGGTCACGCAGGCATCGGGAACGCCCGGCGGGGGCGTGTCGGTACGGGTGCGGGGCGGTTCGTCGATCAATGCCAGCAATGAACCACTCTATGTTATTGATGGCGTACCCGTCAGCACGGGCAACACTACGCAGATTGGTACGGGCGGGCAGTTAACCAACGCTCTGGCCGACATTAACCCGGCCGATATTGAGTCGCTGGAGATTCTGAAAGATGCTTCTTCAACGGCTCTCTACGGCTCGCGGGCCTCGAACGGGGTGGTGCTCATTACCACCAAACGCGGCAAATCGGGCAAGCCGAGTGTGAGCCTGAACGCGTATTATGGCAATCAAACCGCCTGGAAAACGTATGATGTGCTGAACGGCGCGCAGTTTGCCGAACTGGTGAACGAAGCGCGGGTGAACCGGGGGCAGGCCGTTTTCCCAACCAGCGTACTCGATCCCGCCATCAGCACCAACTGGCAGAGCCTGATTTTCCGCACGGCTCCCATTTCCCAGTTCGATGCCTCGGTCAGTGGTGGTAACGATAACACCAAATACTACATCTCCGGTACGTATTTCGACCAGAAAGGCATCATTGTCGGCTCCGGTTACAACCGGGGCAGCACCCGCTTCAACTTGGATCAGAAGATCAACAAGAAAATCAGCGTGGGCGTGAATGCCACCTTGTCGCGGTCGATCTCGAACCGGATCAACAACGACAACAACATCTTCGGGGTTTTGAGCACAGCTTTGCTTAGCCCGCCCAATATTTTGGCCTACAACGCCGACGGCACCTACGGGCGGCGGCCCGACCTGGTCAGCACCGATAACCCATTGGCTCAGGCGTATGAAAACGAGCTGACAGGCGTAACCGTACGGGGCATTGGCAATGTGTTCGGCACCTACGAGATCGTTCCGGGCCTGACGTTTCGGTCACAGTTTGGCATGGACTATCTGAACACAAAGGAAGACCGCTACGAGCCAACCACCACCGCATCGGGGGCCAGCGTGAGCGGGCGGGCCACCACGGCGAGCTTCATCGACAAGCGGTGGAGCATGAACCAGACGCTCTCCTTCAATAAGAGGTTTGCCGATGTACACTATGTATCGGCAACGGTGGGCTATGTGGTTGACCGGTCAGACAGCGAAACTGCGTTTGGGGTAGCCACCAACTTTCCCAGCAACGATTTTCGTCGGCTTACATCCGGGGCCGTCAAGACTGATGCCTCGTCGAACGGGTCTGCCTGGGTGTATACCTCAAAAATTGCCCGTGCCAGCTACTCCTTCAAAGACCGCTACATCCTTCAGGGTACTGTGGTGCAGGATGGGTCGAGCCGGTTTGGGGCCGACAACCAATATGGTGTTTTCCCGGCGGTTTCGGGGGCATGGGTGGTGTCAGACGAGCCGTTTTTGCGCGGCCAGAAGGTGCTGAGCACGTTTAAACTGCGCGGCAGCTACGGCATCACCGGTAACTCGGAAATTAATGACTTTGCCTCGCGGGGGCTATACGGCTCCGGGGCCAACTACATGGAGCGGCCCGGCACGGCCCCCTCGCAGTTGCCAAACCCCAACCTGAAATGGGAACGGACTGCCTCCTGGGAAGTAGGGGCCGATCTGGGTTTCTTCGACAACCGGTTCACGGCTTCGGTAGCGTATTATGACCGCCAAACCAGCGATCTGCTGTTGAACGCCCCGGTGCCGTCAACAACGGGTTTTTTGTCGTTCTTTCAGAACGTAGGTTCATTGGAAAACAAAGGCTTCGAGTTTCAGGTCACCTCGCGCAATTTGACCGGTGCGTTCAAATGGACCACCGACCTGAACATGACGTTCAACCGCAACAAAGTCTTAAAATTGGTTGATAACCAGCCTATTAACCTGGGTTTTGCCAGTCAGATTGCCGTTGGCCAGCCCGTAGGTACGTTCTTTGGGGCCTTCGCCGACGGGGTGTATGCCCGCAACGAAGACAACACCCAGCAGGTGAGGAACGGGAGCGCGGCGGGAGCCATTTTTGCCGGGGGCGACATGATTTTCCGTGATCTGGACAACAACAAAATCATTGATGCGCTGGACCGGGGTTTCATTGGTAACGCCCAGCCCGATTTCTTTGGCGGAATCATCAACACCTTCGCTTACAAAGGCGTGGAACTGTCGGTGTTTGGCCAGTTTGTGTCCGGCAATGAGATTTACAACAATACCCGCGCCTTCGGCGAAGCCATGAACGGGTTGTTCGGGCAGTCTACGGCCACACTACGCCGGTGGCGGCAGCAGGGCGACGTGACCAACGTACCGAAGGCCATCTTCGGCGACCCCATCAACAACCGGCGGGTATCGTCGCGGTGGGTGGAAGACGGGTCTTTTCTGCGGATCAAAAACATTACCTTGTCCTATAACCTGCCCGCGTCGTTGCTGAGCAAAGTGAAGGTTGGCAGTTTGCGCGTGTACGCCACGGCCCAGAACGCCTTCACCTTCACCAAATACCAGGGATTGGACCCGGAGGTCAGTACGCTGAACGGCAATAATCAGGAGCGGAACGCCGCCGCCGGCACCGACTTTCTGACCTTTCCGCAGGCCCGTGTTATCACGTTCGGTATTAATCTGGGCCTTTAACCAATAAAGATATCTTCCATGAACACACATAAAATCTTGCTTTGCAGTGCCGGTCTGCTCCTGTTGCTGGGCAGTTGCGACAAACAACTCAGCGAGCCTAAGCCCCAGGCCTCGCTCGACGACCGGATAGCCATTACCAACGCCGCTAACGCCGACGTGGCCCTAACGGGTGCCTACGACATTCTGAACAGTGCCAACTCATACGGCAACCAGATGGCGTATTTCGGCGACCTTTCTGCCGATGCTACCTACCAGTCAGGTACGTTCCCGACGCTGTTCGAGATGGATAACAACGCCATTTTGCCCAACAACGCCAACACCACCAGTGCCTGGACAACTACGTATAACGGCATCAACCGGGCCAACAACATCATCTCGCGGGTGTCGACCCTGCAAGACCCGTTGCTGGATGTGGTAGCAAACGGCGTGAAAGGGCGTGACCGAATTCTGGGGGAATCGTTGCTGTTGCGGGCGTTTCATTACTTCAGCCTGGTACGTTTCTGGGGGGGTGTGCCGCTGGTGCTTACCCCTACCACCGGCATTGATGCCTCGGTGCGGGTGAGCCGCAACAGCGAAGCCGAGTGTTACGATCAGATTGTGAAAGACCTGGTGCAGGCCGAACCGCTGTTGCCCATTGCCTTTGCGGCCAACGCCGACACGCGGGGCCGGGCCACCAGAGCCGGGGCGCAGGCCCTGCTCTCGCGGGTGTATCTGTACCGGAAACAGTACCAACTGGCGGCAGACAAAGCCGCGCAGGTGCTGGCCAACACCACCTACCGGCTGGTAACGCCATTTTCGGCCATTTTCACGACCAAAAATTCATCCGAATCGGTGTGGGAATTGCAGTTTAATGCCACCGACCAAAACGGCATCACCTTCCATTATTTGCAGGCTCCGCAGGGTCGGCGGGAGAACGCCCCCACCACGGCCATCATTACCGCGTTTTCTGCTTCGGTGGGCGACCAACGGGCCGTTGCCGCTTTGGGGCGCACCAGCGCGGGTACTACACCGCTCACGCAAACCAACGCGGTGGTGGTTAAATACAACCGCCCTGCCACCCAGGACGACCCGGTGTATCTGATCCGGCTGGCCGAAGTGATTTTGAACCGCGCCGAGGCGCTGGCCGAACTCAACTACCCCTCCGACGAGGCCCTAACGCTGCTCAACCAGGTCAGGAGCCGGGCCGGGGTGGCTCCTGTTGTGGCCGCGTTGGTACCTACCGTGGCCGATTTTCGGCTGGCTATGGAGCGCGAACGGTTTCTGGAGTTTGCCTTTGAGGGCCACCGCTGGCACGACCTGCGGCGCACGGGTCGGGCGCAAACGGTGCTGGGCATCACAGATGCGACCAAACTGCTGTTCCCCATTCCGCAACGCGACCGCGATGCCAACCCGAACCTGGCCCAAAACCCAGGGTATTGAGTTAACCTGATTTTTTCGTGTTGCGCTGGCAAACGCCAACTCCCGCCCGGAGTTGGCGTTTGTTGTTTTTGCTGGTTTGCTTCGGGGAACACTACCATACCACCGGGCAATAATGGTCGCTTCAACTTGTCTGGAAGGCACGATTCTTGTAGTAAAGTTACCGTCAAAACTATACTTTTGCCTCCGTTTGTATTAATGATTTTTTCACCAGTCTCACACCACTACTTTACATGAAACAATATCTACTTACGCTACTTTTGTTGGTCAATATGGCCGCGCTGGCTCAGGACTGCGTGGTTCCTGTCAGCTACACCATTGGCCTGGCTTCAACAACGGGTGCCAACTGTACCTATAATTTCAGGCCCACCGTTACCACAAATGCGACTGGGGGAGGGCTTAAATTGGCCGAATACACGTTTGTGGTGGGCGGAACTACGCAACAGGTTTGCTACACCGGTACACCCGTACGGGTGGTTGCCTGCACGGCAAGTTTCGAGGCCATTGCGGTGGCACCCAATCAACTGTTTCCGGCTACTACTGTTACATTTCCCTGCACTGCGGGCCTGAACGGCACCATCACCGTGCGGGGTAGCACGGCTACAAGAGGGTCAAGCACCTGCCACACTACCCAGATTGCTAACGGGCCGTTGCCGGTTCGGCTAGTCTCGTTTGCGGGTGTTTCCGTGGCCACCGGCGTTAAACTCACCTGGCAAACGGCCTGGGAAATCAACAACCAGCAGTTTGCCGTTGAACGCAGCCCGGATGCCCGTTCGTTTGAAGCCATCGGCAACGTACCTGGCAATGGCACCACCGACCGCCCATCGGCTTATGAGTTTTTAGATCGGCAAGCTGGCCCCGATGCGCTGTATTATTATCGCTTGAAACAGACCGATACCAACGGCGAGGCGGCGTATTCCAAGATTATTCCCGTTCGCTTCTCGCCCGAAACGGTCTTCACGGCCACCGTCTACCCAAACGCCGCTGCCGATGGCCGGTTTATGGTGGCCGCGCCCGATGCCCGGAATGCGTCGTACCAACTCATCTCCTTGCTGGGAGCCACAATCCCGATCAGTATGAGCCAAACCGATGATCGTAACCTGGTCAGGATTGAAGCAGTCAACACGCTCAGCAAGGGAATTTACCTGCTGCGGGTCATCAGCCCGGACCAGTCCCGGCAACAGACCGTCAGCGTATTGGCAAACTAGTCTTAAAATTTCCTGTACACCACCGCCCCTCACTTCTTGCCAAACACCAGAATATGCTGTTGGGGTAGGCGGGAGTCGTTTTTGAGCAGTTTTAGGCCCAGCGCGTTCATTTCGCGGGTGGCCTGGGCTACGCTCATTTTGTGATGCTCCTTTATGGGTACGTTGGGGTCTTCGGCGCGGTATTCGACCAGCACCAGCCGCCCGCCGGGCCGCAACGAACGCACCAGAGCCAGCCCCATCTCGCGGGGGTTCGAAAACTCGTGGTAGGCATCAACCAGCAGGGCGAGGTCAACGCCATTGGCGGGTAGTTTGGGGTCGGTGAGGGTGCCCAACACGGGGATCACGTTGGGCGTTTTTTCCCGTGTCAAACCCGCCGTCAGGTACGTGATCATTTCGGGCTGAATATCTACGGCCAGCACTTTTCCCTGTGGCACGGCCCGCGCCAGCCGGAAACTGAAATAGCCCGTTCCCGCGCCAATGTCGGCCACCACGTCGGTGGGTTTCAGGGTCAACGCACTCAGCAACAGGTCAGTACGTTCTTCCTGCTCGCGTTCGGGGCGTTCCAGCCAGTCGGCCCCCAAATGGCCCATCACCTGCGAAATCTCCCGCCCCATGTAGACCTGCCCGATGCCGTCGTAGGCGGGTGTTTTTCGGGAATATACCCCCGCCGTGGGCTGGATTGTGTCGGGCGGGGTGGTGGCGGTTTTGGCTGAAGACTGGGGGCGGTTGCAGGCCAACAGGCCGGCCAACAAAAGCAGGTACAGGTACGTATGCATGGGCAAAGCAGGGCCGGTTGGTGGCGGACGTTGATTTTTTTGGGCCAAAACCCGACCATATACTAACAGCCGGGCCGTAAATTTGTTACTTTATCGGCGGCGGGCCATTTTTGTCCCCGTTTTCAAGTCTTCCAACGCAACTGTTGCCGCGTTTTTTATGAAAGAAGTAGCCAAATACCTGCTGAAAATAGAGGCCGAAGTCATTGACGGTCAACTGGTGCCGGAGGTGCCCTTTGCCGAAGTGATGCGGTTGGTCAACGAGCCGAACATCGTTATTATCCAGACCGGTTTGCCCGCCCCAAAACTGGCCGCCGTCATTGACCAGACCCGGCAGTGGGCCGCGAAAACGCCCCTGGCCGAAGGCCCCGATACGTTCGACAACAACCAGCACAAACAACGGCTGCATATCGCCAAAATTCAACAGGCCCCGCAGCTTTTCCACGACCATACCTTCGATGCCGTGCTGGACCTGGAAGCCCCCTTCCGCCAAACGCTGCTCGACGTGTTCGACCCCGTGCGTGGCTTCTGGAACAACCTTACGGGCAACACCGAAACCTTTGGCATCCACCGGGGGCAGCCCTATTTTCACCCCCAAGTGACGCACTACCCCCTGGGCGGCAGCTTCTTCGGGCGGCACTGGCACCCGCTCAACCCCCAGAAAGTGGGTATGATTCTGGCCCTGAACCAGTACGGAACAGACTATAATTCGGGCGGCACGGGCTACGTTATTCACGACCATATTGTGGAGACCGAAGGGCACCAAAACCAGGGCGATATGATCCTGTTCCGCTACGACCTGCCCCACTGGGTTAGCCCGTCCAGCTTCGCCGACCGCTTCAGTTGGGACGATCCTGCCGGGCGGTGGGTGGCCATTTTGCCCTTCTACGACCCCTGGGGCAAACCCGCCGATAACGAGGAGCCGCAGGGCTGGAAAAAGCAAATTGTGCAGCCCAAAGCCACCCTCGCCGAATGACGGTCAGTGTCCTGATTATTACCTACAACCAAGAGCAGTTCATCCGTCAGGCCATTGACAGTGCGTTGCAGCAGCAGACTAGTTTTGGGGTAGAAATTTTGGTCGGCGACGATTTTTCAACCGACAGCACCCGCGCTATCATCCAGGAGTACGAACGGACGTACCCAGACCGGGTGTTTGGCGTGTTGCACCCCCGCAACCTGGGCAAAAACGGCGGCATCAACTTTCTGGAAACTCTGAAACGGGCCACAGGTACGTACTATGCCCTGATGGACGGCGACGACTACTGGACCGACCCCCTGAAACTGCAAAAACAGGTCGATTTTCTGGAGGCTCGTCCCGACTATTCGATGGTGTTCCACAATGCGCTCATTACCTACGAAGACGGCACCCCCGCCCACGTCCTGAACGGCCCCGATACCAAGCCTTTCTTTACGCTCGATGACCTCATTGGCGAAAAAGAAATCTGGTTCATGGCCACCTCCAGCACCCTCTACCGCAACAGCATCCGCGAGTATCCGGCTTGGTTCCACGCCTCGGTCAGCGGCGATATTCCCCGGCTGGTGTTGAAGGCCAAGCAGGGCAAAATTGGCTACCTGCCCGATGTGATGTCGGTGTACCGCAAAAACGGGGGCGGCACCAGTTTTACCGACAAGTATGACGATGCCGTTTTTCTGCGCAACCGCATTGCCATGTACGAAGGCATGAACCGGGAACTGGAAGGGCGTTATGCCGAACCCCTGCGCCAGACCATTGCCGGCTATTATCGCTTCATGCTCGACAGTAAACAGTACCGAGACCGGCTGTTGCCGCGCCTGGGCGTGGTGGCAACGTACCTGAAACTGGCCAGGCTTACGCCCGACGAACGGACGGAGATTATCCAGAAATATGCCGTTCCCGCGCCCCTAATGCGCCTGTACAGCACCGTGGCCATTGGCCTGAACAAACTCTTGCAGGGCTAACTCCGGTAGCAACAACGCAGGTAATGACCCGAAAAGTGGCCCCTGTTCTGCCAGTTGACCCATTTATCTGACCCGCTAACCCCCTCATTCTGAGTCAACTTTCGGACTGACGTTGCCTAAACCCGCATTTTTTTGGTCATATACTTGACAACATTGGCGTAACACCCTACTTTTGTGGTACCAAATCCGGCGGCAGTAGCCACACCGGAGTCCATGCGAAAGTAGCTCAGCTGGTAGAGCGCGACCTTGCCAAGGTCGAGGTCGCGGGTTCGAACCCCGTCTTTCGCTCCACAAAAAAGCACCGCACACCGGTGCTTTTTTTGTAAACCTCCGGTTCTCCGGAGAATGCCGGGATGGTGGAATCGGTAGACACGCCGGACTTAAAAAGTTGAGTGCTCAGTTGGAAACGGCTGATGTAGAACCGTTTAAATTCGGGGAAACCTCATCCGCAAGGATTGGCAATCCCGAGCCAAGCCCGTTGGCGAAAGCTAACGTGGAAGGTGTAGAGACTTAACAGACGGCACCTAAATTCTTCCTTCTTTTGGGGGAACATGGTGAAGAGAAAGTCCAGACCACAAATCGTTGCCGTTGGCGATGAGCAGCGAAAGCTGTAGTTGGTACGAAAATCCTGTGGGCCACAAGCCCGTGCGGGTTCGACTCCCGCTCCTGGTACGCATGCAAAAAGCCCTGATATTCGGGGCTTTTTTTGTTTTATTTTTGCGCAGGTACGTTACTAATAGCCTACTACGATGCAGGAAGGTCAGGAGATGGATAAAAAGGCATTATCCTTTTTAAAAGAGGGTGGAAACACCGATTGGGCTGAGTTAGCCAAAGACTGTGTCAGTTTCGCCAATGCCAGCGGGGGTAGAATCCTGATTGGTCTCGATGACCATGCTACCGAACCCTCTCCCAATCAGCGGATAGCCACGAAATGGCTTGATACGATTCGTAAGCAGATCAGCCAACGTACCTATAATGTGAGCGTTACGCCTCGGTTGGCAACCGCAGGTAACGGGGGGCAGTACATCGAGGTACTAATAACGCGCAACGCGCAAAGTGTGGCAGCTACAACAGATGGGCGGTACTATATCAGGGTATCTGACGAGTGTAAGCCGATAATGCCCGATGAACTGTTGAGACTGGCGGCCGACAAAAACGCCCTTATCTGGGAGGAGCAGACCAGCCGTAGAGTCCCTAAAGACCAGGTAAACCCCGATCAGTACCGGCAATTCCTGGCGGACGTGCGGGCCTCAAAGCGCGTGTCTTCTTTCGTGAAAGAGAAAGCAGACGATGAGTTATTGACTCATTACCTGTTTGTAAAAGGTGAGTACTTGACTAACTTGGGCATACTCTGGATTGGACAACGGCAAGACCGGGCCACCTTGCTCTATGCTCCTGTTATTCAGTTCATTAAGCGAGATGAACGGGAGGTAAAAGTGAATAAATTGGTATGGGACGATTTCAGATTCAACCCCAAAGAACTCCTTCAAGCCATTCAGACAGACATACCCGACTGGCAGGAGGCGGTGGAGATTCCCGATGGCCTGTTTAGAACAACTGTTCCAAACTATGGCATTGAGGTTGTCAGGGAGCTTGTGACCAACGCCCTTGTACACAAGATGTACACCGTCCGGGGAGACATTTTCATCAACCTGTTCACGGACCGTTTAGAAATTCACAGCCCTGGTTTGTTGCCGTTGGGCGTTACGCCACAGAACATCATCAATCAATCAGGCGCAATGCGCAGTTGGCGCAGGTCTTCTACGACTTGGAACTAATGGAGCGGGAAGGCTACGGGTATGACCGCGTGTACGAAATATTGCTCTCCGAGGGGAAATCCGTTCCCATTGTTGTGGAAGGAAACGACCGCGTGATGGTCACAATATACCGGCATATTATCAAACCTGAGATCATCCGCCTTGTTCGGAAGGCCAACGAAGAATATGCCCTGAAACAGCGGGAAATAATTTGTCTGGGGTTACTGGCACAACACACCAGCCTACCCGCGCTGGAGTTAACCAAACGACTCGACATTAAGGAGCCGCAAGGACTAAGAAATTGGTTAGGGCGGTTGGTTGATTTGGGGCTTGTGGAGGCAAAGGGGAAAACGAAGGGAATGGAGTACGCCGTTAATCCTGCCTATCTGCGTCGGCTCAATTATAAGGGCAAAACCGACTTAACTAAAATTGCCCCGCATCGACTCAGGGAGCTGATTTTGGCCGATCTGGAAATCTATCACATCGCCCCCCTCAGGGATGTCCACGAACGGATTGGGCGTGAAATCAGCGGGCGCAAGATCAAACGTCAGATTGATGCGTTATTGGCCGATGAGAAAATAGTCAAGGTAGGTACGTTCAAACATACAAAATATGCTATCATACAAAATGTGTCAAATAACACTGCAAATGGCAATAAAAATACGGTGAATAGACCTGATAAATTAATAAATAATTGATCAATATACTGGTAATCAGCATTTTACTATTAAACAATATCTGTCAAATAACCAAGAATTACAGTTAATATGGTAATAAGAATGACCAATAAAAGCCACTCCATACTACCCTTCTTCCACACATTCCGATGAACAAACTCTTCTACGGTGATAACCTGGCCGTGCTGCGGCGGCACCTCAAAGACGAAACCGTTGACCTCTGCTACATCGACCCGCCCTTCAACTCCAAACGCAACTACAACCAGATCTACAACAACGTTGGCAAAGAAGACCGCGCCCAGGCACAAGCCTTTGTGGACACCTGGACGTGGGACGAACAGGCGATGCGCGGGCTGGACGAGATTTTGAACGACCCATCGGGCAAATTCACGTACCAGACCGTGCAACTCATGGCCGGGCTGGATAAGGTGCTGGGCCGGGGGAGCCTGTTTGCCTACGTGATCTCGATGACCCTGCGCATCGTGGAGATTCACCGCGTGCTGAAACCCACCGGCTCGTTCTACCTCCACTGTGACCAATCGGCGAGCCATTACCTCAAAATTGTGTTGGATGCCGTGTTTTGCGGGGCAACGGGGGAGTTTCAAAATGAGATTATCTGGAAACGGGCCGAAACAGTGAAAGGTAATTTCGGACAGGGAACCCGCCGGTTGGACGTAAATACGGACACTATTCTTTTTTACACCAAGAATGCAAATAGCCTGTTTCATCAACCGTTCAAAGAATACACCGAGGCCTACATTAAGCAGTTTTACAAGTTTATTGAACCCGAAACGAACAGACGGTATCAGCTTATCAGTATGACCGGGCCGGGTGGGGAAGCCAATGGAAATCCATATTACGACGTGATGGGGGTAAAACGGTATTGGCGGTATTCAAAAGAGAAAATGCAACAACTGATAGCCGATGGATTGGTGGTTCAGAATGCACCTGGCAGCGTACCTCGAAAAAAACAGTATCTGGATAAAGGACTGGGCGTTCCGGTGCAAACGCTTTGGGACGATACGCCCGCGCTCCACGCCACTTCTGCCGAACGCCTGGGCTACCCCACCCAAAAGCCCGAAGCGTTGTTGGAACGAATTATAAAAACCAGCAGTAACGAAGGCGACGTGGTGCTGGATGCCTATTGCGGTTGCGGCACCACCGTGGCCGTGGCCCAACGCCTGAACCGCCAATGGATTGGCATTGATATAACGTACCAGAGCATTGCCCTGATGCTGAAACGGCTGGAAGACACCTACGGAAAAGACGTGCTCACCACCATCAGCCTGAGCGGAATGCCCCAAGATTTTGCCTCTGCCGTGGCTTTGGCCAACAAAGCCGACGACCGCGTCAGGAAAGAGTTCGAGAAGTGGGCCGTGCTGGCGTTTTCCAACAACCGGGCCATGATAAACGAGAAAAAAGGCGGCGACGGTGGCATTGATGGCCGCGCTCTGATGCTAACCCGCAACGAAACGGGCGAAATCATGGTCGACGTGTTGTTCAGCGTGAAGTCAGACAAGGTGATCACGCCCGCCCGGATTCGGGAGTTTTACGGTACCATCCAGCGCGAAAAAGCGGCCTGTGGGTATTTTCTGTGTCTGTACCCGCCCAACCCCAACATCTACCGCGAGGCCCGGCAATACGGCACCTACACGAACCAACTTTTCGGGCAGGAATACCCGGTGCTGGAGATCATCACGGCGCAGAATATTCTGGACGGTGAGCGCATCCGAATTCCCGCCAGCCAGCGCATCGACGTGTTGAAAGCCGCCGAAAAAGCCAAGAAAGATACTAGCCAATTGGGCCTGTTCTGATGCCGGAGCCACGTACCTGGGTTTACCCAACCCGCTACGTTTTCCCTCAAAAGGGAAATTCTAAAACAATAAAAGCCCTGATAATCAGGGCTTTTATTGTTTTAAGGCCGTACTATTTTCGGTTGTTCTGCTAATTCCTGCTACTCATTTGGTAGCGAATATATCCCGAATCAACGGCCCATCGTTTACTTGCCAGGCTCCAGGGCTTGCTTAATGCGTGCTTGCAGATCGGCGAGGTGGTAGCGGCTCATGGTGTCGGTTTGGCGGGCACTGGCCGCGCCCAGACTCCGCTGTAAACCAACCAATTCGCCCCGCACCACCGACAGAATATCCGACTTGCGGATGTCCATGATGGGGCCGGGATTAAACCGGAAACCCGCTCCGCTGAACGGAGCCGGGGCCGGGCCGGTAGCGGCGGGCGTGTTCAAGACGGCAATCAGCTTTTCGGCATATACCTTTTGCAAATTGCGGCGGTACACGTCTACGGGGCGGGCCGTGGCCAGTTCGGCAAAAATACCGCCCTGCAACTCGTTCATAAACTCGATCAGGGTGTAGCCCGGCAACGTACCTGACTGGCCCAGCGCACCCGCCCCGGTCTCGATCAGGCGCGACAGCCGACCCACGTCGAGCAGGCTGGTGAGGGTGTTTTCCTGCAACGTCCTGACGTAATCTACGCCCTGATCGGCCCGGACGAGGGGCATGATTTTGGGGTTCAGCAACCAGACGGGCGTTTGAAAGAGTTGGGTATTGAGGAATGCCACGGCCTCTTTTTGCAGGGCGCGGGGCGTGGGTTCGTAGACAGTGAGGCCGGTTTGGTCGTAGGTACGGGGTGTTTCGTAAATACCGCCCACATACTTGGTCACGTGGCCCATGTACCGCCGAAACTGGCCCACCACTTCGCCATACATCTCGCGCAGTTTGTCGTAATCTTCGGCCTCCTCGTTGGTCCAGGTGGGCAGGTTGGGCAAAATCCGTTTCAGGTTTTTGATGCCGTATTCGCTGGCCCGCATGGCATTGTCGCCCAGGTCTTCGCTCTGCGAACGGGGGTCCATGGGGTTAATTTCGGTGCCGAACCAGTAGCGCGGGTCTTTCTCGTGGGCCTTAATCCAGCCGTTCAGCACCAGTTTATCGGCGGTGGCATCTTTGGTGTCGTAGATGGGTTTATAGCCCCACTCAATAGCCCAAACGTCATAGGTACCAATGCGCGGAAACAAATCCGTGATGCCGTCTTCGGGTTGGGCCACGTAGTTGAACCGGGCGTAGTCCATGATAGAGGCGGTGTGGCCGTTTTGTTCGATGAACGCTTTGTCGCGCAGTTTTTCCACCGGCGTGGCGTGGCTCGACCCAAAATTGTGGCGCAGCCCCAGCGTGTGGCCCACCTCGTGGCTCGACACAAACCGGATCAGTTGGCCCATTAACTCATCATCGAATTTGGGTTTGCGGGCGCGGGCATCCACGGCGGCACCCTGCACCATGTACCACTTCCGCAAGAGGTTCATCACGTTGTGGTACCAGCCAATGTGGCTCTCAATAATTTCGCCCGACCGGGGGTCGTTTACATTGGGGCCGTAGGCGTTTTCAATGTCCGACGCAAAATACCGGATTACCGAGTAGCGGGCATCTTCCAGGCTCAGGGTGGTGTCGCGGCTGTTCCAGTCGCGGGCCAGGATGGCGTTTTTCCAACCGGCTTTCTCGAATGCTTTTTGCCAGTCGGCTACCCCGGCTTTCAGGAAAGGCCGCCATTTTTGGGGCGTGGCGGGGTCAATGTAATAGACAATGGGTTTTTTGGGTTCAATCAGTTCGCCGCGTTTCTGGCGGTCAGCATCGGCATCCGTTTTGGCTTCCAGCCGCCACCGCACGGCCACCGTCTCGTCGTCGGTGCGCTGCGAATTGTCGTCGTAGATGGTCGAATTGTTAGCGAAATACCCCACACGGCTGTCGAAAAAGCGTTTGCGCATGGGGTTTAGCGGCAGCAAAATCATCGACGTGTTGATCTCCATCGTGACGGCACCGGCCTCGTTGCCGCCCGGCAAACTCACCGTGGGCAACGGCGACGGAATGGGCGAGGGGGGTGTGGGGGCGGTATTGACGCTGAACGTCTTGGTCACGCGCACCTCCGTGTTGATTGGGTACGATTTCACGCTTTGGATGTACGACCGGTCGGGCGCGGGGGCCAGAATCCGGTAGCGGAACTTGGTGATGGGCGTGAGCGACACCACCTGATTATCGTTTCGGAAGAAATCCGTTACATCAATCACCGTCGAGCTGTCTTTTCGAATGGCCCGCACGTCGAACGCCGCCGCAATGGGTTCTACGTTCGAGTTGCGCACCGCCTGCGAGATGGGCAGGGTGTCGCCCCCGGCCACGCCCACGTTGAGGTAGCTGACTACCCGCAGCAGCAGCCGTTTGTCGGGGCCGCGTTCCCAGCGGAGCACCTGCCGGTTGGCCAGTTCGCCGCCGTAGCCCGCGCCGGTGGGGGCTTTGGCAATGCGGGTGATGGCCATAAACTCGCGCCCCAGCAGCGAATCGGCAATTTCGAAATAATATTTATCGTCAATCTGATGCGCCGTAAACAGGCCCCGGCTGGTTTTGGCAGCTTTGGTGATGACCTCGCGGTAGGGCTTGATGGCCACACGCGGCGGCCCGGCGGCAGTGGGCGAGGGCAGGGCCGCAGCAGGTGTGGCCGTGGCCGAAACAACCGTGCTGGAAGTGGGAACGGTGGGCCGCTGGGCTACTGCCGCAAGGGCAAGCCCGGACAGTAACAGGCTGGAGGCAAGCCTGGTTAGACGTTGATGCATGGAAATAAGGGTAGAGTTAATCACATGGCGTAAGTTTACGCACCCTTAAAATTACAAAACACCGCTCGACTACTCACCATGCCGGTGGGCAGATTGCCCCACACCAATCAATTTTTCGTCATGCCCTTCCCCCGCCGCCTGTCATCCGGGGCCAACAACACGGTTATTGTGCTTTCCGAACAGGAAGTAGCCAAGCTATTCCTGGGCGATACCCGTTCAGACATAGGGTCAGAAGCCGAAAAAATGCGGTTCGCCAACACCATCAACGACCTGGTGGTGCGGTTCAGCCGCCTCGATTTCGACGAGACAATAAATGCCGAACTCCTGGTCATGGAGCGCATTCGCCCCATCGATTTTCGCGCCCATGAGGTAGAACGCCGGGAACTGTGGTTCGATGTCTTTGCCGATGAACTGGCGCAGCTCCACGCGGGCGGGTTCGTACACCGCGATCTGAAACGCCCCTCTGACCTGGCCGGGCTTGCGTTCGACAATATCCTGCTCACCGAACAGGGCCTCCGCCTGATCGACGTGGGCATTTCGGCCTTGAAACAGCAGGTTGGCGACACCATTTTTGCCAGGTACGTTGCTCAGGAGCTAACCGAACTGGCACAGTTCAGAACCTACCTTCTGAACCGGTAGGATCGATGGCCAAACACCTACCTAAAAAAGCCCGTCTAGAGTTGGCCGTAACCCTGACGGAAGAAGAAACGTCGATTGCTAAGGCTACCCTAGTCTCTCGAATCAAAGAGGGTTTGGAAGAAGTAAAACGGTACAAAGCTGGTGAACTTGAACTCAAGTCAGCAAGAGCGTTTTTGGATGAGTTATGAGGTAAAAACCCCACTACTGAGTCACTACGCTGAAATCGGTGTCCAAATCGGTGGTTCCGGGCGTGGCGGTGCCATTTTTGGCGTTGGGCTGGTGGCGCAAGACTACCTTGAGTTTGCCACTTCCGGCCGCTCCGGTACGTACCTGCGTGGCCAGGCCCAGCGGGAACGGCCCCGGTGCAGGGTTAGTGTCGCGGTCGGTGCTGGTGACGGTCATGGACGCAGGCGACGAGGCAGCGGGGGTGAACGTGTAGACAAAGAAATGCTCGTTGGCTTCTTTTTTCACCTCTGCCGACACATCGAGCGTAGGCGTTTTGGTCTTATCCAGCAAGGTTACGGCCCCGGTGTAGGTGGTGTTGGGCCGCAGGGTGAGGGTGGCGCGGCTGAAATCGGCGTTGGTGTTCAGGTTCTCCACCGTGGCCGTCACGGTCTGCACGGGCGTGGTTTGGCTGGTGAGCGTGAGGGTGGCCGTGGTGATGGCCTCGTTGTCGTCGGTGGGTTTGGGGTCGCTTGCGTTGTTACAGGCTCCCAGCAGGGTTGTGGCTACAAGTACACACCAAAGTGAGTTGGCATTGATTGACATAACAGTTTTTCGGTTGATGGGCCTTCGACCCGGTTTGTTTGTTTTCGCAACAACGTTGCAAATATAACAAATCGTTCCTCATTCGTCCCCCCCGGGCTAGGTAACGCCTGGCTCCAGCCGGGCCGCGAGACAAATCACTTCGTGGCCCGGCTGGAGCCAGGCGTTACCTAGCCCGGCTGGAGCCAGGCGTTACGCAGTTACTTATAAAATACCCATTTCGACAATTCGCGGTAGGTGGGTTTCTTGCCGTACATCAGGATACCCACGCGGTAGATACGGGCGGCCAGCCAGGTGGTGCCAATGAACCCGCCCACCAACAGGGCCATGCTGACGGCAATTTCCCAGAACGGCACCCCAAACGGAATCCTGACCATCATGATAATGGGCGAAGTAAGCGGCACCATCGACATCCAGAACGCCAGCGGGCCGTCGGGGTCGCGGATGATGAACTGCGACAGGGCCATGGACGCGATGATGGGAATGGTAATGGGCAGCATAAACTGCTGGGTCTCGGTTTCGCTATCGACCGCCGCGCCAATGGCCCCGAACAGGGAGCTATAGAGCAGGTAGCCGCCCAGGAAATAGAACAGAAAACAGGCCGTAATCAGGGGTACGTTCAGGGTTTTGACCGCCGCCGAGAGGCTGGCCATCGGGTTTTTGTCGGCTTCCAGCTTTTTCTGCACCTGACTTTGGCCCCCCATCGTGCTCATCTGCGCCGACCGGGCGGTGGCGGCCCCTTTCACGTACCTGGCCCCAAAAATGGCCGACCCCGCCGAAACCACGCCTACCGTGAGCAGAATCCAAAGCATAAACTGGGTGAGGCCCACCAGACCCACGCCCACAATTTTGCCCATCATCAATTGGAACGGCTTCACCGACGAGATAATAATTTCGACCACGCGGTTGGTTTTTTCCTCCAGAACGCCCCGCATCACCTGCGCCCCGTAGATAAATACCGACAGGTAAATCAGAAACCCGCACACGCCGCCGATGATGGTCGTCAGGATGGAGTTGGTGCTCTTTTCGCCGCCGTCGCTGAGGTTCACCGTCTGGGCATCCACGTTGGTTTTGGCCTCCCGAATCACCTCCTGCGTAATGCCCGACCGCCCTAGCTTGATGGTCTCGATCTCCTTCCCAATGGCCGATTCGATGTTGCTTTGCAGGGTAAGGCTCACGCTTTTGTTGGAAAAAATACGTACCGTTTTGGGCTGTTCAATCACGTCTTTGGGAATAATTACCAGCGCGTCGAACTCATTGGCTATCAGCCGTTTCTTGGCTTGCTCCGGCGATTGGGTGAGGTATTGAAACGTGGTTTCATCGTCTTCTTTGAGCTTATTGGTAAACACGCCCGCCTGGTCAATGACGGCAATTTTCTTCTGCGAAATTGACCCGATGGCCGCCCAGCCAATGGCCCCGTAGAACGCCGCCAATAGCAACGGAGCCAGCAACGTCATGACGATAAACGATTTTTTGCGAACGCGCACCAGGTATTCGCGCTGGATAATGGTCAGGATAGTGTTCATAGAGCGGTTTCTACGGTTTTGATAAAAATTTCGTTCATGGTCGGGATATTTTCCCCGAAACTACGTACCTGCACCCGTTCGATGAGCAGGCGCAGCAGATCGTTCACCGCCGCGTCGGGCGGAATCTGGATATCGGCCCGGCGGAATCCGTCGTCGGTGGTGCCGCTGTCGGCCAGGGTAAAGGCGGTGGGCAGTTGGCTCAGATCGCCCTGGTATTCCACGCGGTAGGTGTGGGTTTTAAACTGGTCTTTGATGGCTTGTTTCGGCCCGTCCAGAATTTTCTTCGACCGGTGAATGAGCGCGATATGGTCGCAGAGTTCTTCCACGGTTTCCATGCGGTGGGTGGAAAAAATGATGGTCACGCCCTGCTGTTTCAGTTCCAGAATCTCGTCGCGGATCAAATTGGCGTTGATGGGGTCGAAGCCCGAAAAAGGTTCGTCCAGAATGAGCAGGTCGGGCTGGTGGAGCACCGTGGCTACAAACTGAATTTTCTGTTGCATCCCTTTCGAGAGGTCTTCCACGTTTTTGTCCCACCAGGTTTTGATCTCGAATTTCTCGAACCAGATTTTGAGCTTGTCCATGGCTTCGCGCTCGCTGAGGCCCTTCAGTTTGGCCAGATAGAGCAATTGTTCGCCCACTTTCATTTTTTTGTACAGGCCGCGCTCTTCGGGCAGGTAGCCAATGCGCCGGATATGCTCCGGGCCGAGGGGTCTGCCCTCAAAAAAAACTTCCCCGCTGTCGGGGCCGGTAATCTGGTTGATGATGCGGATGAGCGAGGTTTTGCCCGCGCCGTTTGGCCCCAACAGCCCAAAAATGCCGCCCGTCGGAATGCTCAGGCTCACATCGTCGAGGGCTGTGTGTTGGGCGTATTGTTTGCTGATATGGCGGGTTTCAAGTATGGCCATAAAATCGTTTGGTTAAGAGTGACCAAAGATAAACAGGCGTTGCATGACCCGGTGCAGATTGGGACGTACCTGGCAAATTCACACAGGAATGGCAAAAAAAGCCCCTGCTCATGACGTTGAGCAGGGGCGGGTGGCAAGGAATATAGCTTGACCTATGCTTTTACCACGATGGTATTGGCCCATTTGTCGCCGAATCGTTTGCCGTCGCTGCTGAATACCATGCAGGCATCCACGATATTGAAAAGCGGAATCAGCAGGCTCACATAGCGTATCAGCCCGGCGGCATAGTCGCCCAGGATGCTGGCCCCGGTGGTTTCTTTCACCACCCGAATGCCAATCATCTTTTTGCCGATGCTCTGTCCCCCGAACGTGGGCAAGGTGTCGCGCACGACCATGTAGCCTAACGCGGCTACCTGCAACAGTGGCCGAAGGCTGGGCGCAATAGCACTCAGTACGCCTAGGGGGATGCCAACAACAAGCGCATCGACCAGAATGGCCAGAAAACGTTGGCCCGCCGTGGCTTTGACAAGCGTAGACGGTGTGAAAGCAGAGTAAGACGTTGGTTCCATGCGGGTTTGAGGGTTAAGGTTGAGGCCTCAAGGTAGCTAAACCTCAGTGGGTTACACCGAACCCGCCCTTTTTATTTACTAACGGCCGAACACGCGCTTGTAAATGGGCTTTCGGTACATGAACTGTGCCCACAGCAGGGGGTACATCAGGTAATCCAGCACACGGAAGGGGGTCTGGTACGTGATTTCGTCGGCAATGACAGTGCCCGTGCCCTGCCGGATGAGGCGGTGTTTGTGGTGCCAGGCCGACAGAAAAAACGGTAGTTTGGTGCCCTGGTCAATGAAGAAGATTTCGTCGGGCCGCGTTCGGTCGGGCATGCTTTGCTGGTCGATGATGTCGCTGTTCCAGACTTGTTTGAAGAAGATGAAATTCAGTTCCAGCGACACCACATCGCCCTTTTTGCAACCATCGAACCGCAGCACCCGCACGGGCGGAAACGGCGGGCTGAGGCGGTTGAACAGGTCGCGGTCGAAACCGGCCCAAACGGTGGCAAGCGGGGCCGTTACAATGGTGCGTATGGTTAGTTTCATGCCGGTAAGATAGCTTATCCAGGCCGTATACGGCCCAACGAGCCGAAATAGGCGGCGGGGCCGTATCTTTGGTTTAGTGGGCCAATGTACTCCCAAACCTCAACTGAACGTATGAACAAACCACGCCTACGCCTCGTGCTGATTTTGCTTGCCGCAATCAGTACTGCCTTTGTCTCTGCCGAAAACCCCGATGCCGTGGTCGGTACGTGGCTCAACGGCACCAAAAAAGGACATATCCAGATCTACAAACAGGGGAACGCCTATTTTGGCAAACTAACGTACCTGACCGCCCCCAACGACCCCGCTACGGGCAAACCCCAATTGGACAAACGAAACCCCGATGCTACCCTCAAAACCCGCCCCCTGCTCAACCTCAACCTGATGACCAACTTCAAATTCAACGGGGATGACCAATGGGAAGGTGGCAAGATTTACAACCCAGAAGATGGCAAGACGTATAGCTGTTATATGAAACTGAACAACCCTAACTCGCTCTACGTCAGGGGATATATCGGGATCAGGGCCTTCGGCAAAACCCAAACCTGGACCCGCGTCAAGTAGGCGCACCCACGCAGACAACGGCAGCACATTCAGGTACGTTGGCGAGGGCTTCGGCCTATGTCGGCACTTTCAGCTTCCGGCAAATGGTGAGCCGAAAATACCAACTGCCAGTTCGAGCCAGATCAGAACGAGCATTGCCAGAAGTAGCCCGCAAATCAGCCACCGGTGGCTGGTTTTGCTCACCTTCCTGAGTACCAGTTCGCAGAGCAAACCGGTGCCGAGCAGTAACGTACCCACAATGACAAAGTCGGCCAGTTTCCAGTCTACCTCCAGGGTAAACTGCATGGCTATGAGCGGAATAAGTAGCAGGAACGCTACGATGCCCAAAAGAGCAAAAAGGCGTTGATTGGGTGCCAACATTATGAAAAGTGTTAAGTGGTTCAATTAAATTTAAAAAGTACTTTGTATTGCAAAGTTACTTTGACCCCGTGAGATTATAACCGCTTGAGTAAACTTTTTTTTGTTGGGGTAAGTAGCCAGTATAATGAACAAGTCAACGCAACATCATACGCTTATCATTGGGGCTGGGCCGGCGGGGTTGGCCGTGGCCGGGCGGCTGGCCCACCGGGGGCAACCGTTCACATTGCTCGAAGCCGGAGATAATATTGGCCATTCGTGGCGAAACCACTACGACCGGCTTCGGTTGCACACGGTGAAAGAAGAATCGGCGTTGCCCCACCGGCCTTACCCCGCCCACGCGCCCACCTATGTGTCCCGCGACGAATTTGTAACGTACCTGGACGATTACGTGGCGTATTTCGGCATCAAGCCCTTGCTCAAGCAGCGCGTGGTGCGCGTGAGTGGGCAGGTGGGCGCGTGGCGGGTGGAAACCGAAACCGACGTGTTCGAGGCCACCAACGTGGTGATCTGCACCGGCTACAACCGTATTCCCAACCGCCCCTCTACCGTACCTGGCCTGCCTGATTTTGCGGGCACTGTGCTTCACAGCCGCGACTACCGCACGGGCGCGGCCTTCCGGGGGCGGCGGGTGCTGGTGGTGGGCATGGGCAACACCGGGGCCGAAATTGCGCTCGATTTGCAGGAGCAGGGCGCACACCCTACGCTCTCGGTGCGGGGGCCGGTCAACATTGTGCAACGTGATCTGTTTGGCCGCCCCACCCAACCTTCGGCCATATTGCTGTCTAAATTCCCGAACTGGTTCTACGACCTCTCGGCCCGCGTGTCGCAGAAACTGACCATCGGCAATTTGTCTCGCTACGGGCTGGAAACGCCGCCCTATTCGGCCTCGTACCAGATTCGGGTGTTGGGCAAAATTCCGGTAATCGACCTGGGTACGGTGGCGCAGATCAAGGCCGGTACCATTGCCGTGCGTCCGGGCATCGAAACCGTCGGGCCGCACAGCGTTGGCTTCACCGATGGGCGTGAGGAGCCGTTCGAGGCCATTGTGCTGGCCACCGGCTACCGCACTGGTCTTGCCGATTTGCTGACCCCCGAATTATCTCGAAAGATTTTGAACGAAAAGGGCTATCCCCGTGGCCTCTGGGACACTAGCCCCGCCCTGAGGGGTTTGTATTTCCTGGGTTTCCAAACGCCCCTGACCGGCATCCTGCGCGGTATCCGCCTCGATTCCGAGCGAATTGTGGCCGAGTTGTGTAGAGACGCAATACTTGCGTCTGGGTAGATACTTGCGTCTGGGTAGTTACAGGTACGTACCGCAACACTGATTTCTATGAACGTTTCCCGCTTAAGTTCGCCCCGTTACGTACTTCCGTTATTATTGTTGCTCTACGTAGGGCTGGTGCTACTGACCCGACTCGTGGTGTTGCCCTCACCGAGCTACACGGCTCATACTACTCTGCTACATACTGCCCTGCTGTTCGACTTCACGGTTTGGCCCCTGGCGGGGGTATATTTCCTGATCGCTCGCTCACGAGGCTGGTCGGTAGGGCGCGTGGGGCTGGTGGGTGTGGGCTTGTTGCGGCTAGCAATGGCGTGGATTCCCGGCCCGGCACCCGTATTAGGCTGGCCGGTGCTGTTGATTATTCTGGAAGCGGGACTGCTGACGGTAGCTATCTGGCGGTTTCGCACCGTCAGCAATACTTACCGGCTCCTTCGACGTACTCAACCCGCTGACGTGGCCCGGCAAGGCGCGCTGGCCGCTATTTTTGGCAGTCATGTGGCCCACTTCATTTTGGCTGAAGGCACGATGTTGCAGTACGCGCTACTGGGCTGGTGGCTTCCCACGAACGCACCGGCTGGGGCAACGCCCCTCACCACTCACCGCAATTCAGGACAATTGGCACTGCTTTGGGGGCTACTGCTCGTAACCAGTGTTGAGGTAGGCGTGGGGCATCTGTTGTTGTTGCGTTGGTGGCCCGCTGCCGCATTTTGGGCCACGGGTCTGAGTTTCTATGGTTGCCTGGTACTGCTTGCGCTACTCAATACCAGTCGGTTACGACCTTCTTACTGTACGCCTGATGCCCTCCACCTCCGGCTCGACTTGCGCTGGCAAGCTGTGATTCCCTTCTCACGGATAGCGTCTCTTTCATACATCACCGATACGCCTCCCAAACAGCCGGGTTTGCTCAACGCCGCCCTCCTGACCACTCCCAATGTGCTTTTGATAGGCAATGAACCACTACTGATAACGGGCCTCGGCGGATGGCAACGGCAGGTTACGCAGCTTACCTTTTTTCTGGACGAACCAGCCCGCCTGCTGACTACTGTTCGGTGAGTCAGTAGCCAATTTTTCCCTTCATACCCCCGGCTCTACCATCGGCCATACGCTACCACTATGCGCAAGCCCAATAAAAAGAAGAAACCCCAAACAGCTCCGGCAGCAGTGCCCCAATCGGACAAGCAATATCTGCTCAGCGGCATGGCTCGTCGGCTACCCATTGCTGAATGCTGGGTGAGCGATAACTGGCAAGAACAGGATCTGCAACCCATTACAGTTGTGGTGGCCCGGCAACATAAAAACGGCAACTATACCGTGGGTACGTACCTGGTAGACTTGAAATGCATGGGGCTGAAGCAAACATCCTACCGGGTTAACTACCCCGCAGACGAGTACCGTGAACTGATGCTCGACTTTGACGAATTACAGACGCTTACCATCGTTGACTACCGGGTGGCCCACAATGTGGTCTACGGCGGCATTGCCTATGCCCAAGACCTGGGCATCAGGCCGCAGGATGGCGATTGGGCCGCATCGCGGTATGTGTTGGATGAAGATACCGACGAAGTAGAACTGCTTGAGCTGGAGTGTGGCTTTGCGGGGCAACCGCTGTTTATTGCCGGCCCATACGACAGACCAGATCAGATTCTGGCCAAACTGGATAAGACCGTGGGGAAGGATAACTACGGTTTCATTCCTTACGACCCCACCGGGCAGGTTATTGAAGACTTGGCTGCTGAAGTCGAACACCGGAATAACCCCACAGAGGCAGGAACCAATGAATAAGACCGGCAAAATGCCGAAGTAGCAGACGTACCCCCTCTCCAGCGTAAGCGTTGCCCCAACCTACTAGGGGTTTGGTTCGTCGAACTCTTCTTTAACCACAATCAACAAGGCCACAAAACCGAGTACGCCCATCAGGAGCATGACCAGCAGACGCACGTCGAGCAGCCCGCGAAGCTCAAAATTGGCGTTATGAAACACCACAAAGAACACCGCCGCGAAATAGAGTACGGCACCAAATCGGCCTAGATTTTTCATATGTATTTGGTATAACCGGGCCGGTTCGTCCGGTCGTGATGGTGTAACGACCAGTACCTGCCCCCGGTTTATTGTTTTGTCTAAAATACCTTGAAAATCAAGGCAATGGCCCTAACTGACCTGCCATTTTCGGTGCAGTAACGTACCTGGGCGCGGCGCAAAAGACGTCGGCTCCTGTTTGAAGAGGCCGACGTTCGTTTCGGCAAATCGTTGGTTGCCGGAACCTAGTAGCCCCCCCGGTATTTGTAGGTACTGGCTACTTTTTCGATGGCCACCATGTAGGCCGCCAGGCGCATGGGCACTTTGTATTTCTGCGAGGTCTCGAACACCCGGTCGAAGGCATCTTTCATCACGCGGTCGGCGCGGCGGTTAATTCTGTCCAGCGTCCATTTGTAGCCGATGCGGTTCTGCACCCACTCAAAATAGGAGACCGTTACACCCCCGGCATTGGCCAGAATATCGGGCACCACCATGATGCCCTTGCTGTTGATGATCTCGTCGGCAGAGGCCGAGGTGGGGCCGTTGGCACCTTCCACAATCATGCGGGCCTGAATGCTGTCGGCGTTTTCGTCGGTAATCACGTCTTCTTTGGCGGCGGGCACCAGCACGTCTACGGCCAGGGCCAGCAGCTCTTCGTTGCTGATTTTTTCGGCCCCCGTAAAACCCTCCAGGGTCCCTTTGTTGGCGTTGCGGTAGGCCAGCGCGGCGGTAATGTCAATGCCCCGGTCGTTGTAATAGCCGCCCGAAATGTCGCTGATGGCGTTGACTGTCACGCCGCGTTCGTGCAGGAGTTCGGCGGCAAATGACCCCACGTTGCCAAACCCCTGAATGGCCGCCGAGGCCCGGTAAGGGTTCATGCGTAGCTTGTCCATGGCGGCCAGCGCGGCTACCGTCACGCCCCGGCCCGTGGCTTCGGTGCGGCCCAACGAGCCGCCCAGTACCAGGGGTTTACCCGTCACTACGCCGTTGACGGTCATGCCTTTGGCCTTCGAATACTCGTCTACAATCCAGGCCATCTCGCGGGGGCCGGTGCCCATGTCGGGGGCCGGAATGTCGCGGTCGGGGCCAAACACGTCGAGCATCTGCACGGTATAGGCCCGGATGAGCCGTTCAATTTCGCCCGCCGACATCTCGCGGGGGTTGCAGGCAATGCCGCCTTTGGCCCCGCCGTAAGGAATATCCACTACGGCGCATTTCCAGGTCATCCAGGCGGCCAGGGCACGTACCTCGTCCAGGTGCACGGCGGGGTCGAGGCGGATACCGCCTTTGGAGGGGCCAAGAATATTGGAGTGAATGACGCGGTAGCCTTCAAATACCCGGATGCTGCCGTTGTCCATCGTTACGGGCAAGCCCACAATGACTTGCCGGGCGGGTACTTTCAAAATATCGTACATCTCATCGCTGATGCCGACCAGTTTGGCCGCTGCGTCGAAACGCGACATCATGGATTGGAGAGGGTTCTCTTTGTCTTTAATCGGAGCAGGCTCAATGTATCCCATTACCATCGGGTTTATGACTGTGGCGTAGGTCGGCTGGCGTAACCGACGCTGTAAACATACTCATTAACTTGTCGCCTCGGATAAAAGACAATTTTATCTGGGAATCGTTTTATATCCACAAAGCGTAGAATCTTTTCTTACTTCCCTCATTAACCGAACAGACTGTGCTTTATTGCTGATTTACCGAAATAATACACCGTTGTTTTTGGGTAAACCAATTGGGTAAATTTCCATAAAAATCAGCACATCAAAGGTGGTTCGTTGTCAAAACGGGGGTAGTGTCGTACTTTTGCAGCATGTTGCCTTGGGGGGCAACTCCCCACTTAGCACTCTAAGCAACAAATGATTCAGGAGGAAAGAAAGCGGTATTCGGAAGATGATTTGGCGGAGTTTGCGGTCTTGATTTCGCAAAAGCTGGAAGCCACCCGGAGCGAGCTAAACTACATTAAACAGGCCCTCAGCAAGCGCAACGATTCGGGCACCGATAACACCTCTGGTAACTCGAAACTGCTGGAAGACGGGGCCGACACCAGCGAGCGGGAAAACCTGAGCCAGTTGGCCGCCCGGCTGCAGAAGTTCACCAACCAACTCGAGTCGGCGATGGTGCGCATTAAAAACGGCACCTACGGGGTCTGCATCGATTCGGGCAAGCTTATTCCCAAAGAACGCCTCCGGGCCGTGCCCCACACCCAGCAAACCATCGAGGCCAAACTCCGCCGCACCTAGCCCGGCATGGTTGTTCAGTACGTTTCCGACCTCCACCTGGAATTTGGCCAGAACGCCACGTACCTGGAAACCCACCCCATTGAGCCGCTTGGTGACGTGCTGGTGCTGGCGGGCGACGTTACAAGCCTGAACTACTACAAAACCCGACCGCTGGAGAAAACGCTCTTCAAAACGCTGTCGAGGCAGTTTGCGCAGGTCTACTACATACCCGGCAACCACGAATTTTACCGTAGTCTGGATGCCCGGCTGCTCGATGAACCGTTGCAGGAAGCCCTGTTGCCCAACGTGTTTCTACTCAATAACACCACACGTACCTACGGCGGGGTGCGGTTCGTTTTCGCCACGCTTTGGAGCCAAATCGACCAGGTGAACGAGTTTACCTTCAAACACAACATGGCCGATTTTCAGCTTATCACCTACCGGGGGCGTATGCTGCACCCCTCCGTTTACTCCCGCGACCTGCACGGCCCGGCGCGGGCGTTTTTGCAGCGCGAACTTTCCCGGCGTGTGCCCGAACCTACCATAGTCGTCACCCACCACATGCCCTCGTTGCGGTGTGTTCACCCGCGCCACGCGGGCAGTGTGCTGGAACAGGGCTTTGCCAATGACCTAGACGACCTAATTCTGGCCACCCAACCCGCCTATTGGCTCTACGGCCACAGCCACGCCAACCAGCCCCCTATCCAGATTGGCCAAACCCAACTCCTTACCAATATGCTGGGCTACTGCCACGGCGGCGAGCAGGAAGGGTATAGCAACGCGGCGGTTTTTAGTGTTTGACGGGGAGCATCGGGTAAGCAGGGTGCCAAACAAGCCTTAAAACAGTCAACCAAGTACATTCAGGTCAGAAGCGAGCGATAAAAGCAACGTGATCACTCAATAAGTAGAGGCTCCCACGATAGGTCGTTACGTGACCTGTCATACTACTTATCTTATTCCCGGTTGAACTTTACGTAATTTGCAACTCAACGTAGTAATTGCCCCCACGCTTATGACAGCCAATGTAAAGGAACGTCCTTCAAAAATTTTTGCCCCCCTCAAAGGGAAAGAACTGAATGCCACACCCGAAGAGCAGGTTCGGCAAGAATATATTACCCGGCTCAGTGAGCAATATGGGTATAGCCAGGCCCAGATGGGGCAGGAAATTCAGGTGAATAATTCGCAGCGCGGGCAAGGACAGGCGCGGGCCGATATTGTTATCTGGAAGTCGAAGGAAGATAAAACCGAGGAAAACAGCCCAATCATTGTTGTCGAATGCAAGGCCGAATATATTACGATTCGGGAAGATGATTATTTTCAGGGCTATAACTATGCATCGTGGGCGGGTGCCGATTTTTTTGTTACGACTAACCTGAAAGAAACGCGCATATTTCAGGTTGTTAAAGGCAAAATACCCAAACGACTAATCGAAATTGTTGATATTCCGACCGCGAAAGATGTTAACAACGAACGGAAGCTGAAAGACCTGCTCAGTCAGACGAAAGCGTTTACACGCGACGAGTTCTCAAAGCTGTTGTTCAAATGCCACAACATCATTCGGAACAACGATAAACTTTCGCCCGAAGCTGCTTTTGACGAGATTTCAAAAATTTTGTTTATTAAAATTCGATACGAGCGAACAAACGATAAAGGGCAAATCTTCTCTGAAGAACAGTTTAGGCAAGATAAGATTAGTTACGAACGGTATCGTTCGGCTAATAGCCTTCCGTTCTATCAACAACTTTTTGAAAGTACGAAAGAAGACTTTAAAAACGATAACTTGTTCGACACCAACGAGTCAATCCGTATTCGGGAAAATAGCTTTGAAGCTATCGTAAAAGAACTACAAAAATATAATTTGTCGAAAACGTCGGACGACGTGAAAGGTATTGCCTTTGAGCAATTTCTCGGACGAACGTTTCGTGGTGAGTTGGGGCAGTTTTTCACGCCCCGCACCGTCGTTGATTTTATTGTTGATATACTCGATCCACAAGAGGGCGAGGTTATTTGTGATCCCTGCTGTGGCAGTGGAGGGTTTCTGATCAAAGCCTTTGAATATGTACGTGGTAAAATAGAAGAAGACATTCATAAAGCCAAAGAGACTATCAAAACTCAATTTTATACGGCAGATTATGAAAAAGCCTCGGCTAAACAGAAAGCCACTACCGATGAGCTTGTAAATGATCATTTCAATAAACTCAACTATGAGTTAGATATTCACAACACCAATAGCCGCCTGCGCAAACTGTCCTATGATTGCATCTACGGTACCGATGCCAACCCCCGTATGGCCCGGACTGCCAAGATGAATATGATTATGCACGGCGACGGCCACGGGGGCGTACATCACAACGACGGCCTACTGAACATCAATGGCATTTTTGAAGAACGTTTCGACGTGATTTTGACCAATCCGCCGTTTGGTGCCCGCGTCGAAAAATCGTTGAAGATTACCGAGGCCGACAAAGAAACTGACCCCGAAAAACTTAAACTCTATCGCACTCGCTATGGGGCCGATTACGACCAAAAAGCCCTCAGCCAAATCAACGATCATGTTGGCGAAGCGGTACTTGATCAATATTATACGGGTAAGCTGTCGTCGCTGACGGAGGTGCTGTTTATCGAACGCTGCCTGAATCTGCTACGCCCCGGTGGCCGCTTGGGCGTGGTGCTGCCCGAGGGCGTACTCAACAACCCGATGCTACAGAAGGTACGTGACTTCTTCGAGAGCCGGGCGAAACTGATCTTTATTACGTCGATTCCGCAAGACGTGTTTGTGGCATCGGGGGCTACGGTGAAACCCAGTATTGTGTTTTTACGGAAGTTCACGACCAACGAGGCCGACCACTGGCACACGCTCAAAGCCGAAGCCAACCGGCAGGCCTGGGACAGGTACGTGGTAGAGTGGAACAACATCCTGAACAACCTGACGAAACGCGGAAAAGATGCCGTGCCCGCCAACGAGAAAAAAGAACTCCGCGCCCGGCAGACCGAAATTCAACAGACTATCGAGGCCGAGGTACGTACCTACATGAAAAAGGCGTTCGACTACCCGGTTCCGATTGCCGAAGTCGAAAAAGCGGGCATCAGCTCCACCGGGGCACCCTGCGACAACGAACTGGAACCCCTTGCAGCAGAATTTACGGCTTATCGCCGCGCCGAAAAACTCTGGGACGACCATTATCTGACGGTCCGCTACGAAGCCAATACCGATAAAACCCTGATGCGTTGGATAGGCAATGAGTCGGCGGTACTCTATGGACAGACGCAGACAACATGATGACAACGGCCCCGCCCCCCGCGCTTGAATTTGTGGCCTTCAACGACCTCGTTAACTGGAGTGTACGCTACCTGCGCGAAAACCGCTCACGTTATAGAAATACATTCCCGCTTGCCCGTATCGGCGATTTTCTGAAACGAAACCGCCATATAATCCAGATTCAGGACGAGGTGCTGTACGCCCGCGTGACCATCCGGCTCTACACGAAGGGCGTTCTGAAACGCGACGAAGAATGGGGCCGCAACATCGGCACCAAGCGGCAGTTTGTGGTCGCGCCGGGGCAATTCATTATGTCGAAAATAGATGCCCGCAACGGCGCGTTTGGGCTGGTGCCGCCCGACCTCGACGGGGCCGTAACGACCGCCGACTTTCTGAGCTACGACGTAGACACGAGCCGCATCAACCCGGCGTTCCTGACGCTCGTTTCATCAACGAAAGAGTTTTTGAGCATCTGCCAAAACAGTAGCAGCGGCACCACGGGTCGGCAGCGGGTCGATGAAACGCAGTTTCTGAACATTAAAATTCCACTCCCTTCCCTCGAAGAGCAAGACCGTATCGTAGCCGCCTACAACGCCCGAATTACAGAAGCTGAACGATTGATTGAGGGAGCAGAGGTACTGCAATCGGGCATCAAAGAATACCTGTTCGCCTCTCTGGGATTACAAGCTCCCCGTCAAAAGGTTGTTTCCAAAGGCTTACAATTTATACCATTTCAGAGTGTCAGTGAGTGGAGTATCAACCGGATACTGGGCCAGTTAAATTTTAGTTCTTCAAAATATGAGGTTACTAGTTTGGAAGAAAATCCCAATCTTACTTTAAACGTATTTAGGGGTAAAAGTCCCGTTTATCAAATTAATTCAGGCTATTTCATATTAAACCAAAAATGTGTTCGTTGGAGCGTTGTTGATAAACAGTATTCTAAGGAAGTTAGCAAAGAATGGATTGAGAAAATTGAACAAGAAAATTTTACGTTGTTTAGCGATATTCTGATCAACTCAACCGGAGAGGGTACAATTGGTAGGTCAGCCATTGTTAATGAAGACCAAGTAGGCCTGCTGTATGATAGTCACGTGCTTTGTCTACGTCTAAATAAGTCAATTATCAGTCCTAAATATTTTATGTACTTATTTAATAGTGAGTACGGTCAAGCACAAGTTAACAGCATTAAGTCTGCTCAATCAACTAAACAAACAGAACTGGGAATTAATAACTTAATTAAGGTACTATTTCCTCTTCCGTCTATTGATATTCAGAATAAGATAGTAGATAAACTCGATTCATGGAATTTTGAAATTGAAAACCTACGAAAAAATAAAGAGATACAATTTCGGGATTCGATCAATGACTTCGAAGCTGAACTGTTTGCGTCATGAGGTTGCAAGAGCTTTACATAAAAGACTACAAAGTCTTGCAGGATTTCACGCTACGGTTTGATGAAGCAACCTCTGTAGCGGTACTGATTGGCGAAAACGGGTCGGGCAAGACAACCGTAGTAGAGTGCTTGACGCTAATTTTTACAGGGTTATATCGGCAGCGCACCGTCGCCGATCTTTATAAAGCTGCTTTCCCGTTTGCGTTTCGTTTATCGTATGTATTGTCAACCGGCCCGCAGGTCGGCTTTGGTTATGAACAGGAGAACAGGGAGTCTATTCAATACACATATAACGGATCGCTGGCGGTGCAATTCACCTATGATGAAGGAGTAAGTGTTTTGGTTCGGGCCGATGATGGACGTACCCACGAAACTTCAGACCAACTCAGCACATTTTTGCAGGACGAGGGGTACACCGTCCGGCCTGTGCAGTATCTGCTTCCGGCTAATGTTGTGCTTTACTACTCTGGCATTTCGACCGTGCTGGAATCGCTGACCGATGCTTACCAACAAGCGATGATTATGGGTACGCTCGACGGCGAGCTGCAAACCAACCCCGACCTATTCTATTTCAAACCGGCCAATTTCCCGGCTCTGCTCGTTGGGTTGCTCTGCTTTCAATACGGCAACGTACCTGAGCGGCTCGCAACCGACTTTCAACTTGACCCCACGCAGCCGTTTGAGCGCGTCACGATTCAGATCAAAAAGCCAACCTGGGCCAAAAAGAGCAGCAACGCCCAGGGTTTTTGGGGCGCAGCGGGCGATTTACGTAATTTTCTGAAGGTACTGCGCGACCGAACCGAGGCCACCTTCGAGGAAAACGCCATCACGTTTACCATACAGAATCAGGCGCAGCTTTACGAGGTTTGGAGCTTCTATGGGCAGGAAAAACGCCTGTTCGAGTATCTCGTCACGCTACAGGCCAACGGCCTGATCGAACGCATCGACGTTGACCTGCGAAAAAGTGGGGGTCTGATTGTGCCGCACGACCGGCTGAGTGAAGGCGAAAAGCAGTTGTTGATTATCATGGCCTTGCAGGAGTTGCTGGCAACGGGGGAGAACACCCTGTTCCTGCTCGACGAACCCGACACGTACCTGCACCCCGAATGGAAACGCAACTTCATTGCCCGCTTCCTGCCCGACGACCCCAACGTCAGCCTTTTTCTGGCCTATTACCTAATCACCACCCATTCGCCCGGTATTGTGTCGGGGATGCGAAAGAATCAGTTGCACATCCTGCGAAAAGAAAGCAGGCGGAGCGTACTTAAAACGTTTGCGTTCGACCCCTACGGTAAGCCTGAAGACGATATCCTGTTTGATTTCTTTGGTATCACAGGCTTGCGCTATAAACCCGTCGAAGACAAGCTGAACGAGTTAGGCCGACTTATCAACGAAGATCAGTATGAATCCGACGATTTTCTGAGTCGGTTCGCCGAACTGGAACAAATGCTTGGCAAAGATGACCTGGGCCTGACCCGCCTGAAACTTGAGATTGCCCGCCGCAAACGAGCCGCCTAAGCCGAATGAGAAAGTTGAACAAAGGCGCGGCCCTACCAGCGTTTTCAGATTGCGTTAGGCGAAATAAACCGGCCAATTGGGACGATTTCTCCCGTAACCATCAATACATCAGCCAGGAATCCCGACTGCATATGTTGTGCGAGGAGCAGGGCAGCTTGTGTGGCTACACAGAAGTGCCTATCATCGACCCTTTCGCCTGCCATATCGATCATTACCGGAAGAAATGCCTGTTTGCCACACTGACATTCGACTGGAGCAACTTCGTAGTTGCCACGATGGACGACGATTTTGGTGCGCGTTACAAAGACGGGCATTCTGGCATCAACGCCGCCGATTACGGCACGTTCCTCAACCCGATTACAGATAAGGCTGAGGATTATTTCGAATACACCGCGACCGGCGAGATCGTCCCAAAGCGACAAGGCTTGAACGATAGCCAAAGAGCAATGTCCGAGAAGACAAGAACGATTTTCAATCTGAATCATCCATCACTCCAAAATAGACGAGAGGGTTTGATAAGGATGATAAACGATTACGGCGACCTACCCCTTGCTGATGTAAGGGCTTGCCTGGGTGGTCAAGGTTTCAAAAGTTTAGTTGAGCAGTTCACAACATAATTCTACGTACTCAGCTCCAGATGCATGGGCAGTGAGACGCATGTGATGCGTCTCTACGGGGTGCGCCTCCTTACCTTTGCTACATGGGAATCCGTTCTGTTCTTAGTAAACCTGTTGCCCGCTGGGTGCGACGGGGCCAGCAAGCCTGGCGGCAGCAGCCGGGCGAAGCACAACAACGCTGGTTCCGGCACCTCATCGACCGGGCCGCCAACACGCAGTTTGGCCGTGACCATCACTTCGCCGACATACGTACCCAAGCCGATTTCCGGCAGGCCGTACCCATTCGGGATTATGAAGAGCTGAAGCCGTATATCGAGCGGGTTAAGCACGGGGAGCCGGATATTCTGTGGCCCGGCAAACCGGCCTATTTCGCCAAAACATCGGGCACCACGTCGGGCACCAAATACATTCCGCTCACCCGCGAATCATTACCCAACCATATCAACTCGGCCCGCGACGCGCTGCTCTGTTATGTTGACGAAACCGGCAATTCGGCGTTTCTGGACAAAAAACTGATCTTCCTGTCGGGAAGCCCTGAGTTGAGCGAAACGGCGGGCATTTATACCGGGCGGCTGTCGGGCATTGTCAATCACCACATTCCGGCCTACCTGCGGGCAAATCAGATGCCGAGCTACGACACCAACACGATTGAGGATTGGGAAACCAAACTTGACCGCATTATCGATGAAACCCTGACGCAGGACATGTCTTTGATTTCGGGCATTCCGCCGTGGGTGCAGATGTATTTCGACCGCATTCAGGTACGTACCGGCAAGGCCATCAAAGACGTGTTTCCCAACTTTTCGGTATTCGTCTATGGCGGTGTGAATTTCGCGCCCTACCGCGACCGGCTGTTCGAGAGCATCGGGCGGCGCATCGACAGCATCGAGACGTACCCGGCCTCGGAAGGGTTTATTGCCTACCAGGACACGCAGGATGCCGAAGGGCTACTGTTGCTGGTCGACAGTGGCATCTATTTTGAGTTCGTACCTGCCGACCAGTATTTCGACCAAAACCCGCCCCGCCTGAGTGTTGAGGAGGTTGAACTGAACCGGAATTACGCCGTCATTATCAACAACAACGCGGGCTTGTGGGGCTATTCCCTGGGCGATACCGTAAAATTCGTGAGCCGCAACCCCCACCGGATTCTGGTCACGGGGCGGATCAAGCACTTTATTTCGGCCTTCGGCGAACACGTCATTGGCGAGGAAGTGGAACGTGCGTTGGCCCATGCCATGCAGCAACAGCCTGAAACAGAAGTGGTTGAATTTACCGTTGCCCCCATGGTGAGCCCCGCCGAGGGGTTGCCCTACCACGAATGGCTGATCGAATTTGGCCGCCCGCCCCATGACCCCGCCCGCTTCGCCCACGACCTGGACACGTACCTGGCCAAGCTGAACCTCTATTACGACGACCTGATTACCGGGGCCATTCTGCAACCGCTGAAACTGACCCCTTTGCCACGCGGCGCGTTCCAGCAATACATGAAAAGCCAGGGCAAACTGGGCGGGCAAAACAAGGTACCCCGCCTGAGCAACGACCGCACCCTGGCCGACGGGTTGTTGCAGGTAATGCAGTAGCTTTGATGTTATGGAAGCGATCAACTACCTGACCGATGCCGAAGGCCGTAAGAAAGCCATTGTCATCGACCTTGACCAGCTACGGCAGCGTGGACAGTCAGGCCATGATGTTTTTTTGTATTTGCAAGAGGAACTGGAAGACCTGCTTGACCTTGAACTGACCAAAAATGAGGAAGTTATCCCCTGGTTGGCGGTAAAAGACCAGTTGACACAAGACGGTCTACTCGACTAATGGCCTACGAAATTGTTTTTCGCAAATCAGCCATCAAGCAACTTCGCAAGCTACCCAAAGCCGTTGTTAGTACGTTAGCGACACTCATCGATTCGCTTGCTGAAAATCCCCGGCCCACTAGCTGCAAAAAATTAACAGGTGTCACCAACACATACCGGGTTCGTTCTGGCGACTATCGAGTGCTGTACACCGTGGATGACAGTATTGTCACCGTCGAAATAGTCAAGGTCGGCAACCGGCAGGATGTGTATGACGGTTAAGCAACGACCGGTCATTGGCCGAGGGGTTGTTGCAGGTGATGCATTAACTTTGATGTATGGAAGCGCAATTGACAGCCCCCGACCGACTAGCCCACGTACCGGAGCCTATCCGCCGTACACTAGCTCAGGTGAAACGGGAACTTGTGGACTTTTACGGTGATAAGCTACAAAAAGTGGTCTTGTTCGGCTCTTATGCCCGTGGTGATTTCCATGACGAATCGGACGTTGATGTGATGCCCGTAATTGATGGGGCCACTTCTGCTGACCTTCGGCGGGACGACCTGTTCGATCTGGCTTACAGTCATATGGAAAAAGAGCAAATTCATGTTTCCTTCGTGCCCACCCTATCAGAGCAGTATAAACGTGCCGGGACATTTCTGCTCATGTTTGTTCAAAAAGACGGTATCGATCTGTGAAAGAGCGTGTTGAGAAAACCTTCGCCAAAGCCGAGGACCGACGCTCAACAAGCCGTGGATGACGCTACCTTCGCGCTTGAGGAGATAAGAGCCTATTTGCAGTCCGCTGATTTACTTGAATGATAAACCCAAACCCTAAACGCCGCATTGCCATTCTTGGCTCTACCGGCTCCATCGGCACACAGGCCATTGAGGTGATCCTGGCCCACCCCCATCAGTTTGCCGTGGAGGTGCTGACGGCCAACCAAAACGCAGAACTACTCATCGAACAAGCCCGTCAGGTACGTCCCAATGTGGTGGTGATCGCCGACGAGTCGCGCTACGATACCGTTTTCGCTGCGCTCGACCCGCTGGATATTAAGGTCTATTCGGGCCTGAACGCCATTGCGCAGGTGGTGCAAATGGACACCGTGGATATGGTGGTGACGGCGATGGTGGGCTACGCGGGCCTGCTGCCAACCATTCGGGCCATCGAAGCGGGCAAGCCGATTGCCCTGGCTAACAAAGAAACGCTCGTGGTGGCGGGCGACCTCATCACGCGCATGGCCGCCGAACGGGGCGTGAATATTTACCCCGTCGACTCGGAGCATTCGGCCATTTTTCAGTGCCTGGTGGGCGAGTTTCATAACCCCATCGAAAAAATTATCCTGACCGCATCGGGCGGGCCGTTCCGGGGGCGCGACCGGACGTACCTGGAAACCGTGACCCGCGTCCAGGCCCTGAAACACCCCAACTGGACGATGGGGGCCAAAATCACGATTGACTCGGCCACGCTGATGAACAAAGGGCTGGAGGTGATTGAGGCCAAATGGCTGTTTAACCTGCGCCCCGATCAGATCGAGGTGGTGGTGCATCCGCAGAGCATCGTGCATTCGCTGGTGCAGTTTGAAGATGGGAGCTTGAAAGCCCAAATGGGCCTGCCCGACATGAAGTTGCCCATTCAGTTTGCGTTGGGCTACCCCAACCGGCTAAAATCCGATTTCCCGCGTTTCAACTTCGCCAACTATCCATCGCTCACCTTCGAGCAACCCGATCTGGGGACGTTCCGCAATCTGCAACTAGCCTTTGATGCCCTTGATCGGGGCGGGAACATGCCCTGTATCATCAACGCAGCCAACGAAATTGCGGTGGAGGCGTTTTTGCATGATCGGGTCAGTTTCCTGGGAATCTCGGATGTGATCGAAGAAACAATGGGGCGGGCATCATTCGTAGCTAACCCCACCTACGACGACTACGTGGCTACCGACAAAGAAACCCGCCGCCTGGCGACCGAAAAGATTAGCACTTTTGTTTAAACTGGGGTAACGACACTGAACAGCATGAACGAGATAGAATTTCAGGTTGAACCCGATGAGGATGGTGGGTACGTTGCCCGCGCCAAACTCGACAACGGTTCGATTATCACGCAGGGCGATACGCTGGCCGAACTAAAAGCGATGATTAAAGATGCCATCGAGGGTTATTTTTTTGATAGGCCGACCCTGAATTTGACTTGGCGTGTTACCTGCACATAACCATAATTGGCATTGAACGTTGATGATTCAGGGCTTTGTTATCCCCAATCATGAACCCCTCAAAATCGGCACGTTGAGTGTTATTTTAACTGATATAGCCGATCACCTGCACCTGGAAAAAGCCGATTTGCTGGCCCAACTCATAGCGCGGCGCGGCTGATAAACAACACAATGGAAACAGTAATCATGGTTGGTCAGCTTTTGCTGGCCCTTTCGTTCCTCGTAGGTCTCCACGAACTGGGGCACCTGGTAGCCGCTCGTATGTTCGGCATGCGCGTGGAACAGTATTTTATTGGCTTTCCGCCAAAAGTGTTCAGCATCAAAAGAGGTGATACTGAATACGGCCTCGGGGCCATTCCGTTGGGTGGGTTCGTGAAAATTTCGGGCATGATCGACGAATCGCTGGACACGGCGCACATGAACGAACCGGCTAAACCGTATGAGTTTCGGGCCAAACCCGCCTGGCAACGGCTGGTGGTGATGCTGGGGGGTATTTTCGTCAACATTATCACGGGTATCGCCATTTTTGTGGCCCTTTCCTACAGCCTGGGCAAGACGTTTATTTCGGCCAAAGATGCCAAGTTCGGCATTGTAGCCCTGGAATATGGGCAGCAAATTGGCCTCAAAACCGGCGACCGGATTGTGGAAATCAACGGTAAACCGTTCGAGAATTTCGGCGACATCACCAGTGCCGATGTGTTACTGGGAAACAACAGCTACTACACCGTGGAACGTACCGGAGCGGAGGGCAAAGTAGAACGCCTCCGTATCGAGATTCCGAACAATATGGTAGAGCAGTTTACGGACGAAAAATCGGCGGGAAAGTTCGTCATGCTCATCGAACCCTTCACGGTGGGTGAGGTTGTACCCGATTCGCCCGGCGGTAAGGCGGGCCTGCGGGCGGGCGACAAGATTACGAGCCTCGACGCGAAGCCCATCGTTTATTTCCATGAACTGCAACAGGCTCTGGAGGGTAGCAAAGGCAAAACCGTTGCGCTGACCCTGGAGCGGGCGGGCCAAGCCCTCACTATCCGGCCCACGGTGTCGGCAGAAGGTAAGCTGGGTTTCTTCCCGAAAAGTTTGCTCAATGCCACTCACAAAGACTATTCGTTTGGCGAAGCCGTGGGCGAGGGTACCCGGATGGCATTCGGCACCCTGAACGCGCAGGTGCAGATGTTTGGCAAGATTTTCAGGGGGCAGGTGGCGGCCAACAAAGCCCTGAGCGGCCCCGTGGGCATTGCCAAACAGTTTGGTGGCCAATGGGACTGGCTCCGGTTCTGGCGGCTGACTGGCCTGATCTCGATGGCCCTGGCCTTTATGAACGCCCTGCCCATCCCCGCCCTCGACGGAGGCCATGCCACCATGCTGCTCTACGAAATGGTATCGGGCCGCAAACCGTCTGATAAGTTCGTGGAAGGGTCGCAGCGGGTGGGCATGGTGCTGCTGCTCTGCCTGATGGCCTACGCTTTTCTGAACGATATTTTCTTTAAATGAGGCTCCCCACCCTTCAAAGGGGGAGCTTCCGCCTCCTAGTAGTAACCTGGTTTCTGGTCTATCCTTTTGGGGTGGTCTCTCCTTCCAAAGCAGTCTCCCCCTTCGGGGGCCGGGGGGCCTTCCACGATTTCCACACCAGCCTGACGCAGATGCAGGTGAACCCCAAAACGAAGGTCGTGGAGGTTAGCATCCGGGCCTTTACCGACGACCTGGAACTGGCCTTGACCCGCGAAAACGGAGGAAAACCCGTTCGGCTGGCTGGCCCGGCCAAACCTGACGCGCTGTTGGAACGGTACGTCCGCCGCCACTTTTTGCTGGCTGATAATCAGCGAAAACCCCTCCCGTATACGTACCTGGGCTATGAACCGGAGGCCGACGCGCAGTGGGTGTACCTGGAAATGCCCGCCCCCGGCCCCGCGCTGTTCAAAAACAGCGTGATGAAACAGGACATCTTGATGGAGGTTTTCGGCGATCAGGTTAACTTAGTGACCATTCAGATTGACCAACAGAAGAAAACCTTCGTTTTCCGAAACAATCAGCCCGTACAGGCCGTATCGTTTTGACCGAATTCCGCCGTATTTTTCCACCGTTCGCCCGTTTGTGGCAGTGCCACCCACCCGCCCGCCCGGCTGGCACATTCCTTGCCGCACTTTGTGGCTCGCTTCCCCGTCTGTAACAGACCCCACTCAAGACATTACCAACTGCCACTTTGGCAGAACCGCCTATGATTTTTCCACACGATTTAGCCGCCGGACTGTTCTTGGCCGATACCGATTTGGACGGTATCGAAATGATACCCCTGGGTTCGCCCGACGATGACGACGCGGACTACGAAGTGCCCGAACACTTGCCCATTTTGCCTGTCCGTAACACCGTGTTGTTCCCTGGCATGGTGGTGCCCGTCACGGTGGGGCGGCAAAAGTCCGTTCGACTGGTGAAAAAAGCCTACAAGGGCAACCGCATCATTGGCGTGGTGGCACAAACCAAACAGCAGCAGGACGAACCCACCCCCGACGACCTCTACCAGATTGGGACGGTGGCTTATATCATCAAAATGATTACCCTGCCCGATGGCAACATCACGATTATCATTCAGGGTAAAAAACGGTTTGAACTGACCAAAATCACGCAGGAAGACCCCTTCATGACGGCCACCGTGCGCCAAATTGACGATGCCTTCCCTAACGCCACCAAAAAAGAAGGGAAAGCCCTGTTGCAGACCCTGAAAGAAGCCGCCTACAAAATTCTGCGCCTTAACCCGGAGATTCCGCAGGAGGCCCGGCTGGCCCTGGATAATATTGAAAGCCCGATGTTTTTGCTGCACTTTTTGTCCTCGAACATCAACGCCGACGTGGCCGACAAGCAAAAGTTGCTTGAAAAACTGGAGGGCGTGCAACAGGCGCAACTGCTGCTAGAGTATTTGCTGAAAGAGGTGCAGTTGCTGGAACTGAAGCGAGAAATACAGAGCAAAGCCAGCCTGGACCTCGATCAGCAACAGCGCGATTATTACCTGCGCCAGCAAATGAAAGTGCTGCAAGACGAGTTGGGCATGGACAACCCCGACCGCGACATGGAGTTGCTTCGGCTGAAAGCCAGTAAAAAAAACTGGCCTAAAGCAGTGAGGGAGCATTTTGACAAAGAGATGAGCAAACTCCAGCGCAGCAACCCCATGGCCCCCGAATACCCCATCACGATGAACTACATCGAGTTGATGGTTGACCTGCCCTGGGGCGAATACTCAAAAGATAATTTCGACCTGCGGCGGGCGCAAAAAGTGCTCGACGGCGACCATTTCGGGCTGGAAAAAGTGAAAGAACGGGTGCTGGAATACCTGGCCGTGCTGAAACTGAAAAGCGAACGCGCCACCGACGGCATGAAAGCCCCCATTTTGTGCCTCTACGGCCCGCCGGGCGTGGGCAAAACCTCGTTGGGCCGTTCCATTGCCAAAGCTTTGGGCCGCAAATACAGCCGCATGGCCCTGGGCGGCGTTCACGACGAAGCCGAAATTCGGGGGCACCGCAAGACGTATATCGGGGCCATGCCGGGAAAAATTATCCAGAATATCCGCAAATGTGGCACGGCAAACCCGGTGTTTATTCTGGACGAAATAGACAAAGTTAGCAGCGATTTTCGGGGCGACCCCTCGTCGGCGTTGCTGGAAGTGCTTGATCCTGAGCAGAATTCGACCTTTGTGGACAACTACCTCGATGTGGAATTTGACCTCTCGCGGTGCCTCTTCATTGCCACCGCCAACTCGCTCGACACCATTCACCCCGCCCTGCGCGATAGGATGGAGATCATCGACGTGACGGGCTATACCGTGGAAGAGAAAGTGCAGATTGCCAAAAAGTACCTCATTCCGAAACAGCGCAAAGAACACGGCCTGAAACCCAAAGACCTCACCATTGACGATAAAGCCGTGCTGCGCATCATCGAAGGCTACACCCGCGAGTCGGGCGTGCGGAATCTGGAACAGAAAATTGGGGCCATGGTCAGGAAAGTGACCAAATCCATTGCGTTGGAAGAACCATACAACGCCGCCATCAAACCCACCGACGTGACGCGCTTGCTGGGTGCCGAAATCTTCGATAAAGACCTGTATTCCGACGATGACATTGCGGGCATTGTAACCGGCCTAGCCTGGACGCAGGTGGGCGGCGAAATTTTGCTGATCGAAAGCAGCCTGAGCCGGGGCAAAGGTGCCCTGACGCTATCGGGCCAACTGGGCGACGTGATGAAAGAGTCGGCGATGACGGCCCTCTCGTATTTAAAAGCCCACGCCGACGAGATTGGGATTGATTACCGTATTTTCAGCCACTACGACCTACACGTACACGTACCTGCGGGGGCCGTGCCTAAAGATGGCCCTTCGGCGGGCATCACGATGGTCACGTCGATGGCCTCTATCTTCACCCAACGCAAGATTCGTCCGTTTTTGGCCATGACCGGCGAGGTGACGCTGCGCGGAAAAGTCTTGCCGGTGGGGGGCATCAAAGAGAAAATCCTGGCCGCCAACCGGGCGGGTGTGAAAGAGATTATTCTGTGCGTGAAAAACCGCAAAGACATCGACGAGATTAACCCGGCTTATATCAAAGACCTGGTTTTTCACTACGTTGACAGTGTGGGGCAGGTGCTGGACATTGCCCTGCTACCCCAGCAAGTCAGCAAACCCATCCGGTTTATTCTGCCTGATGCTCCCGCCCAACCCGAACCAGTCGTCGGGCTATGATGCGGAGGTGATTGAGCACGGTGGGCCAAAGGCCAAAATGCCAGACCAGCACCCGAAACCGGTCGAACAGTGACCGGGCGTGGCGTTGCTTGGACAGCCCGCCCACCAGGTAGCGGCACAGCACAAACGGCAGGCAGCAGGTACGTTGTGCGGCTTTCAGGCACCGGATTTCCCAATCCAGATCGGCACTGAGGTTGTCTGGTACGTAGTATGGTGCCAGGCGGCGGCGGGCCACAAACGCCTGGTGGCTTACCCGCATACCCAGGGCCATATCCTGCCAATGCAACGTACCTGGCAACCGGTGCGGCGTAACCCGGCTGCGCAGGCCCACGGCAGAACCATCATTCCGAACAAAGAGAGCGTCGCCGTAATACACATCGGCCCGGCCCGTGTGGGGGTCACGCATAGCCGCCAACAGGCGGGTCAGCGTGTGCGGGTCGTAGAGTTCGTCGCCGGCGTTCATGAACCAGACATACTCGCCGGTGGCCCGGCGCAGCCCTTTGTTCATAGCATCGTAAAGGCCCCGGTCGGGTGCAGATTCCCAGCCGGAGAGGTGTTTTTCGTACTGCTGAATCAGCGTCAGTGTCGCATCGGTAGAGGCTCCGTCGATGATAAGGTACTCATAATCAGTGCCTAACTGCATATTCTGTTGCGCAATTAGGCTCTTTATTGTCCGTTCCAGAAACGGCCCGGCATTGTAGGTTACGGTGATGATGGAAATCATAGCGCACCCAACAATGACGCATACAAACTGGCGTAGTGGCCCGCCACCACGGCCTGGTCGTAGTGGGTGAGCACGTGCTGGCGGGCGGCGTAGGCCACGGTGGCATACTCGTCGGCACCCAGCCCCAGCACCCAGGCTATGCCCGCGCCCAAATCTGTTGCCGACTTGTATTCGGCCAGGTAGCCCGACTGCCGGTGCTGAATCATTTCGGGGATGCCCCCTACCCGGAACCCCACCACGGGCGTGCCGCAAGCCAGTGATTCCATGATGGTGTTGGGCAGGTTTTCGGCCAATGACGGAATCACGAACACGTCGGCGGCGGCGTAGGCCAGGCTGATTTGGGTCATGTCGGTAAGTGGCCCCAAAAAATGGTACGCAAACGGCAGGTCGTGGAGTAGCCCCTTGTCGCCCGCGCCGAAAATGAGTAGTTCTACCTCGTCGGGGTGTTCCGACTGGCGGTGTAGGTGGTGCAGGGCTTCCCGAAAATAGGCAAAGCCTTTGCCCGCCGTGCTCACTTTGGCGGCGGCAAACAAGATGAGGCGGGGGTTGGCGGGCAGACCCAGGGCTTGCCGGGCCTCGGCTTTAGGGGCGGGCCAAAACAGGTCGGTATCGATGGGATTGGGAATGTTCAGCACCGAAAACGGGCGAAACAGTCCACTTTTCCGGGCGCAGGTGGCCAGCCAGTCGCTGCACCCCACCGGCACCAGATTGGCCGCCGAGTAGGCTTCCTGCTTCCGTAGCCAGCCCCGGTGCGAGAGGTCGTTGGGGCCGGGCTGGCGCAAAAACGGGGTGCAGTTGCCGCAGGCCCGTTGGTAATTCTGGCACGGGCCGCTGTGGTGGCACCCGCCCGTAAACGGCCACATATCGTGCATCGTCCAGACCACGGGTTTGTTCAGCCGTAGCAGACTGGTCAGGGTATCGGTGGAAAAAAAGCCGAAATTAACCCAGTGCAAATGCAGTACGTCGGCCTGTCGGATGAGCGAATTATAGGTCAGATCGACCCCCAGCGTGGCGGGCGAAAATTGGAACCGCACGGATTTATCTTTCTCGAAGGGCACAAACGCCAGCCGTTCCCCGGCGAAACGGGCAAACGCCATTTTTTTGGCTAAATAGCTGATGGCCAGAGCCTCTACGTTGGCTTCGGGCTGGCTCATCTCTTGCACCAACAGGGTACTTTCCAGACCCAGCGCGTTCAGCGACCGGTTGAGCCGCCCCGCCGCTACGGCTGCCCCGCCGGTGCTCTGGTACGTATTAAGGTGAACGACGCGCAACGGAAAAATGCTTTTGACGGTGAAAGGCAAAGATAGCCCCCACGCGGTTCGGTTGGTGACGCGGCCCGTCTAGCGGAACAGGCCCGGTAGCTGGAAAAGGCTCCAGCAGATGATGATTCCCCAGAAAATACCGCTCAACAGCATGGCCAGCAGAATACGCCCCACCGGTACCCGGAACGACACCGCCAACGCCGTGCCGCCAATGGGCGTGAGCAAAATGGGCGTGAGCAGGGCAATACCCGCCAGCCCCGCCCGTTGCCAGATGCGCACCGCCAGCCTGGTACGTTTGGAAAACCGGCGGGCGGGCGTTTTGCGGTAGCGGGCCTGTACCCTTGCCAGAGCCGAACCGGCAAACACCACCAGCAACACGCTGGCCATCATGCCCGCCACCGAACACAGGGCCGTTTCGGGCCAGGAGAGGCGCAGGGCCAACCCCGCCAACGGCCCGCCCACAAACTTGAGCATACTGGCCAAAGCCACCGACACGTACCTGGCGTAGTTCATACCCGTTCAACCCCGATGGCAGGTCAAAAGTTGAGGGGGGCGGCGATGGAGTGTGTTTGCGTCGGCGTATCGGGTTCGGCGTAACGTATTCGGCGTAGGGCGGAGCGGTCCCGCGTCCGGGCAAGCCCCGCCCCTACAATGCCGTCTTTGAAATTATTCCCAACTTGTTTCGGGGGTTCCTTTGTAGGGGCGGGGCTTGCCCGGACGCGGGACCGCTCCGCCCTACGCCGATTCCAATACGCCGATAAACAATATGCCAACGCCCATACGCCGATACCAACCCCTTCCATACTGTCCGGTTTCAATACCGCACTGTCCAGTTTCGGACAAACTATAATCAATATAACACTGATAATGAGATAGTTATTAAAATGGCACGATATTCCCACGACCTATTTATACTGGCCCGTGTTGCCCGTGCAACGTACCCGGCGCAATGCGCATCTTTTCAGTTAAAAACACCTGAAAAACCCGTTTCCTATGAAAACTGCCCTGCTCTCTCTCTTGCCTGCGTTGGCCCTGCTGACCCTGCCCGCCATCCCAACCGCCGCCTGCCCAACCACCGGCGACGAGGTGCCTTACAAAACGCAAACCTTCACGGGTATCAACGCCCTCCGTGCCCAAACATCGGGCGGGAGCCTGACGGTGGAGGGCGGCAGCGGCACCACGGCGCGGGTCGAACTATTTATTCGGCCCAACAATTGGAACGGCCGCGCTGCGTTGAGCCGCGAAGAACTGGAAGACCGCCTGAAAAACTATGACATCAGCATTCGGCAGGAGGGGGGCACCCTGGTGGCCACGGCTAAGGCCAAAGGGAGCGGCAACTGGATGTGGAACAACAACAAGGGCCTCAGTATCAGCTTCCGGTTCTACACACCCCGCGCCCTCAGCACCGATATCAGCACGTCGGGCGGTAGTATTCAGATGAGCCGCCTCACGGGTAAACTCCGGTTCGAAACATCGGGCGGAAGCCTGAACCTGGCCGACCTCCGGGGCGACATTGAGGGCAGCACGTCGGGCGGCAGCATCCGGCTGACGGGTGGTCACGAGCGCATTGACCTCGAAACGTCGGGGGGGAGCATCGAAGCCACGGATTCGGACGGGAACATCAAGCTGGGTACGTCGGGAGGCAGTATTAAACTAACCGGGCTGAACGGCGTTATCCGGGTCAGCACGTCGGGCGGTAGCATCAGTGGCGACCGGATTGACGGGGAACTGGTGGCCAACACGTCGGGCGGGGGAATCCGGGTGCGGAACATGGCCGGGAGCATTGATGCCGAAACCTCGGCGGGCGGCGTGGAGGTGAGCCTCACCCGCGTAGACAAGTTTGTGAAACTCTCTACCTCGGCGGGGAGTGTGCGGGTGCAGATGCCCATGGACAAAGGCATGAACCTGGACCTGGACGGCGACCGTGTGAGTGCGCCCCTCCAGAATTTCAGCGGCACCGCCGAAAAAGACCGCATTGTGGGCAAGATGAACGGCGGCGGTATTCCGGTGCGGCTCAGTTCTACCGCCGGTAGTGTGTCAATAAACTGAGTATCAGGCCAGGTACGTTAGTATTCGGCGTATTGCTGACGCAGGAGGAGACGCAAGTATTGCGTCTCTACAAACCCATCGTAATCATCTCAACCAACTTATAGTCAGCTATTTATGATTCAGCTTTCCAGCGTCTCAAAACATTACCCGGCGGGGTTTGGCCGTACCTACGTGCTTCGGAATATTGACCTGACCATTCAGTCCGGTGAGTTCGTCTCCATCATGGGGCCGAGCGGGTCGGGCAAGAGTACGTTGCTCCATATTTTGGGTATGCTGGAAGAACCGTCGGAGGGCGAATACCGGTTTCTGGAGGAGCCGGTGCAGAAACTGTCGGAAAAAAAGCGCACCGAACTCCACCGCAGCCACATCGGCTTTGTGTTTCAGGCCTACCACCTCATCGACGAGCTAACGGTGTACGAAAACATCGAGACCCCGTTGCTTTACAAAGGCGTTTCGGGTAGTGAACGCAAAAGCCGCGTGGCCGACGTGCTGGATCGGTTCAACATTGTGGCCAAGAAAGACCTGTTTCCCAGCCAGTTATCGGGCGGGCAGCAGCAGTTGGTGGGCGTGGCACGGGCGGTGGTGGGGCAACCAAAGGTTATTTTTGCCGACGAACCCACCGGCAACCTGCACTCGGCACAGGCCATTGAGATTATGGAGCTTTTCCGAGAATTGAACCAAAAAGACGGCGTGACCATCGTGCAGGTGACGCACTCGGAGGCCAACGCCGCCTACGGCAACCGGGTGTTGCGCCTGAAAGATGGCTGGCTCGAAACGCCGCACCGCGAAGCCACTCTCGTGTAGGCGTGTCAGGTTGGAAATTGACCGGACACCCCCGCCAAAAGTCGGTCGGTAAAGGGTTGAATGGCCAGCGGCAACGTACCCAGCAGGGTCTGGATGCCGTTGACGTTGGCGCAAAAAACGGCCTCGGCGGTGTCGAGCACGGCGGGCAGAAACAGCCCCTCCCGAACGGGCCAGGTACGTATAAGTTGCTGCCGGACGATGCCGTTGATGCATCCCGTTTCGAGCGAAGGCGTGTGCAGGAGGCCGTCTTTCACCCAAAACAAACTGGACGCTATGCACTCGGCCAGGTGGCCGTGGGTATCCAGCAGTACCACTTCGTCTAGCTGGTGTTTTTGCCGGTACAGCCCCGCCAGCACGTAGGGCAGGGCGTTGAGGGTTTTGTAGGGTGATACCACCGACGGGTGCAACCGGTGATCCTGAAAAAAA